>NZ_JBELFI010000045.1:0-17906 GCF_042093035.1 Yoonia sp. | reverse complement strand
CTGATGGCAAGCGGCGATCCATGGCAGCGATCTGGGGGATTGTGTCGGTGACAAAATACTGATGTTCCGTCGGCAAAAGCGGCAATGAAATCCCCGCCAGTTTTGCCACCTCCCGCCCCCAAAGACCGGCGGCGTTGATAACCCATTCGGTACGGATGTTGCCATTTGGCGTCTCAACGATCCAAGTGCCATCCGGTTGCGGCACGGTCGCAGTCACAGGCGTAAAACGGTGGATTTCCGCGCCCATCTTGCGCGCGCCAATCGCATAGGCGTTCGTCACACCTGATGGGTCCACATTGCCGCCATCGGGCTCAAACATGATGCAGCGGACGCCATCGTAATTGACCAATGGATGCAAGCGTTCTGCCTCTGTACGGTCCACTTCGTGGAAGTTCATCCCGTAAAATTTGGCCTTTGCCGCCTGTAGATGTAGCTGATGTTCGCGTTCCTCAGTTTGCGCCAGATACAGCGACCCAGGCTGGAACACACCGCAGGATTGGCCGGTTTCTTCCTCCAAAGCGTTATACAGATTCATCGTATAATGCTGGATACGGCTGATGTTGGTGCTGTCATGCAGCCCGTGAATATTGGCGGCCGCGTGCCAAGTGGATCCAGACGTCAACTCGTCACGTTCGAGCAACACGACATCGCTCCATCCCAGTTTTGCCAGATGATACAGGATCGAACAGCCAATAACACCGCCCCCGATGACGACGGCTTGGGCATGAGTACGCATCTGGCAAACCTTTCGTTTGATGACATCTCTAGCGTCTGCAAAGCGGGGTGCGAACGATAGCCATTCACCGACACCAGATGTCGTTTTCTGAACCGCGCTGCAAATTTCGCTGGGCATAGTGCCGATAACAAACAGGAGAACGGCCCCATGAAAACCACCACCCAAGCGGTCATTATCGGCGGTGGCGTCGTTGGCGCCTCAGTACTTTATCATCTGACAAAGCTTGGCTGGACTGACGTGATGCTGCTGGAACGTTCGGAGCTGACATCTGGGTCTACTTGGCATGCGGCGGGCGGGTTTCACACGCTTAATGGCGACACCAACATGGCCGCTTTGCAGGGCTATACGATCAAGCTTTACCGCGAGTTGGAAGCGATCACGGGCATGTCCTGTGGCCTGCACCATGTGGGCGGGGTCACGTTGGCAGACAATCAGGACCGCTTTGATATGCTTGTCGCAGAACGGGCCAAGCACCGCTACATGGGGCTAGAAACCGAAATTGTTGGCCCCGAAGACATCGCCAAGATCGCTCCGATTACAAACCTTGATGGGATTGTGGGTGGGCTTTATGACCCGCTTGACGGGCACCTTGACCCATCCGGCACGACGCACGCCTATGCGAAGGCCGCGCGGATGGGTGGCGCGACGATTGAATTGCACACCAAGGTCGTCGCGACCAATCCGCGCCCTGACGGGACATGGGATGTGGTCACCGACAAGGGCACCATCCATGCAGAACACGTGGTGAATGCTGCGGGTCTCTGGGCGCGTGAGGTGGCTGCTATGGCGGGAACCTACGTCCCCCTGCACCCGATGGAGCACCAATATATCGTCACCGACGATCTGCCAGAAATCTTTGAACGTGACACAGAACACCCCCATGTGATGGATCCCGCTGGCGAAAGCTATCTGCGCCAAGAAGGGCGTGGGCTTTGCATCGGCTTTTATGAGCAAACCTGCGCACCTTGGGCCGTGGACGGCACACCATGGGATTTCGGGCATGAACTATTGCCTGATAACCTTGATAAAATTGCGGATTCGATTGATTTCGCCTATCGCCGTTTTCCGGTACTGGAACGCGCGGGCGTCAAATCGCTGATCCACGGCCCCTTCACCTTTGCACCTGATGGCAACCCTCTTGTGGGGCCGGTGCCGGGTCTGCGGAATTACTGGTCTGCTTGCGGCGTGATGGCAGGCTTCAGCCAAGGTGGTGGCGTCGGCCTGATGCTGGCGCAATGGATGGTTGAAGGCGAATGTGAACGTGATGTCACGGCGATGGATATCGGGCGTTACGGCAATTGGATCACCCCCGGTTACACGCGGCCCAAGGTGATTGAAAACTACCAGCGCCGTTTCTCGGTCAGTTATCCCAACGAAGAATTGCCCGCAGCACGTCCGCATCGTACGACGCCGATGTATGATATTTTCAGTGATCTTGGGGCGGTCTGGGGGCATCAATTCGGGCTTGAGGTCGCCAATTACTTTGCCCAAGACGGCGAGCCAGACTTTGAAACACCCACCTTCCGCCGCTCTGACGCATTTGCAGCCACCGCGCGCGAGGTGAAAGCCGTGCGCGCTGGTGTGGGCATCAACGAGGTCCAGAACTTCGGTAAATTCAGCATCACAGGGTCCGGCGCGCGCACGTGGCTGGACCGGATCATGGCAGGACGCATCCCGCAACCGGGGCGTATGTCTTTGACACCGATGCTGTCGCCCAAGGGACGGCTTTGGGGCGATTTCACCGTGTCTTGCCTGTCGGAAACCGAATTTCAGATCACGGCCAGCTATGGCGCACAGAACATTCACCACCGCTGGTTCCTGCAAAACCTGTCGGGTGACATGGCCGTCGAAAACATCTCGGACCGCCGCACCGGTTTTCAGATCGCAGGCCCGCGCGCGCGTGATCTTTTGGCGGCTTGTACGCGCGACGATGTGACAGCCATGAATTTCATGGATGTGCGACAGATGACCGTCGGCCAAGTGGCCTGCATTGTGCAACGTGTCAGCTATACCGGCGATCTGGGGTATGAAATTTACTGCGATCCGATGGATCAGCGCCAACTCTGGTGGACACTTTGGACCGCAGGACAACCGATGGGGATCACCCCATTTGGGATGCGCGCAATGATGTCGCTGCGGCTGGACAAGTTCTTTGGCTCTTGGTTGTCGGAATTCTCGCCCGATTACACCGCCGCCGAAACCGGCATGGACCGCTTTATCAGCTTCAAAAAGAACACCGATTTCATCGGCCGGGCCGCAGCCGAAGCAGAGCGGGCCAATCCCCCCGCCCGCATGTCGGTCGCGTTTGAGGTCGATGCAGATGATGCCGATGTGGTGGCCTATGAGCCGGTGTTCATCAACGGAGAGGTAAAGGGCTTCTGCACCTCGGGCGGTTTTTCACACCACACGGGCAAATCGATTGCGCTGGCCTTGGTACCGCGTGATATGGGGTCCGATGACATGGAAGTAGAGATCGAAATCATGGGCCAATTGCGCAGGGCCAGGCGGATTGTCACACCGCTCTTTGATCCAGATGGCGCTGTGATGCGCGGATGATCCCGATCCTGATCATGGCGGCAGGTCAGTCAACGCGGATGCGCGGGGCCGACAAAATGCTGGAAGACGCGAACGGAGAGCCGCTCTTGCGACGACAGGTCAAGATGGCCGCAGCCACGGGCGCGCCCGTCTTTGTAGCGCTTCCAACAGGTGCAAGCGCACGGCAAATCGCAATTGCAGACCTCGACGTCGCCGTCTTGACCGTGCCCGAAGCGATAAAGGGACTGTCACACAGCCTGCGCGGCGCTTTGCAACAACTGCCCGGCTGCGATGCGTTCATGGTGATGTTGGCAGATTTGGTGGCGCTGGAAACAGAAGACCTGTTGGACCTCATAAACGCACGACGCGACCAACCCGATGCGATGATCTGGCGTGCGACGACGCAAGCCGGTCAGCCCGGTCATCCAGTGATTTTTGACGCGCGATTGCGCCCCACATTTGAGACCCTGAACGGTGATGATGGCGCGACACCGATCATTGCGCAGAATGCAACGCAGACGGTGCTTGTCCCATTAAAGGGCAATCGGGCGCGTTTTGATCTGGACACACCTGAGGATTGGGCCGCGTGGCGGGCTATTTCCCACTGAAAAACATCCGCGCTTCCTGCCGGCTGATCGTTGCGCGAGCCGCCTGATAGGCTTTGGTACCCGACTTGGTTTCAAGCGCAGGGAAGAGCGCAAACAACTCCTCGCGTTGGGCCGCATCAAGCCCCTTAATCGAGAAATCACCGGGCTGAAAGCTTTCGCTCCATGCGCCATCGCCCAAGACCAATTCATGGTTTTCGCACATGAAATGGTAATAGGTCACATAGGGTTGCTCCGACACAGAGACGCCGGGCAGATCGCAAAGATCCTTCGCCGCGACAAGCACTTCGGCCTGACCAAAATGCAGGCGTGCAAGGTCAGACACGATCAGCATTCGGTGCGCTGGCGACACAAGCATGTCGGTTTCAGGGCGGTTATTGCCTAATGCGCCAGCAGCAATATGGATCGGTCGCAATGCGGCGAGCGCTTGCAGCTGCACATGGTCGAGCCGCTTTTTTCCGACCCAAGTGAGCGTTTGAATGCCGTTGTCACGGGTAATCACACGATCGCCCGATTGGAGCGTTTCGACAGGGACACCCCCGCGTGGAGTTGCGATAATGGCGCCGGACGTAAAACACGGGATCAGCTGTTCGATCTGTGCGACCTGCAACGCGCTCTGGTCCGAAAAACGCAGTATGCTGGCCGCGAGGTTTTCAACATCAATATCAAATGAACTGAGGTCACGGGGACACAGATCAAGCCGGTCAATCGCCTGCTTCAATCCCGACAAAGCGTCGTGCCTCAAAGGCCTACAATAAGAAAGCCGCTTACCATGCTTTCCTCTCCCCCGTTTTGGACCGAAACAATGGCCCACAAAACAAACCCAATGCGGCACTTGCACAGCGCACCTGCGCGCATCTTGCATAATTCAACCGTCTAATTTCATAGTCAGCATGTTTCAACTGATAAGGCACTATACGTGTGCAGAAACCCTACGTCATTCGCCTATAGCGGGTATAACTGACCAAATGTTGAGCTTTTCCTACAGAATTCACGCGTACATCACAACATCTAGTTCTCATCGCGGGTGTTTGTGGTGCCGATGGAGAGACTCGAACTCTCACGATATTGCTATCGGGGGATTTTGAATCCCCTGCGTCTACCATTCCGCCACATCGGCCACAGACACTTCCATTAAAGCGCTGATTTGGTGGCGTCAATCGGGTTTTGAGCCCAATTGATGAATGCCCGGACTTGACCCGCAACACCGCGCATGGCCTAAGGCCAAAAAGGGAACTCACCACAGATGCTGCGCGCGCTTTACAATTGGACAATCTCTCTGGCGCAATCGCCAAATGCGCTTTGGGCGCTGGCGATTGTGGCGTTCGTGGAATCTTCCTTCTTTCCGATCCCGCCGGATGTCTTGATGATTCCCATGATTATCGCGCGGCCATCACGCGCCTTTGTAATCGCGACAGTGGCAACGGTCGCATCGGTCGCGGGCGGGTTGTTTGGCTATTACATCGGTGCCGCCCTGATGGAGACTGTTGGCCAGCCGATCCTCGAATTCTACGGCAAGGGGGCCAGCTTCGCCGAAATGGCTGCCGTGTTTAACGCCTACGGCGCGTGGGCGGTGGTGGTTGCGGGCGTGACGTTTCTGCCGTTCAAGGTGATTACAATCGCATCAGGGGTGACGGGGCTGCCGTTGGGCGTTTTCATCGTCTCCTCCATCTTTGCCCGGGCTTTGCGATTCTTTCTTGTGGCCGCGCTCTTGTGGAGATTCGGCGCCCCAATCCGGGACTTCATTGAACGTCGCCTGGGACTTGTTTTCATCGTGTTTTGTGCTTTGTTGATCTTGGGTTTTGCAGCGTTGGGGTTCCTATGACACGTCCATTTTATGTCGCCGTATCAGCGGGCGGGTCGGCCGCGCTTTTGGCCGGTGCCTATCTGTTTCAGGCCTTGGGGTACCCACCCTGCGCGATATGCCTATGGCAGCGTTGGCCACATTTTGCGGCGATCGTAATCGGGGTTTTGGCGTGGAAATTGGGGGGTCGTGTCTTGCCAGCTCTGGGTGCCTTGGCCGCTGCGACGACTGCGGGCATCGGTGTCTATCACACCGGCGTTGAACGTGACTTTTGGGAAGGACCAAGCACATGCACCGGCGGCGGCAGTCTGGACGGCCTGAGTGGGGCCGACCTTTTGACGATCACAGGCCCCAATATCGTGCTCTGCGATCAGGTGACCTGGGAGCTGTTTTCGCTGTCGATGGCAAGCTGGAACGCAGGTGCGTCCGCGGTCTTGGTCATCGGCTGGATCATGGCCATCCGTGCTAACGACGCGTAGACAAAAGCAGGTTCGTCTCTGATCGCGTAACCCCCTCCAGCCGCCGGATCGCGAAGAGTATTTCGTCGAACTGTTCCAGTGTCTGGGTGCCGATTTCAGCGACCAGATCCCAGGTCCCGTTGGTGGAATGGACCGCCTGCACCTGCGGCATACGCTGCAACTGTTTCATGGTCTTTTCAGCACCCCGCCCGGCAATCGCAAGCATCATCAACCCGCGTACCGCATCAGGGCGCACATCAGAGCGGGTCAGCACGGTGAATCCCGCGATTTCACCCCCCTGCACCAGACGATCAAGGCGCACGCGCACGGTGCTACGCGTGATTCCAAGCTCGGCGGCAAGCTCCGACAATGATGCCCGCCCGTTGCGCTTGAGCGACGCGATGAGGTCTCCGTCCAGTTTGTCCATTCTGTCTGCCCATTATGACAAGTATGCCACCACTTTGCACAATTTGAAGGCTTATCCCACCCCTTGTTTTGCGTAACACTCAACGCATGACACAAAAACATTGCATCCTTGTCGGCGCACCTGTGGACTGCGGCAAAAGACGCCGCGGCTGCCTTATGGGGCCAGACGCCTACCGGACCGCCGGCATCGCCGAGGCGATTGCCGAGCTTGGCCACACCGTCGCAGATATCGGCAACCTGACCCCGAAAGCGGTCACGGTGCCTGCCCCGCAAAATCCGCTGGTCCATGCATTGGCCGAAAACGTCGGCTGGACTCATACTTTGATGTCGGCCGCACAGCAGGCAGCGCCCAAAGGGATGCCGATCTTCCTGGGCGGCGATCATGCGCTGGCGGCTGGCACCGTGGCAGGCATGGCCGCACATGCGCAATCCGAAGGCCGTCCGTTCTTCGCACTCTGGCTCGATGCCCATAGCGATATCCACACGCCCGAAACAACCGACAGCGGCAATTTGCACGGCACACCCGTAGGTTACGTCACAGGCCGCCCGGGTTTTGAGGCCTATCCACCCCTGCCCGCGATTGTCGAAAGCCGCAACATCTGCATGGTTGGGCTGCGCTCCGTTGACGCCGCAGAGCGGGCGATTTTGTCAGATGGCGATGTGACCCTCGTCGATATGCGCCGCATTGACGAAGAAGGCATCAGCGCGCCGCTGCAGGCCTTCCTCAACCGCGTCGCGGCTGAAGACGGGATGCTGCATGTGTCCTTGGATGTCGATTTTCTGGATCCATCCATCGCCCCAGCCGTCGGCACCACTGTGCCCGGTGGCGCAACTGTCCGCGAGGGGCATCTGGTGATGGAAATGCTGTCCGATAGCGGGCTTGTCACATCGCTCGATCTTGTGGAATTGAACCCGTTTCTGGATGACCGTGGGAAAACAGCAAACCTGATGGTTGAGCTGACCGCCTCACTGCTTGGTCGTCGCATCTTTGACCGTCCAACAAGAGATAAATCATGAGCCTGAAAGCATCAAAACTGGCGATGGTGCCATTCGTTAGCGTCGATAACATGATGCGGCTTGTCCACCACATCGGGATCGAGACGTTTCTGGCCGATCTTGCCCGCGAAATCGAAGTTGACTTCGCCCGTTGGGAACTCTTTGACAAAACGCCGCGGCTTGGCAGCCATTCGGACGTTGGCGTGATTGAATTGATGCCGACATCAGACGGCACGCAGTACGGTTTCAAATATGTAAACGGCCACCCCAAAAACATGAAAGAAGGCCTGCAAACCGTGACAGCTTTTGGTGTTTTGGCAGATGTCGATACCGGCTATCCGACACTTTTCAGCGAAATGACGATCCTGACGGCCCTGCGCACCGGTGCGATGTCGGCGGTCGCGACTAGGCATCTCGCGTCGCCGGACGCCAAAACGATGGCGATGATCGGCAACGGCGCACAATCTGAGTTCCAATGCCTCGCGATCAAAGCGGTCTGTGGAATCGACGATATCCGGCTCTATGACATCGACAATGCCGCAACCGAAAAATGCATGACCAACCTGTCCGGTCTGGGCTTCAACATCACCCCATGCGACACGCCAGAACAGGCGATTGAGGGCGCTGACGTTATCACCGTCGCCACCGCGGATAAGGACATGCAGACAATTCTGACCGATAACATGGTTGGTGCGGGCGTCCACATCAACGCCATCGGCGGCGACTGCCCCGGTAAAACCGAATTGCACCGCGACATTGTCGCGCGGTCCTCTGTGTTTGTGGAATACCCGCCGCAGACGCGCATCGAAGGCGAAATCCAGCAGATGCCAGAGGATCACCCGGTGACGGAACTTTGGCAGGTCATTACCGGCGCACAAAAGGGGCGGCAATCATCCAGCGAGGTCACACTTTTTGATGGCGTCGGCTTTGCAATCGAGGATTTCAGTGCCTTGCGGTATGTGCACCAAAAGATACAGAACACGCCCTACTACATCGACATTGATCTGGTGGCCGATCCAGACGACCCACGTGACCTCTTTGGGATGCTCAGACGCGCACGTTAACACGGCTGATGCCATCCGGTAACAGCAGGCGCCGGAGCCTCCGGCGGGAGTTTTTTTGGCCAAGATGAAATGGAGAGTGGTGACTGTCTGCCGGTCACCGCGCATCCGCCATTGCGTGCTATATCAAGTGTCTGCTATGTTAAGATCAACAAAATATAGCAGTGCAGGCAAGCCGGGCGGATAACGTGAACGATACTCCAGAAACACCTGAAAATGAAGAAGAAATGCCGCCTATGCGCCCCGCATATGATGGCCCCTCTGTCACCATCGAACATGAGTTGAAAACCAGCTACCTCGATTACGCCATGAGTGTCATCGTGTCGCGCGCCATTCCGGACCTGCGTGATGGTCTCAAACCGGTGCACCGCCGCATTCTTTTTGCGATGCACGGCACCAACAACACGCCCGACAAGCCCTACCGGAAATCCTCTCGGCCCGTCGCCGAAACCATGGGTAAATACCACCCTCACGGTGACAGCGCTATTTACGACGCACTGGTGCGGATGGCGCAGGATTTCTCCATGTCGCTGGTGCTTTTGGATGGTCAGGGCAATTTCGGCTCAATGGATGGTGATCGCGCTGCGGCCTATCGTTATACCGAAGTGCGCATGGACCAGCCGGCTGTCTATCTATTGGCGGATATCGACAAAGACACCGTCGATTTTCAGGACAACTACGACGGCAAGGACCGCGAACCGACGGTTTTGCCCGCGCGCTACCCCAATATGCTGGTGAACGGCGCGGGCGGCATTGCCGTCGGCATGGCAACCAATATTCCGCCGCATAACCTTGGCGAAGTCGTTGATGCGACCCTCGCTTTGATCGACAGCCCGGATTTGTCGTCCGAGGAATTGATTTCCTATATTCCAGCCCCAGATTTCCCCACAGGCGGGATTATTCTTGGCCGCGCTGGTGCGCGCAAAGCGTATCTGGAAGGACGCGGATCGGTGATTGTGCGTGCGAAAACCGCGGTGGAGGAGATCCGCAAGGATCGCTACGCCATTGTTATCAATGAAATTCCCTATCAGGTGAATAAAGCCGCGATGATCGACAAAATCGCGGAAGCTGCCCGCGACAAGAAAATCGAAGGCATCGCCCACGTCCAAGACGAATCTGACCGTAACGGCGTCCGCGTTGTGGTCGAGCTGAAGCGTGATGCCACGGCAGAAGTCGTGTTGAACCAACTCTTCCGCTTTACGCCGATGCAAACCTATTTCGGCTGTAACATGCTCGCTTTGAATGGCGGCAAGCCTGAGCAATTGACCCTGCGGGCCTTTCTGACCGCCTTCGTTGACTTCCGCGAAGAGGTCGTGGCCCGCCGCACCGCGTTTGAATTGCGCAAGGCACGTGAACGCTCGCATCTGCTGTGTGGTTTGGCTGTTGCTGTGACAAATATCGACGAAGTTGTTGCGACAATCCGATCTTCCGCCGATGCAGCGACTGCTCGTGAAAAACTGATGACGCGCCGCTGGCCCGCCGAAGCGATTTTGGAATACATCAAGTTGATTGATGATCCGACCCATCCCGCCAATGACGATGGTACTTACAACCTGTCTGAGGCACAGGCCCGCGCAATTCTGGAATTGCGCCTGCAACGCCTGACCCAGATCGGCGTCAAGGAAGTCACTGATGAATTGCAGGAATTGGCGGGCAAGATCCGCGAGTACCTTGAAATCCTTGGCTCGCGCGAGCGTATCATGCAAATCATCCGTGACGAATTGCATGAGGTCCGCAATCTCTTTGCCGTCCCGCGCCGCACTGAGATCGTCGATTGGTCCGGCGACATGGAAGACGAAGACCTGATCGAAAAAGAAGACATGGTCGTCACAGTCACCTCTGGTGGGTACATCAAACGCACCGCCTTGACCGACTTCCGCGCGCAGCGCCGTGGCGGCAAAGGTCTGTCTTCGATGGCGACTAAGGAAGAGGACGTGGTCACCACCCTTTTCGTTGCCAATACGCATACCCAGCTTTTGTTCTTCACGACCGACGGCATGGTTTACAAACTGAAAACCTGGCGCCTGCCGCTGGGCAGCCGGACGGCCAAAGGCAAGGCGATCGTCAATATCCTGCCGATCCCGACAGGTGTTTCCATCGCCGCGATCATGCCTGTGGACCGCCCGGAAGAGGAGTGGGACGATTTGCAGGTTGTCTTTGCCACCTCTGCGGGCACGGTGCGCCGCAACAAACTGTCGGATTTCACCAACGTCATGCGCAATGGCAAGATTGCGATGAAGTTTGAGGACGATCACGCCGATACCACGCTGATTAACGCACGGATCGCGTCCAATGATGACGATGTGATGCTGGTCACCGACAGTGGCCGTGCGATCCGCTTCCCTGCCACCGATGTGCGTGTCTTCAATTCACGCAGTTCTGTTGGTGTGCGCGGGATCAGGCTGCAAGGTCATGATAAAGTCGTTTCAATGTCGATCATCCGCCACTTCAAGGCGGAAGCCGAAGAACGTGCCGCTTACCTCAAGATGCGCCGCGCGATGGCCGGTCTTGCGGATGATGCAGAAGTCGATGATGAGGAAGACACCGTCGCAGGCGCGATCAGCCCCGAACGCTATGCAGAAATGTCAGCCGTTGAAAACCTGATCCTGACGATCACGGCGCAGGGGTCTGGGAAACTGTCTTCCAGCCATGATTATCCTGTGCGCGGACGTGGCGGCATGGGTGTTGCCGCGATGGACAAGGCGATGCGCGGCGGCCCGCTCGTGACCTCCTTCCCGGTTGAAATGTCCGATCAGATCATGCTGGTCACGTCCACCGGACAATCAATCCGCGTGCCGATCGAAGGGATTTCCTTCCGGTCGCGCGGTGCGGGTGGTGTGAAGGTCTTTGACACAGGTAAAGGTGAAACCGTGGTCAGCGTGGCGTGGATCGCCGACCAGGGCGACGAAGACGACGAGGAAGACGCATAAAACAAAGGCCCGCGAATGTTGCGGGCCTTTCCTTTTGCATATGGTCGCATTAGATCAGCCCCATGACACAGACACTCAATATCATCGGTGGCGGCATGGCCGGATCAGAGGCCGCCTGGCAGGCCGCAAACGCAGGGCTTAACGTCGTGATCCATGAGATGCGCCCGAAGGTCGGAACCTTTGCGCATCGCACGGGCAATCTTGGCGAAATGGTCTGTTCAAATTCGTTCCGCTCAGACGATCATGAGCAAAACGCCGTGGGCTTGCTGCATTGGGAAATGATGCAAGCCCACGGGTTGATTATGCAAACCGCCTACAAGCACCGCTTGCCTGCTGGTGGTGCTTTGGCGGTGGATCGAGACCCATTTGCACAAAGCGTCACAGCCGCGTTGACGGCGCACCCAAATATTTCCGTTTCTTATGAAGAGATTACGGCCCTGCCTGAAGACGGGCACTGGATCATTGCGACGGGTCCTTTGACCTCAGGCAACCTTGCGGAAGCGATCGCAACAGAAACCGGCGCCGAGGCTTTGGCGTTTTTCGATGCAATCGCCCCCATCGTCTATCACGAGACGATCAACATGGACGTCGCATGGATGCAGTCGCGATACGACAAGGGCGAGACGGAGGCAGAACGCACAGCCTACCTTAATTGTCCAATGACCAAAGACCAGTATGAGGCGTTTATCGACGCGCTCCTGGCCGCGGACAAAACCGAGTTCAAGGAAGGCGAAACCGCGGGCTATTTCGATGGCTGTTTGCCGATTGAGGTGATGGCTGAACGCGGCCGCGAAACATTGCGCTTTGGCCCGATGAAGCCTGTGGGTCTGACCAATGCCAATGACCCCGAGAACAAGCCCTACGCCGTCGTTCAGCTACGCCGTGACAACGCGCTTGGCACACTTTTTAACATTGTAGGCTTTCAGACTAAAATGAAATACGGTTCTCAAAAGGCTGTTTTCAAAACAATTCCCGGGTTAGAGAATGCTGAATTTGCGCGCTTGGGCGGAGTTCACCGCAACACATTTATAAATTCGCCGACGCTGCTGGACGCTGAGATGCGTTTGCGCTCGCGCCCCAATATTCGCTTAGCGGGCCAGATCACAGGTGTCGAAGGTTACGTTGAAAGTGCGGCAATGGGATTGCTTGCCGGTCGGATGGCTGTCGCGGAACTCACGGGTCAGACGCTCAACCCTGTGCCGAACACCACGGCGGTGGGCGCGCTTGTGACGCATATCACTGGCGGCGCGGAGGCGAAGACCTTTCAGCCGATGAACGTCAATTTCGGCCTTTTTCCACCGCTGGAAGGCGTCAAAGGCGGGCGGCGTGGCCGCAAGGACCGCTACAAAGCCTATACGGATCGCGCAAAGACTGATTGGCAAGCTTGGCTTGGTCAGATCGCACTGGACGCGGCCTGATCTGCGGCTCTAGACTGGTTCTATGACAGATAAGAAAGACGTCTTGCAGCCATCGCTCTGGACCCCGCGCCCTGTGGACGAGACGATCGCGGTCTATGCCGATTGGGCCGACCGCTATCATGCGGAAGTCACAGAACGCGGTTATCAAACCCCCGACAGGCTGGCGGCGGCCTTGACCAAATTCGCTGCATTGGATACCGAAATCCTTGATTTTGGCTGCGGTACGGGGATTGGCGGCGCGGCTTTGCGGAAAGTCGGTTTTCGAACCATCGACGGAACCGATGTCACCAGGCAGATGTTGGATCAAGTGGCGGATCGCAGCATTTACCGCAAGACGTGGCACGCCAGTCCGGCCGACATGGGATTTGCGGCCGGCAGCTATCCGGTGATCGTGGCAGTCGGTGTCATCAGCCTTGGTGCGGCCCCGCCGGAAACACTGGCCCCTTTGATTGATATGATGCCCGAGCATGGGTTATTGGCGATGTCCTACAATGACCCAACGCTTGCAGACCAAAGCTATGCGGACGCGCTTGATGCGGTGTGCGATGCTGGATTGGCTGAGGTGATTTTCCGCGAACATGGGCCACATCTGGATGACGTCGGGATGGGTTCTGATGTCATCATCCTGCGCCACACGTGATTACCCGTTTCGCACCTTCGCCCACCGGGCTGCTGCATCTGGGTCACGCGTATTCCGCGCTCACGGTCTGGGATGTTGCAGAACAATTTGATGGCACGGCTCTCTTGCGGATCGAAGATACCGACAGCACCCGTGTGCGACCAGAGTACGAGGACGCGATATATGAAGATCTCGCATGGCTTGGCCTGTCTTGGCCAAGACCGGTCAGGCGGCAATCGGCGCATATGGCTGACTATGCGCAAACCCTGCTTCGCCTCGCGGTTGGTGGGTTGATCTACCCCTGTTCCTGCACGCGACGCCAGATCACGGACGCAGGTGCTGCGAAGGGTGCCGATGGCCCTGTCTATCCCGGTACATGCCGAGAAAGGTCCATGGCTGATGCAAAACAAATGGATGGCCTGCGCCTGAATGTGGCCAGGGCGATGGAACGGATTGGCGTCAATCTGAGCTATATTGAGATCAGTGACGGGGTTCCGGTCACCGTGATTACGACCGCAGCACAAATCATATCAGAGCTTGGCGATCCGATCTTGCAGCGCAAGGACACCGGCGATCCGGCCTACCATTTGGCTTGTGTGCATGATGATGCCCTGCAGAAAGTCACTCATGTCGTGCGTGGGCAAGACCTGCAGGCGCTCACGCCATTGCATGTGCTGCTGCAAAAGTTGTTGGGTTATCCGACACCGGTCTACTATCACCACGGCTTGGTCACGAATGAGGACGGCAAGCGCCTTGCAAAAATTGACCAGTCAAAAGCGATTGCGAAATATCGGGCCGAAGCCGCTACGGTGGCAGATGTCAAAGCCATGATCGGTTGGGTCGATTAATCGACCTCAACCTCTGCACCATCCTGCACGCTGGTAAAAAAACAATTCCGGCGCCCGGTGTGACAAGCTGGCCCGCTTTGATCGACGGCCACCAGCAAGCAATCACGGTCGCAGTCTATGCGGAAATCAACCAGCCCTTGCGTATTTCCGCTTGTGGCCCCCTTGACCCAGAATTCCTGACGCGACCGGGACCAATAAGTGACCTTGCGGGTGTGCAATGTGCGGGCCACTGCTTCGGCATTCATCCACGCCAACATCAGAACTTCGCCAGAATTCGCATCCTGTGCGATCACGGGAATAAGCCCAGCATCATTGTATCGCAGTGTCGAAGGGTCAAAAGACATATCAAAAACCTTTGCAAGCCTGTGCTTGCGCCCTATCTAAGGGGGACACTGACGAAGGGCAACGCGATGTCTGCGGAAACCGATCTTATCAAGCTCTATTCAGGGCGCATTCTGGCCCTCGCCGCTGACATGCCGCGCACCACCCGTTTGGAAACCCCCGACGCGACCGCCAAGAAGCGCGCGCCGCTGTGTGGATCAACCGTCACCGTAGATGTGAATCTGCGCGATGGGGTGATTTCGGACTATGGCCAAGACGTGAAAGCCTGCGCATTGGGACAGGCGGCAGCCGCCGTTGTGGGGGCCAACGTCGTCGGTTTGACTGTGGCGCAGGTGCAAGAGGGACGCGACGCGCTATTTGCGATGTTGAAGGAAGATGGACCGGTCCCAACTGCCCCATTTGAAGCGCTCGAAGTGTTGCAACCGGCCAAAGATTACAAAAACCGCCATGCGTCCATCATGCTGGCCTTTGATGCTACGCTTGACGCGCTGCATCACCAGCACGCCAGCGTATAAAAAACCGCCGCACATCCGGGGCAGGATGGCGGCGGCAGGAATAAACGATCAGGTCCGGTCATTTGTTCAACGGGGAGAGGCAAAACCCCCGCGATGAACAATGACAGGCAGGTCAATACCACATTGCAGCTTGGGACAGGGCAATGGGCGGACCGGACCTAAACGTCAGGCAAGTCAGATTAGCCCAGGCAGAGACAATCCGACGATCAGCATAACGGCCAGAGCAACCACCCCAAGCGCATCCATCAACAGCGTGTCGCGCGAGCGGGCGATGACCGATTTGATTTCCTGTGCCATATGATGTTCCCTTTTCGTTCTGTTGCTGTTTTGTTCTCATATGATTAATGCGTTGTAAAGAACTTTTTAGGAACATCTGCGAACATTTTTGGGGTATATTTGACTAACCCACTGTTATTAAACGGATAGCTTTGTCCTGCTCCATCAACCAAAGGAGCACTCTGGCCGCTTTTCCGCGCGGCGATTGCAGCGATGGATCGTCATTCAACAACCGTCGCGCATCTGTTTGTGCAATGGCCATCTGGGGTGCGTGTCGTTCAAGGTCTGCGATATGGAAGCGCGGCAGGCCCGATTGCGCGGTGCCGATCACATCCCCTGCCCCGCGCATCGCCAGATCTTCGTCCGATATCCGAAAGCCATCTTCGGTT
Organism: Yoonia sp.; assembly: GCF_042093035.1. GTDB lineage: Bacteria > Pseudomonadota > Alphaproteobacteria > Rhodobacterales > Rhodobacteraceae > Yoonia. Next base: position 1,948 of record NZ_JBELFI010000045.1, on the reverse strand, counting down.
TCCCGCAAAATCTCCAATCGCCTGCGGCCGGTCTCGCTTAGAGGCGCTTGGTAGATCAGCAAACAGGTTGAGGCCGCGGCCCCTCTGCCAACACGCCCCCGCAATTGGTGCAACTGTGCCAAGCCAAACCTTTCAGCATGTTCGATCATCATGATGGAAGCATTGGGCACATTCACACCCACCTCAATCACGGTCGTGGCGACAAGTACTTTTGTCTGTCCAGCCACAAACCGCGCCATCGCCGCATCTTTTTCAGCGGGCGGCATCTGACCGTGAACAAGCCCGACAATGCCTTCACCAAGGGCCGCGCGCAATCTCTTGAAGCGTTCCTCTGCCGCCGTCATATCGACGATTTCGCTTTCCTCAACCAATGGGCAGACCCAATAGGCCTGCTTGCCATCCGCCACTGCTTTGCGCAGCTTGTCGACCACCTCATCCATCCGCGATGCAGACACAAGCGCCGTTTGGACTGGCGTCCTCCCGGGTGGTTTTTCATCCAGCACCGACACGTCCATATCGCCATATTGGGCAAGCGCCAGTGAGCGCGGAATGGGTGTGGCCGTCATCACCAAGACATCCACGGAGCGTCCTTTCGCCCCCAACTGCATACGCTGTGCCACACCAAAACGGTGCTGTTCATCAATCACGGCAAGGCGTAAATCATCGAAGATCACATCCTTTTGAAACACCGCATGGGTGCCCACCAAAATCTGAATCTCACCCGCCGCCAAAGCCGCGAGCTTTTCGCGCCGTGCGGCACCCTTGTCTCGCCCCGTCAAAAGCGCGAGAGCAACGCCAGCACTCTGCGCCAAAGGCCGTAAACCATCCAGATGCTGGCGCGCCAAAATCTCGGTCGGGGCCATCATCACACCCTGCCCGCCCGCCTCTACCACGCCCAATAAAGCCATCAAGGCAACAAGCGTCTTGCCAGAGCCAACATCCCCCTGCAGCAAGCGGTTCATGCGGATGGGCGCACCAAGATCGGCCCCGATTTCGCTCACAGCACGAGTTTGTGCAGCGGTTGGCACATAGGGCAGCGCCGCCAAAACCTTCGCTGTCAGCGCGCCTGTCGGAACAGATGCGATGCCCTTCGCCCGCCGCGAGGCCGCGCGCGCCAATGCCAGCGTTAACTGATGCGCAAACAACTCATCATAGGCAAGCCGCGCCCACGATACCGCATTCGGGCCAACCTCCGAAAGCGACGTCGGACTATGCGCTGCAACCAATGCATCGCGCCAATCAGACCATTTTTCGCGGGCCTTGAGTGCAGGGTCAATCCACTCGGCCAGCTCTGGTGCCATCGCCAATGCGGACCTTGTGGCCTTGAACATCGTTTTTTGCGTGATCCCCGCATGAAGGGGATAAACCGGCTCAAATGCAGGAATGTCACCGGCCTCATGGAGCGGCAGAATATGATCCGGATGCACAATTTGTGCAACATTATCAAATACCTCTACCCTTCCTGAAATGATCCTCCGCTGACCTGTTGGCAAAATGCGCTGCAAATAATTGCCACGTGCATGAAAGAAAACGAGCTGAAAACTGGTGGATGCGTCCTCCACAAAGACGCGGTACGGGCGGCCTCGCGTGCGCGGCGGGTGATGTTCGCCGACAAGAACCTCGACCGTGGCAACGGCCGGGGCCACCACGTCCAAAACGCTCGATTTGCGGCTGCGGTCGACGCCTGTGTGTGGCAAGGTCATTAGAATATCGCGTGGTTTTTCAATGCCAGCTGCCTCTAGCGCCTGTGCGGATTTTGGGCCGATGCCGTCAAGCTTCGTCAGCGCGCCAAAAAGCGGAAAGAGAACCTCCGGGCGTCCGCTCATGTGGCGCCAATCAGGGCGAGCCAGGCATCCTCATCCATCGCTTCAACCCCGAGATCAGCGGCTTTCCTGGCCTTCGATCCCGCCCCCGGCCCTGCCACCAGGATATCGGTCTTTGAACTAAC
>NZ_JBELFI010000044.1:0-17943 GCF_042093035.1 Yoonia sp. | reverse complement strand
TAAATGAGGGAGCATCGGGGGCCAGGTCAGAGCCTATGCTTGGCAGCTGTGCTGGCAGATCAGAATGCAGGGACACTCACCACTTTTCATGCCGCTGCGGGGTCAGAACCTGATCCTGTTAAGGAACGCGCGGTCGCGCTTGGACTGGATAAGTGGATTTCTCCCATTCAATCCGGACGATCATACACCTGGGCGATGCAGCGTTTGCTCAATACAGGCGACAGACATTCCTTCGATGTCTGCGTTCTGAATGGAAACAAGACATGGGACGCGGGCGGTCTCGGAGCGGTGATGGCGGACATGATGCTGCGCCCGGGCGGGTTGATGATATTGTGTGGAATCAACTGGTCTATGGCGGGGTCTCCCTACTTTCAAAGCAGACCACAAATTACGCAAAAATATGCGCCGGACGAGCTGAGGGCTTTTCCAGTTCAGCTCGTCATGGACCAACTATTACCACATCTGGGTTATGAGATTCTCGACACGCCAACGGCCCGTTCATTCGGGTTTGCTAGAAAACTCTGACGCTCCGGTATCTGTTGATTGCTATTCACGCGCGTCCGCTAGCTCTCTAATGATGTCCATTGAGGCGGTATATGTTAATGGACCATGCACGCAATTGTCAGCGATGCCCTGATCTTCACAAAATCGCATCGTGGCTCTCAGGCTGCGCGTGTTAAATACGCCATTCGCAGTGCCATTGAAGTAACCAAGCTCTTCGAGCTCTTTTTGAAGCAAGAACACAAACGCCGTTCTTTCTGTGGCCCGAATAGCGCGCGCCGCAGATTGAAACTCTGCGCCTTCAAGCGTGCTGACGATTTCATAGGTGGCTTGGCGTGACTGTGGGTGACGCTCCGGATCGTAAACGCTGTAGAACAACTCGCGCATCCGCGACTTTCCAAGCTGGTCGCCAAAATCGGCAACAATTTCTGCATGACGCGCACGCGACTGCGGGATACGCCAATGCAGTACCCGATATGCGCGCGCCAATGCAATCGTCGCCCTCTCGTCGCCGGCCCGCATTTTTTCGTCGAGCATTGCAAGCACAGCTTCCAGGTCAAGCGTGTTGATCCGACGCGATCTCCGCTCCCACAGTATCAGCGCTTCTGCGGCAGCATCCACATCGCCGTTTTCCGCCTTGCTTTCCAGAATCCTTGCTGCTGAGGCGCGGTCTGACAACGGGCCGAACTCCTCCAGGAAATTTCGGCGCGCAAACATCGCCTCAGCGCCGCTTATCTCAGACGCAATTGCCATTTGATAGGCTTCAATCGACTCTGCGTAACGTCCTTCTCCCAAGTGCAGATTTGCCAGCATGAGCCATGCATAATCAAACCCGTTCTCGGCAGCCGCGCGATAATAATCAGCGGCTGCAGCTAAATCAGGCTCCGCAAAAGTGCCATCCCGCGCGAAATCGCCAAGCTGTCGCAAGGATTGACCATGTCCGTCTTCCGCCAAGTCTTCATAGATTGCCCTCGCCCTTTCGAGCTGAACCGAGGTCCCGGTCCCCGTTTGATAGGCCCGCGCGAGTACATAGCGCGCGAATGCGCTGTCTGAGCTCTGCGTGAATTCTTCAAGCTGTCGCACACCCAGCGCCGGATCAGAAAGCGAACCGAATTGGCCGCGAACATGCGCGATGGCAAGTCTCATGCGTGCCAGATTATTTCCAGCGTCCCGACCGGCCTCAAGCGCGGCCTTTGCCTCAATCAACCTATCTTGTGATAGCAAAATCAGCGCCACACGCTCATAGGATTGCGCCCGGCCAGATTGGGCAAGCTGCGAATGTAATTCCAGTGCCTGGTCAATATCAGCTTCGACACCGCGCCCAAGCCTCAGCGCTTCAGCATATTGATAGAGCTCGTTGCTTGTCATCTGCGATGTATCGGTAGAGATACTCGTCTGCGCAAAAGAAGCAGGCGCAGCCAATGACAATATGATTGCGGTCAACAACGGATAGGTAAAGCGAAAACAATGCATCTAATTCCCTCAACAAACAAACTACGCAAAACTAACAACAAGATTCTGATGCGATCACGATGAAATTATAGCACAAATTCAGTAGGTTTCACCAGTAAACTTGGCTTTACCAAAAGCATCAGGCACCGAACTCCCGAAAAGAAGTCCGGTGCCTGCAATGGAAGCTTACCGTATCCACCCCTATCTGTGGGGTAGCCATGGTGTCACTCTAAGCGCTTAAAGCGTTTGCAAGACAGCCTGCAGGTCTGTCGAACCGGTACCTGAGCTTACCAAGCAGGTCAGTTGTTGCTCTGGCAGCGTCAACAGGACAGTCCATGTTTCTGCTTCAGGTTTTGCGAAAACCTCAAGAATATTGATTGACGGGCTCATCGCATTTGCGATTGGCAGTTCGCCGAAGCGTGTTTCAAGGCGATCCACGACAGCTGCACGATTTGCACATGTCGCAGCGGAGGCCATAGTTGCGACGGACATGCTTGCAACGATAAGGCCAATAACAAAGGTTGTTCCAAATTTCATTTGTCAGTTCCTAACTCGGTCGGTTTAGGCCTGCACTTTTTAGAGTGTGAGCGCGGGCGGTAATTTCTTGACAGCCTTTCGGCCGGGACAAGGTCATTTATCGACTGAGATTGGGACGCGACGAGGGAGCGCTAGGGGCCATTTCGGATCAACAATATGGCGAAACATTGTCGCTTTTCACTCAAACACCGTAATTAAACGGAAAACCCGGGATTGTTGAATGAGGTATTTCAAAATGGAAATATGCATTGGTCTGCCGAGTTTCACACAAAAACCCGCGAAGGAATCATCTGATTCGACTGCTTTGAGACTCACAATACCTCTCAACTGGCCGCAATCTGGTGCAGAAACCACAGCCAATCTCCGAGAATGTGATAAAATTAGGCGTCTGGCACTGCGCCTGATGTGCCATGTCATACCTCTAGACGGTATGCGCCTACGACAGGTAGCGGTTCACCAGATTTTCCAAACGCTCCTGCCGCCCGGAACGCGGGTCGGGGTTGATATCTTGCGCAACGACCTTGTCAAAGATCGCGCCGAGGTCTGAATTGAGCAACGCAGCCCCGTCCGGCGCGGCCCAGCCCGCATAGCGCGCATCACGCGCCGCTTCGAGCTTGCCATCTTCCAGCATCGCCGCTGCCGCCTTCAAACCCGCCGCACAAGCGTCCATTCCGCCGACATGCGCCAGGATAAGGTCTTCGGGGTCCAAAGACTGCCGCCGCAGCTTGGCGTCAAAGTTTGTCCCGCCCGTTGTGAAACCACCAGCGCGCAAGACTTCATAATAGGCCAAGGCCATTTCCGGCACATTGTTGGGGAATTGGTCCGTGTCCCAACCGGATTGATAGTCATTGCGGTTCATGTCGATCGAGCCAAATATCCCCAGCTCCCGCGCGACGGCCAGTTCATGTTCAAAGGAATGTCCCGCAAGGATCGCGTGGCCCTGCTCGATATTCATCTTTACTTCACCCTCAAGCCCGAAGTCCTTGAGGAAACCGTAGACCGTCGCCACATCATAGTCATACTGATGCTTGGTGGGTTCTTGCGGCTTGGGTTCTATCAGGATCGCCCCTTTGAAGCCGATCTTATGCTTGTAATCGACAACCATCTGCAGCATCCGACCGGCCTGCTGGCGCTCACGCCCCATGTCGGTGTTCAAAAGCGTCTCATAGCCTTCACGACCGCCCCACAGCACGTAATTCTCTCCGCCAAGCTTCATGGTGGCATCCATGCAGGTCTTTATGGTGGCGGCAGAATAGGCGAACACATCGGGGTCAGGGTTGGTTGCAGCACCGCCCATAAAGCGACGGTTTGAGAACAGGTTCGCGGTGCCCCAGAGCAGTTTGACACCCGTCGCCTCCATCTTCTGTGCGAAGTAGTCGACGATTGTTTCGAGGTTCTTGGTGCTTTCAGCAAAATGCGCCCCCTCAGGTCGCACATCTGCATCATGAAAACAGAAGTATGGCACACCGAGGATCTGGAACATCTCAAACGCCACATCCGCTTTCATGCGCGCGGCATCCATCGTGTCGCCAAACCATGGACGTTCAAAAGTCTGCCCTCCGAACGGGTCCCCGCCGGGCCATGCGAAGGAATGCCAATAGGCGGCGGCAAACCGCAGATGGTCCTTCATTGGCTTGCCCATGACCATTTCATCAGGGTTGTAGTGGCGGAACGCATAGTCGTCGTCGCTTTGCGGTCCTTTATAGGAAATGGCAGGGATGTCTTTGAAAAAGTCGGTCATGTCAGTCCTTTCAACGCGACATAGCTGTCGCGGTAGCGCGCGTGTGCCTGAGCGAATGAGGCAGTCAGGCTTGGGTCCGGCACAATGGTGCGTGCGATGTCCGGGCGGGTGGCAATCTCTGCGCCTGCCCCGGTTGCGGCCATCATGCCGAGGCGTGCTGCGCCGAATGCGCCGCCAAAGTCACCCGATACGGGTAAGTCGATGGCAATGTCGAGTGACGTGGCAATCGCCTGCACCCAATAGTCAGATTTCGATCCACCACCGACGGCGATCAATCGGTCAATCTTGGTGCCCGTCGCCGAAAGCGCATCAAAGCTGTCGCGTATGGCATGGGTCACCCCTTCCAAGACAACACGCGTCATGGAGACCGTGTCGAGGCTGTGGTCGAGATGAAGAAATGCCGCACGAATATTGGCATCATTATGTGGTGTGCGCTCGCCGCCAAGATAGGGCAAGAACAAAGGGCGCGCGGGTGCTTGCAACGGTCCCAGAGCGTGCGTCAATTCAGCAGGAGGCCGCCCGGTGACACCTGCAAACCAGTTCAAGGCATCAGCGGCGGCAAGGATAACGCCCATCTGATGCCATGTATTCGGCAGCGCGTGGCAAAAGCTATGGACCGCCGTCGCAGCATCTGGATGATAGGCATCTGAGGCCGCAAAAAGCACGCCAGACGTTCCCAGCGATACAAAGGCATCGCCGGCTTGCACAACGCCGACGCCGACGGCGCTGGCCGCGTTGTCACCGCCACCACCTGCGACCACGACACCTTTGGGCAATCCCCAACGGGCAGCAAGCGTGTCGCGCAAGACGCCGGAGACATCAGACCCTTCAACCAAACGCGGCATCTGTGCGCGGGTCATTTGTGTCGCAGCGAGCAGGTCATCCGACCAATCGCGCTTGCCCACATCAAGCCAGCTTGTTCCGGCAGCATCTGACATCTCAGCAACGGCTTCACCGGTCAGCCAAAGCCGCACATAATCCTTGGGCAACAAGACACGCGCAAGTCTAGCGAAGAAATCCGGCTCATGTTTCGCTACCCATGCAAGCTTTGGCGCAGTAAAGCCTGGAAAGACAATGTTGCCTGTCAGCGCGCGAAATTGGGGGTCAGCGTCCAGCCCGGCGGCTTCATCAACTGATCGCGTATCATTCCAGAGGATACACGGGCGCAGAACGGTGTCTGACGCATCAAGCAGTGTCGCGCCATGCATTTGCCCCGACAAGCCAATGCCCTGAACCGCGTCGAGCGATCGCTGCGCGCCCAGTGCCTGCATCACCTGATCGGCTGCTTCCAGCCAATCAGCAGGGTCTTGTTCTGACCAACCTGACTGTGGACGACTGGCGGTCAGGGGCGCAGTGGCCTCCGCCAAAATTGCCTGCGCCCCGTCAATGAGTACAGCCTTGAGACCGGATGTCCCCAGATCAAGGCCGATGAACATTAAGCAGCCTGTTTGGGGTTCTTGCCCATGATAATCATCGACAGGATGTCATCTTCTGTGACGTCCTCAACACGCTCTGTACCGATCAGCTGACCGTTCTTCATCACCGATACGCGGTCGCAAAGGTCCATCATTTCGCGCGTGTCGTGGCTAATCAGGAAGATGCCAAGGCCCTGGGCCTTCAGCTCCTTAATCAGATCTGCAACCATCGCCGTTTCATGCACACCCAATGCCGCTGTGGGTTCGTCCATAATCAGGATACGCGCGTTAAAATACACGGCGCGCGCAATCGCCACGGACTGGCGCTGACCACCTGAGAGTGAACGCACAGGCTCAGAGAAGCGCTGAAAGTTCGGGTTCAGGCGCGCCATGATCTTGCGCGATTCCGCCTCCATCGCGGTATCATCCAGCAAACCAAACTTGGTCGTGATCTCACGCCCAAGAAACAGGTTCGACGCGGCATCAAGGTTATCCGACAGCGCGAGCGTCTGGTAGATCGTCTCAATGTTGTGTTCGCGGGCATCAATGGGGCTGTGGATTTCAACCTTCTTGCCATCGACATAGATCTCGCCTGCGTCTTTCTTATATGCACCCGACAGGATTTTAATCAGGGTCGACTTGCCAGCACCGTTGTGGCCCAGAAGGCCCACAACTTCACCAGGCATCACGTCAATAGAGACATCATCAACCGCTTTGATCCCGCCAAAGTGGATCGAGATATTGCGCATTTCCAACAAAGGCGTACTCATATCGTATCTCCTGTTTTGCGACGGTAAACGATGTCGATCCAGACAGCGAGGATCAGCACGCCACCCACGATCATGTTTTGCAGGGGGCTATCAACGCCCACCATGCCCATGCCAGAGACGAGCGCCTGCATAATCAAGGCACCCAAGATGGCCCCATAGATTGTACCGACACCACCCGCCAATGCAGTGCCGCCAATCACGGCAGCCGCAATTACGCGCAATTCGTCAAGCTCGCCCAGTGAAGAGCCCGCAGAGCCCAGCCGTGCTGATGCGATCACCGCGGCAATCGCTGTCAATGCGCCCATCAGAGCAAAGACCTTGACGGTCAGCAAGCGCGTGTTGATGCCCGAAAGCTCTGCTGCGTCAGGATTACCACCCATTGCAAAGACGTAACGGCCAAAACGCGTTTTCTTTGCAACCAGCGTCATGCCGATTGTCACAGCCAGCACGATCAGAACCGAAATCGGGAAGCCGTATGCTTCGGTGTAGCCTTCCGGCATGACCAGCCCATCAGCGGCAAAGCGGCGCTCCAGAATGCGCGTCGGGACAAGGTAGGCGTTCAAGATCGCGGTAACGCCGGTGATCGCGCCCACAAGGATCGCACCCAGCGCATATTCGGCCCATAGCGGTTTTACCGCAAAGTCGTGGCTGATGTGCTTGCGCCGTGTATTGATGAGGAAAAGAACCGCCAGAACCGACCCGACTATCGCCAGCGCCCAACTTGCCGCTACACCGATGGTACCAGAGGCCCCGCCAAGCATCACGAAATTCGGATCAAGGGGCGAAATCGTCGTGCCTTTGGACACCCACCAAGCGCCGCCGCGCCAAATCAGCAATCCACCCAAGGTGACAATAAATGACGGGATCGCCAGATAGCCGATTAACCAGCCCTGGAAACCGCCAATCGCAGCACCAAGCAGCAGGCCAACGGTCACCGTGATGATCCAGATCGACGGGCTTCCGAAGCCCACAAAATCTGGCAGGATTTGCACCTGAATAACGCCCATCAGCATCCCGATGATGCCAAGCATGGAGCCGATTGACAGGTCAATGTTCCGGGTCACGATCACAAAGACCATACCGGTTGCCATCACCGCGACCGAAGCAGTCTGCAATGTCAGTGTGAATAGGTTACGCGGGGTCAGGAATGTGCCCCCGGTTGCGACGTGAAACACCAAAGAGATAGCGACGAAGGCACCAATCATGCCTAGCAAACGCGTGTCGATCTGCAATGTTTTGATAAAACTCCCGAGCCCGTTGGACATAGGTTCCCTCCCCTTCAACCCATGGCTGGGTTGATTACAAAGTAGCCTCACCCGTTACGACGGATGAGGCCCTTTTCATTGCCGTCAGATTATTCGCAAACAGCGAGACCGGAGACACCCTGGCAAAGGACGTCTTTCTCGATCCAGCCAGCTTCCAGCACGAGGTTCAGGTTGTCCTGCGTGATTGGCTGAGGTGCCAACAACATGGATGTCACTGTTACGCCACCAGGTGAGGTGAAGTCCATCGCACCATCAACGTCGGACAGCATTGCGCCACCGGCCAATGCAACAGCGATTTCGCCCGCATTACGGCCCAGTTCACGGCTGTCTTTCCAGACGGACACTGTCTGGGTGCCAAGTGCAACACGGTTCAGCGCAGCGTGGTCGCCGTCCTGACCGGATACCGGCAGGCCGTCCATGCCCTGTGCGGCCAGGGCCGCAACAACACCACCAGCAGTACCGTCGTTGGATGCAACAACCGCATCAACTTCGTTGTTGGTCTGTGTCAGGATCTGCTCCATGTTGCGCTGCGCATTTGATGGCTGCCAGCCATCTGTGTAGGCCTCACCCACAACAGTGATTGCACCGCTGTCGATTGCCGCCTGAAGCACCTCTTGCTGACCGCCACGCAGGAAGTCAGAGTTCGGATCAGTCGGTGAACCTTTGATGAAAACGTAGTTGCCGGACGGCTGCACGTCAAAAACAGCCTGCGCCTGCATACGACCGACCTCGACGTTGTCGAATGTCAGGTAGAATGCGCGTGGATCTTCGATCAAACGGTCGTAACCGATGACAGGAATACCCGCAGCTTCGGCCGCATCAAGTGCCGGGCCGATGGAGCCGCCGTCTTGTGCAAGAATGATAAGCGCGTCAACGCCTTGTGTGATAAGGCTTTCAACGTCAGCCAACTGCTTTGTCGCAGAAGACTGCGCATCAGCGGACAGGTAGTGCGCGCCAGCCGCGTCCAAAGCACCCAACATGGCCGCCTCGTCGGTCTTCCAACGCTCTTCCTGGAAATCCGACCAGCTTACACCGACCGTAACACTGTTTCCGTCGGCAATTGCGGCTGAGCTAAAGCCAGTGACCGCAACTGCTGCGGCGATAATATACTTATTCATGTGGTTCCTCCCTTAACATGATTAGCCCGCCTCCCAGCAGGGCCCGAGTTCTTCGACTCGCCATCATCTTGCACCATTTAATTCATTTTGCAAAATAAAAAATGATTGACGGGGGCAAAAAATTAAAAGAACCTCCCATTATCGGTGATGGAGCAACCCGGAACCGGTGCCGGGGAGGGCCCTACTGGGGTAATAAGTTTACATGATAAATTATATCGCAGAGATCGGGGAATCGTCAGGCTGCGGTCCATTACTTCAGCATGACCGTCCCAATGCAACGCCTCTGCGTCAACAGATATTCGAGCGGGTCCGCGCGGCTGGGCAGACGGCCCGCGCAGACATCACCCGGTCACTCAACATTAGCGCAGGCAGTGCGACGACGCAAACGGCAGACCTGATCGCATCCGGTATCTTGCGCGAAGTGGATACCCCTGCCCGCGAAGACTACGGGCGCGGCAGACCACCCGTCGCCCTGGAGGTCGTCCCACAGGCCGCCTATGTCATTGGAATTAAATTGGCTTTTCAACGGCATTCGGCTGTTTTGTCTGATTTTGCGGGCAATGTCGTGGCACAGGAAATGCTGCCGGTCCCCGATGCACGACGCTCTACCGCGCAACTGCTGAGCGAGATTGCGGTATTGATCGAAGCGCTCATGCAAACCGCCGAAATTCCGATCGCGAAGGTCAAGGCTGTCGGAATCGGACTGCCCGGTATCGTCGATCAGCAATGCAATGCGATCATTTGGTCCTCGCTGCTCAAAGACACCAATGTTTCACTACATGCAGGATTTGCTGCGCGGTTTGATATGCCGCTTTTTCTGGATAATGACACCAATATGCTAACGCTCTCAGAGCTGTGGTTCGGCGTTGGGCGCGATAAAACCGATTTTGCAGTAGTCACCATCGAAAACGGCGTCGGAATGGGCCTTGTCGTTGATAATGCGCTCTATCGCGGCACCCATGGCGTCGGGTTGGAACTGGGGCACACGAAGGTGCAACTGGACGGTGCATTGTGTCGATGTGGCCAGCGCGGGTGCCTGGAGGCGTATCTTGGCGACTACGCTCTCGCGCGGGAAGCGGCAATTGCGCTGGACACCCAAGAGGCATCACCGCCCGACCCCAAAGACCTGCTGAAACAGCTCTTCAGAAGCGCCAAATCGGGTGATGTCGCAGCCGAAACAATCTATCACCGTGCGGGGCGGTATCTGGCGGTCGGCCTCTCAAATGTTGTCCAACTCTTTGATCCGCCGCTTATCATTCTTTCCAGCGCACAGATGCAGGACGACTTTCTTTTCACGCGGGAAGTCTTTGAACAGATGCAGGACCTGACCCTCGCCAACGGACGCAAACCATGCGAATTGGTTGTGCATCCATGGGATGATTTCGTCTGGGCGCGTGGCGCAACGGCCATCTGCCTTGCAGCGGTGACGGACACTCTGGTCGGCGGCATAAAGGTCTCAAACCCTTGAAAAATCTCACGCCCATTCTCTGCCTCATCGCCACTTCGACGGTGGCAGAGCCGCGCTTTGAAGACCTCTCTGACAGATTGCCACCGCATGTCTACGGTGGCGGATGGGAGCATTTTGTCGGTGGGGGTATCGCCGTTCTGGATTGTAACGCTGACAGCCTGCCCGATATTTTCGTTGCTGGTGGCGGCAATCCTGCTTTGCTGATCCGAAATGACGGCGCCTTCCAATTCACCGCCATTGACGTACCCGAACTGACCGGCGTCACTGGCGCCTATCCGATTGATATCGACGGGGATGCGGTGCTTGATCTCTTTGTGCTGCGTGTGGGTGCAAACAAGATCCTGCAAGGCCAGGGTGATTGCGTCTTTGCCGACACATCAGAGAGAACGGGCCTGCCCGTCGATGACAATTGGAGTACGGCCTTCACCGCATGGTGGGAATCCGGTGCAACCCGTCCAACCCTGGCAATTGGCAATTATGTGGACCGCTCGAACCCCGACGGGCCGTTTGAAGCCTGCGACGACAATTATATCCTGCGCCCCGATGAGACGGGGTATCGCGCACAAAAGCTCACTCCGGGGTTCTGTCCACTCTCGATCCTGGCGGCCAACGATGCGCGCGGGCGACTGACGCTGCGGTTGTCGAACGACAGGCACTACTATGTTTCTGGCGGATATGAGCAGATGTGGGACATTGCGGAGGCACGTTTTCTGGGGCCGGAGGACGGTTGGAACAATGTCTCGCTCTGGGGGATGGGGATTGCCAGCCGCGACCTGAACGCGGATGGGCGCGATGAGGTGATGCTGACCTCAATGGGCGACCAGCTTTTGCAATTGGCGCAGGAGGACGGCACCTACCGCGCGGCGCCATTCACAATTGGAACCTATTCGCAAAGACCCCATGTGGGCGACGACGGGCGTCCTTCGACGGGATGGCACGCCGAATTCGGGGACATCAACAACGACAGCCGCGCGGACCTTTTCATCGCGAAAGGCAATGTTGACCAGATGCCGGGCATGGCGATGGAAGACCCCAATAACCTGCTGATGCAAAATGCAGACGGCACTTTCACAGAAACAGCCGCCACCGCAGGGGTCGCAACGACTGAGCGGTCGCGTGGCGCCGCACTGGTCGATTTTGATGGCGACGGGCGCCAGGATTTGATTGTCTCAAACCGGCGCGCACCGCTTGAGCTTTACCGAAATGTCACCGCGCAAACCGGGGGCTGGATAAACGTGGACCTGCGGCAGGATGGTGCAAACCCTTTCGCGATTGGCGCAATCATCATCGTCAAAACGCAAGAGACCACGCAGATACTCCAGCACGTCATCGGCGGCGGACATGCAGGCGGACAGATGGTCGGACGGCATGTCGGACTGGGCGACGCCACGCAAGCGCTGGTCACGGTTTCATGGCCGGATGGCTCTGAAAGCGAACATGCTGTTCTCGCCGGGCAGGCCGTGACGCTCAAGAAACCCTAGCAGAAAACTGCGGTACAGCACTGTCGCTGCCGGTTCCTATTTATTCACCGTCGGGACTTCCAAGCCGCTTGGCACCGTCTCCGGCACGCCCAGCCGCCCTGAAATCGACACCGGATCGGTCAGCGTTTCAAGGAACGCGACAAGATTTTCGATGTCTTGTGATTGCAACGTCACGGGCACTGTCGTCACAGCAGCCGCGATCGCCGCAACTTGAGCCGGATCATCCATGACCTCAAAATCCTTGGCCGCGAACGCGGGCAAGATGGCCTGTGTGCGGTCATATGTGGCAAGGCTTTCGCCGGGCCGCGCGTGATCGGCGACAAACTGCGCCAGATCACGATGCCCGCCCGCATGTCCGTAGGGCGCTGTCAGGGCCACATTGCGCAAGGAAGGCGTGCGAAAGGCATAGCGGTCTTCCCCACGACCCGTCACACGGAAACGCCCGTCATCGCGGGTATGGGTCTCAAACGTAGCCGCCTTTCCGGGGCCAAGCTGCGGTGCGCCCATCGCATAGAATTTCTGATCCGTGAGAAGCGGTCCGGAATGGCAGGCGGCGCAGCCTGCCGCACCATAAAAAAGCTCCATGCCGGCTTTTGCGGGGCCTTCAAGCGTGGCTTCGCCAGCCAGAACTGCGTCAAAGGGCGCGCTGTCACTGCGCCATTCCATCGCAACGAATGCAGCAATCGCGTTCGAGATATCGGTAAAAGCAATGTCATCTGGGCCTGTGATGTGCGGATAGACATCCACAAAGGCATCCGCATATTCAGGCAGTGCTGCCACACGGTGCGACAGTACATCCCATGCGCCGCCCTCTCCCGTGATGATCCCCTGACGGACCAGCTTTGCCACATCATTTTCACTATAGGAGCCGGCCATCTCATCCCGGCTCAGCACCGGAAACATCGTTTGCGCAGACAGCAGCGAATTAAAACCTGTCATCATCTCTTCGCCCAAGGGCGTCCGAATGCCGCTTGGCTGGCTGGGGTCCAGCTCCAGACGGCCATCATGGAACATCACCGTGAAGCCACGTGCGCCGACATTGAACAATGCGGGCGAATTCCGCGGGATACGCTTTTCAGGCATGTTATCGGGATCCGCATATCGACCCGGTCCAAAGCCGATACCTCCGTCGCCGAAAGAAAGAGAGAGCCCGTCAGAAGTGCCAAGATCGGGTTGGTGGCAAGTCGCACATGCGATTTGGCGATTGCCCGACAGGATCGGATCATAGAATAAAAGCTGGCCCAGCCGCGCCTCTTTCATATCAACGTCGAAGTAATCCGCGTCCGTCAAAGGCGCGGGCAGGACTTGTGCGATTGCCCCCGTGGACAGCAAACAGGCAAGGGAAACGTGAAGCATTTTCATGCTGCCAGCGTAGTGCCTTCGCCCGGTATTGTCATGGAAATGATGCGCGCCGCGCGCGACATTCTGCGCTCGGTCAAATCCCACCGATCCGGCGCAGCAGGGCAAGGACCTCATCGGCACCCCTGCCATCTTTCAAAGAGGTGAACACGAAGGGTTTGCCCGCCCGCATCCGCGTGGCGTCCCGTTGCATCACCTCCAACGAAGCGCCGACATGCGGGGCCAGATCTGTCTTGTTGATGACCAGCACATCCGACTTTGTGATCGCAGGTCCGCCCTTGCGCGGGATTTCCTCGCCTGCGGCCACGTCGATCACATAAAGCGTCATATCTGCCAGCTCAGGGCTGAAAGTGGCAGACAGATTGTCGCCGCCGGATTCGATCAATACCACTTCAACATCCGGATGTCGTTTCTGCATCAGGGCGACCGCCGCGAGGTTTATACTGGCGTCTTCGCGGATGGCTGTATGTGGGCAACCCCCTGTTTCCACGCCAATAATTCTGTCTGCCGGCAGTATTTGCATACGCGTCAGCGCCTCTGCGTCCTCTTGAGTATAGATGTCGTTGGTAATCACCCCGATTGAAATCTCAGGGTGCAAAAGCTGTGCCAGACGCGCCGTCAGGGTGGTTTTGCCAGCACCTACCGGGCCGCCGATGCCGACGCGCAGGGGGCCGTTCAATTGGGTCATGACTGGAAAAGCCTTGGTTGCTGGACCTCATGGCGCATCGCCGCGATGTCAGACAGGAAAGTGTTGGAGTAGAGATCATCCAAAACAGAGGCCAGCGCCTTCGCAGCCGTCACCTCACACAAAGGAGCGAGGTCTTGGATCACCTGTTGCCCTGCTGTCTGGCCCAGCGGCATCAGGCGGACACAGGCCATCACGATATTGCTGACAAAGGCCTGTAGATAGAGCGCAAGGGTCAGATCACGCGGCAGTTCTGATTGCTTTGCAGCCCAGCCGACAGCGACCGGAAAGACAACATCGGGGAGCACCATTTCAGAAGTTCCCTGCACCGTGCGCGCAAAGGCGGCCCCTTGGTTCACATTTTCGCGCAACCGTTCGGCGCTGGCGGCAAAGGCCCGACCGGTGACATCAACGGACTGCAAATCTTTGCGATCTTGCGCCAGAAACGCCGCATTCAGAAGCACCGCATCTGACCAGCCGGACCCATCTGTCAGCACATCGGCCAACCAGTCCTTCAAGGACGCGGCATCGCTGACCCAGCCAGCCGCCAAGGCGGCTTCGAGCCCGTGCGAAAAGGCAAAACTGCCCAACGGATAAGACGGTGACAGCCATTGGCTGAGCGTCAGGATTGCCTTAGTGGGCATGGGCGGTGGCCCCATGTTCGTGACTATGTGTGCGACCGTGACCATAGGCGCCACCTTCGGGGGTAAAAGGTTCAAGCACCTCTTTTACCGATGCACCTAGATGTTCCAACATATGCCCGATCACCGGATCGTTCTGTATCAACAGCCGCCCGTCCTCGATCTGACAAGGCGTATGCCGGTTTCCGATATGCCAGGCCAGTTGCACCAGATCGCCTGTAATCTGCAAGAGCGGCTCCTTTGCGGCGATGATTTCAACGAAACGCCCATCGGCCAGCACAAACGCATCCCCGTGATCCAGCGATGTGGTATGGGCCAGATCGACTAGAATACGCTTTTGACGCGCCGTCGTCAGCACCTTGCGGCGCAAGAACCTCTCTTCATAGGTCAACACGCATGTTTCGATTGCGTCAGCCCAAGTGCCCGCTTTCGCAATGCTTTGTGTGGTGTAATCTGCCATCAGAACATGAAATACCGCTGGGCCATCGGCAATTCCGTGGCCGGTTCACAGGTCAGCAATTCGCCATCGGCGCGCACCTCATAGGTTTCCGGGTTTACTTCGACTTGAGGGAGGGCCGTGTTCAGCAACAGGTCTTTCTTGCCGATGTTGCGTGTATTTTCGACTGCAACAGTTTGCTTGGAAAGTCCCAGCACGTCGCGGATGCCATTTGCCTGCGCTGCGGCGCTGACGAAGGTGACGGCATTATGGCTGACGGCGCCCCCCATGGCGCCGAACATGGGCCGCGTATATACCGGTTGCGGCGTCGGGATCGAAGCATTCGGGTCGCCCATTTGCGCACAGACAATCATACCGCCCATCAAAATCATTTCAGGCTTCACGCCAAAGAATGCCGGATCCCAAAGCACCAGATCAGCGCGCTTGCCCTCGGTCACGGAGCCGATCTCTTTGCTGATCCCATGCGCGATTGCGGGGTTGATCGTGTATTTCGCGATATAACGACGGACACGGAAGTTATCGTTCTCACCGGTTTCCTCAGACAGTCGCCCGCGTTGCTTTTTCATCTTGTCCGCGGTTTGCCATGTGCGGATCAAAACCTCACCCACGCGCCCCATCGCTTGACTGTCGGACGCAATGATGGAGAACGCGCCCATATCGTGCAGGATATCCTCTGCCGCGATGGTCTCGCGGCGAATACGGCTTTCGGCAAAAGCCACGTCCTCTGGGATGGATTTGTCAAGGTGGTGGCAGACCATCAGCATATCGAGATGCTCTTCCAACGTGTTCACAGTAAAGGGTCGCGTTGGATTGGTTGATGATGGCAGGACGTTTTCATCGCCACAGATCTTGATGATATCCGGCGCATGCCCGCCCCCTGCCCCTTCGGTATGGAACGCATGGATCGTGCGCCCGGCGATAGCCGCGACGGTGTTTTCCACAAACCCGCTTTCGTTGAGCGTGTCCGTATGGATCATCACCTGCACATCCATGTCGTCGGCCACAGACAGGCAGCAATCAATGGCGGCGGGGGTTGTCCCCCAATCCTCGTGGAGTTTCAGCGCGCAAGCACCCGCATTAACCATCTCCACCAAAGCGGCAGGTTGCGAGGCATTGCCTTTGCCAGACAGCCCGATATTCATCGGCACCGCATCGACAGACTGCAGCATCCGCCCGATATGCCAAGGCCCGGGCGTACAAGTCGTGGCCAGCGTGCCGTGCGCGGGGCCTGTGCCACCACCAAGTTGCGTCGTGATGCCAGAATGCAGCGCGTCCTCCATCTGCTGTGGGCAGATAAAGTGGATGTGGCTGTCAAAACCGCCTGCTGTCAGGATGCGGCCTTCGCCGGCAATCGCCTCTGTGCCGGGGCCCACGATGATATCGACACCGGATTGTGTATCCGGGTTTCCCGCTTTGCCGATCTTGTGAATGCGGCCATCGCGCAGGCCGACGTCCGCCTTGTAAATGCCAGAGTGATCGACGATCAGCGCATTGGTAATGACCGTATCAACCGCACCATCGGCGCGTGTCACTTGAGATTGGCCCATGCCGTCGCGGATCACTTTGCCGCCGCCGAATTTGACCTCTTCTCCGTAGGTTGTCAGATCACGTTCAACCTCGATAATCAGGTCGGTGTCGGCAAGGCGGACGCGGTCGCCGGTGGTGGGGCCGAACATGGCGGCGTAGTCTTGGCGGGTGACGTGTGCGGGCATTTCAGAGATCCCCCATAACGGCAGCATTAAATCCAAAAATGCGACGGTCGCCTCCGAACGGAATAAGCGTCACCTCGCGGCGCTGCCCCGGTTCAAAGCGCACGGCGGTGCCTGCGGCGATGTTCAACCGATGCCCGCGTGCGGCAGCACGATCAAAATCAAGCGCGCTGTTGCTTTCGGCAAAATGATAATGGCTGCCGATCTGCACTGGGCGGTCGCCGGTATTGGCGACCATGAGCGTGATTTCGGTGGCACCTGCGTTGATGGTCAGGCTGCCCTCTTTGGGCATGATTTCTCCGGGGATCATAGACATGCCCTCCTAGCGGATCGGATTGTGGACGGTGACCAGTTTGGTCCCATCGGGAAAGGTGGCTTCGACCTGCACTTCGTGGATCATCTCCGGAATGCCTTCCATGCATTGATCGCGGGTGATGACTTGCGCGCCCGCCATCATCATATCCGCGACCGACCGCCCATCGCGTGCGCCTTCAACGACGGCATCGGTTATCAGCGCAATCGCCTCCGGGTGGTTCAGCCTAACGCCCCGCGCAAGCCGTTTTCGCGCCACCTCTGCGGCCATGGCCACCAGCAATTTGTCTTTTTCACGGGGGGTGAGTTGCATGGGTCAAAGTCTCCAGGTTTTGGGAACGGTCGTCCCAGAAAGCAGTTCAATAATGGGCATCAGGCTGCGGCGCAGCAGGTAGCTATCTTGGGCCATGATGCGAATGGCGAGCAGGTTTTCAGCCAAAAGCGTGGCACCCCCCGTTATCGGCAAATGGGCGCGCACCGCGCTGAGGCGGGCCTGAGCCAGAGGATGCGCATAGACCACGCTCACCATAGCGGACATGCCTTGTCCGACGGCGTTTCTTGCCAACTGGTCCACGATATGTCCAGTCATTTGCACACCATCACTGTAAATCGGCGCCCCCCCACGGGAGATCGCAATGCGGTCACGGAATGCGGCGTCGGTCAGGGTTTCACCCATCGCTGTGCGGCCAAACACAACAGGTTCGACAATGAGGGCCCGGGCACCAACGGCCAGATCGACCTTCAGCTTGCGGGAAAGATTGCAGCCATCAAAAAGAATGATTTCTTGCGGCAGCCAGCAGAGTGTCGCGTCTTCCCCCACAGAAATCCGCGTCGTAATCCGCCCGGTCTGATCGGGTTGTGCCCGATAGGCGCGCTCTGCCGCCTGTGTCGTCAGGGTCATCGCGCTGCCCGCACCTACCGATCCGGCCATGTCGATCCTGTCGCCGCCCGTCACGCCACCAGAGGTATTAATCAAAACCGCATCAAGTGCGTTACCCCCAGCCTGCGGGAAAAGCAGACGCAGGCATCCAG
>NZ_JBELFI010000043.1:0-18055 GCF_042093035.1 Yoonia sp. | reverse complement strand
AAGTCAGCCTGTGACGTTGATGTACTCATCGCCGTTGGCATACCGGATGTATTTGCAGAAGACGGATCGGGCCTCGAACTTGGTGCCTTTGGTATATTAGGCTTGGGCACTGACGCTATTCGCCATTCGGCGCGCTTTGATTACTTCAGGAGCCTCGGTTGGTGGGGCGACTGCTGCGATCCGCGCGGTACGTGCATAGCCGACCATCGCAGGGACATCAGTATGGGATGCAAGCATAGTACCACGGGTGAAGGCATTGAAACCACGCTTACCTTGGGCAACTTCGATCGCATTACAAGCAGTTGGCGTATCTACTCTCTGTAGTAATTTCAATAGATTTTCGTTCATTTAGGCCTCCAGCCAGCGGGCCAAAGCCGCGTTGGTCAATTCAGGTTGTTCTAGTGTGGGCAAATGGCCCGCGCCTTCGATAATCTCTAAGCGCGCATCAGGGATCAGCTCAGCCATCAATTCATGGCGCGAAACAGGGCAGAGCATATCATCGCGCCCACACAGAATGAGCGCGGGCACGTCAACGCCGCGCAATGTATCCGACTGGTCGGGCCGGTCCATCAACGCGCGAGACTGCTTCAAAAAGACATGCCGGCCAAGGCCCAGGGCCATCTCCATACAAAGATCCAAAATGTTTTCTCGCTGCGGCGTATTGCTCAGGTATCGCGGCTTCATCTCGTCACGCATTACTGCGCTCAAAGCATTATCACGCACCATCATCATTTGCGGCAGGCGACGTGCTTTGACGTCGTCGTCTTCAGCCAGTGGGTTGGTATCCATCAAAGCAATCCGCTCAACGCGCTCCGGCTCTTGGCGCATGACCTCCATCGCAACGATGCCGCCCATAGATAAGCCCGCGAGGACGAAACTCTTAGGGGCGTTGGCCAACACAGCCGCTGCCAGATCTTCGATTGATGTCCGTCCCGAAATTGGTGCACACACCAATGTACGCTGACCAGAGAACTCGGCTATCTGCGGTCCAAACAGCCGCGCATCGCACATCATTCCAGGGATCAGGACAAGCGGTGTCATTTGACCAGCGCTGCCCCTTCCGACAAGGCAGACAGTTTGGCATATGCGATGTCGGGATCAACCGCGCCAAAGCCTGCAAATGTACCAAAGCCACAGTCGGACCCCGCTACAACTCGATCGGCCCCGACAATATCAACAAACCTGCTGATCCGCTGCGCAACAAGGTCTGGGTGCTCAACGAAATTGGTGGTCGTATCCACAACACCAGGCACAAGGATCTTGTTTTCGGGTATATCGGCTTTGCGATCCCGGAACACAGCCCATTCGTGGCCATGGCGCGGATTTGACGTCTCGAACAATACCGAGGCGGCCTTAGTCGACATCAAGGTATCAAACATCTTGGCCATAGGGATATCGCAGCAATGCGGGCCTTCATAGTTACCCCAACAAATATGAACACGGACCTTTTCGGCAGGCACATCAGAGAGCGCATGGTTGAGCGCTTCAACATGCATATTTGCCACTTTGATAAATTCGTCATCGCTGAGATCGGTAAAAAGCATGTGGCGCGACAGGGCCAGATCAGGACAGTCAAGCTGTAGATCCAAACCGGCAGCAACAATTGTTTCGTATTCTTCCTTCATCGCATCAGCCAACGCGGCGAGGTACGCTGCTCGCGATTTGTAGTAGTCGTTTTGCAAGAACAGCGAGATCACTCCGGGGCTTGCTGCGTTCATAAATCCGCGCTCGGCGCCGTGTTTGGCCATGGCCGACTTGAGGTTGATGATATCCTTCTCAAGCTCGCCCTGTCCTTTGGACTTCACTTCACCGACGCACATGGGTCGTGCGTATTGCGGCGTGCCACCGTCATTCGCAAGGCGTTGCAAAAAGCCGGGGAACATCTTGAGATCCGCAGGCGCGTTGCGCGGACTATCGCCGCCAAATCCGGTGTAGCGATCTTTTACGTAGGTCGCGTATGAAATTTTGGAAGTCTCGCCATCAGAGACGATATCAATGCCTGCCTCCACCTGTTTGCGCACGGTTTCGGAAACAGCGGCAGTCATACAGGTGTCAAATTCGGCCTGATCAAAGGGCTGTTCATTTTCGCGGGCAAATATGAAATCCACCACGTCTTGCGCGCGCGGTAAGGAGCCTACATGGGTTGTTTTAACTCGGTTCATTTGGGCCCCTCCCAGAGCTTAGTTACTAGTCTTGGTCAATCCAGCTGGATCATTTGTGGTACGGACTCGGTAAAGGCTTGCCTCACCGGTCATTGAAGTAGAGATCGCGTGAACCTCGCCAGGATTAATTAGACACGTATCACCCGGGTTGAGGACCGTTTCACTGTCCTGAAAACGTAGTCTCCAGTGCCCGCGCATTGGCATCAGAACCGTCGGTTTGTTATGACTATGCATCTCGTCAGAAATCGAGTTGCGGGACAAGAAATCAACTTCAAAACCGGGCTTGTCCTTTAGCAATCCATTCCCGCTAATAACCTGAACTGGTTGGGCATCGGACAGCGCCATCATGTCCCAATACCGGGCAACGTGATTTGGCAGAACATCTGCTGTTGTCGGTTCTGCGCGTTTAGCAAGTTCCTCTTCCGACATCACCTGCATTGGGTGGACATTATGGGGCAAGGTATCACCCTTTTTTCTGTCATAGAGCACGCCGTTTTCACCCAAGATCAACCCATGATCCGCAGCGTCTTCAATCACTTGTGGCGCCCAATGAACACCGCCACCAGCGTCGTTGCCACCAAGAACAGCCATAATCATACCGTAGTCCGTGCCGATGTTTTCGAAGCCGCGAAAAATACCAGTGGGAATATTGAAGATATCGCCTTCTTCGAGCGTCACTTCGCCCGCAGTTCCCCAACGACCCCAGAAGAAACGCCATTTACCACTTAGAACAAAGAACACTTCGGCTGTGTTATGGTCGTGCAGCGAATTACGCACGCGTGGCGGCTGACCAGCTGCGCCAATGTTAAACCCGATCTGCTCAGTGATATGCACGAGTTGATCTGGGCTTTCGGAAACGCCACCACCAATGATGGTAAAGTTCTCTTTTTGATCCGATCCCGGGGTGTGGGCGTCGATGAATGCGGTTTTGCAGGGTTTCAACTCGCCGTAGCGAACAATGCGGTATTGGATATTGGCCATTTTACTTCTCCAGTAATTTTAGTCGGGTACTTATCAAACCCAATTATTCGGAGGCTGCTTAATTATAGTCTGCGCCCGCGTCGATGCAGGGTAAGTGCTGCACCTATGCGTTGCATGGGAAAACCTCAGTAGGAGCGTGTATGCTATCATTTGTTTATCCTGTCTGCATCAAGATTTGCTTCCAAATCGCAACATGGTCAAACAACGTCCATTCACGACGTAAGCCCCTTAGGCCAAATTCCGCATGGGTAAATCCCATTACATACACGTCAGCACCAGTGGGTTGGCCAAACATGCCCCAGCCGTCATGTTTGCCGTACAGGCTCCAGCGAATAGCAGCGCGTGGAGATAACATCGGATCTTCGCGTCCAATTTGATGCTCGATCTTGAACTCAGCGTTAGGGAACGATGCCCGCAGCCCCATCCACAGCTTTTCTGTATCCGCCCAAGAATGCACGGTAGTTGAGGCGGGATGCTCAGTCTGCACAGCACGGTCATATTCTGCTCTTATAACAGCAAAATCCTTATCCATCATTCTAGTCAGGATGTCAGACATTCGTACACCCCATTCATTGTTATTTCCGCGTCCTTTATAAGGGCCATCAACATCAATTGCAGGACAAAACGGTTTGACACAACGCTCCGGACCACCTTCACGGGCAATCACCTGGCGAGCAAACTTTTTGGGTTTCATACCAAGTTGTTTAACCAACCCTCCAACATCACGGATTAGCCATTCGTCGTTAATCTGATCGTTGATGGCAGCACAATCAGCAATCGCACGAATTACGAACCTTTTGCCTGTGGCTGGGCCAAAAAACCCTCCACCAGTGTGCGTGCCCATAGTTAGTATCCGATGAGACGACAAGAACCCCTCATCTTCGTTGCCCGACCAGATCACATCTTCACCGGTCAGCTCACGATCCGGAAATTCTGCCAGTGTCGCCATGGTACCATTTATTGTATTTTGATTGCCGATCGATATACCTTCAGGAAAACGCATGGGTATGTCTTTCGAATACCGATGGTTTAATGTAGCTATACCACGATCTTCCCAAATTTCCTGCGTGATACCGAGAATATAGTCAGGGAAATCTTTCCACCTGTTTGAGAAGCCTTTCATGTAGTCCACCCTTCTGGAATTTTTGCAGAACCGCGTAGAATGAGCGGGCCATCAATTGCTATACGGCGTGTTTCACCAGTGTTATTTTCAATCTGATCGAGCAAAATTTCGACCGTGTTTGCGACCATACGATTGGCAGGCTGGCGTACGGTGGTCAGGGCATAAGCAGGCCATCCCGCCGCAGGCACATCATCATACCCGACGACTGAGACATCTTCGGGCACCTTTAGCCCAAGTTCAAAACGCAACGTGTCGAGAACAGCCAATGCCATATGGTCATTGGCGACAAAAACTGCCTCAGGTGCATCATGGGCAAACATTTTGCGCGTAGCATCTGCAGCTTTCTCCAATGTAAAGTCACCTTCTGCACGGGAATGAAGGACGACGCCCGCTTCAGCTAATACAGATATGAAACCAGCTTCGCGATCGCGCTGTGTCGACGCACCATGCCAACCTGCAATATGCCCAATTTTTTGGTGCCCAGCAGCGAGCAAAAATTTGGCGGCCTTACGCCCACCAGCATAGTTGTCTGATGTCACAGCAGACATGTTCGGGTCGTCTTGGCTGCGGTTGAACAGAACCATCGGCACGCCAGCCGCGCGGCAACGTTCAGACAGATCGCTCGACATCGCGACAGAGGCAGCAATAATACCATCGACTTGGTAATCAAGAATTTCCTCGACGACCGCATCGATATTCCCAGCAGTTTGCTCAGCCATGAAAATTAGCACGTGATAGCCGCGCTTTTGCAACTCATTCGATAGTTTTTCAAGTGCTTCGGGATAGAATTGGTTTTCAAGATAGGCCACCACCAAACCGATAATCCGGCTTTTACCAGATACCATCGCACGCGCGAGAACATTTGGGCGATAACCCAGGTCAGCCGCTGCCTTGCGCACCTTTTCGACAGTTTTCTTGGATGCAGACGCGCCGGGCGTAAAGGTACGTGACACAGCAGACTGGCTAACGCCTGCGCGCTCGGCAACCTCTTGGGATGTGACGCGGTTTTTGCTCATTCGGCTGTCCAACCTCCATCAACCAGTAACGAGGTTCCGGTGACCATTGCAGAGGCTTCGGACGCCAGAAACACAACGCCGCCCATAATGTCTTCGACTTTGCCTGGGCGTCCAAGTTTAATTTTATCTTCGATCCACGCGCGTTTTTCAGGGTCTGCGAAGGTTGGGCGGGTCAGATCGGTCAAGATGAACGTTGGGCTGATTGTATTGATGCGAATGCCCGCCTTACCCCATTCAATTGCCATGGATTTGGTAAATCCCTCAACCGCGTGTTTTGTTGCACAATAAACGGCGCGATCTATGCCGCCCACATGTGCCATTTGGGAGGAAATGTTGATTAAGCTTCCGGGTTTTCCCGCGGCTACCAATCCGTTGGCGACGGCTTGCGTTAGGAAATAGGCCCCTTTGACATTCACATCAGACACAGTGTCGAAATCGTCTTCTGTTGTATCTAAAGCCGGGCTGTGACGGGCTAAGCCCGCCGAGTTTACGAGAATATCAAACGGGCCATGTGACGCCACAGAAGCCCGCGTGCCAGCGATATCAGAAACATCAAGAGGCAAGGCGTCAGCTTTCATGCCGGCCGCGTTCATTTTATCGACGAGCGTGTTTAGAGCGTCAACCCGGCGTGCGGCAAGCGTGACTTTTGCACCCGCTTCACCCAGCGCAACAGCACAGGCTAATCCAATGCCAGAACTAGCACCGGCGACTAAAGCGCGTTTTTGATCCAAGCGAAACGAAGGTGTTTTGGGCAAAGTCATCAGTTAGCTCCAATTGGCAAAGAAAGTGCGCCTGACACGCGCGCTTTGTTGAATTCACACAATCGGGCAAACACATCAACGCCCAGCTGTGCATAGATGTCTAACAGATCGACCAACACCCAATTTTCACGGATGAGTGCCCCTTCGACACGCCAAAAATCAAGGCTACGCATCGTGATTTTCTGCCCGGATGGGGCGATGCCCAACCACCCGTCACCGGTGACTGTCATCTGCATGTTTGGCCAACCCGTCGCGACGACGTAGGCGCCATCGCCATAGAAGTGACAATTGAGTGTTCCGGTTGTGCCACCGCGTCGATCCGGCAGTGCATTCAGGAATGGGATTTGGTGCCAATTGCGAAACCCGGCAACTCCGCGTGCAGTACCGATACCCGCAGGGCCGTACCAATTCATGCGCGGATCCCAGTATTTCTCTGCATGCATGATCTCGGGGCCACCCTCGGCCGGATGTCGAGAAAGATTGGTTAACATCCCGATTACGGTTTCTAGGCTTTGTGCGCTTTGAGTTGCAGTGCGCGCCTCAAAAAACAGTCCATCTTGGCTTGCAGGTCCGGAGATATACATCTCACGCCCAAGGCTCGGCACCATAGGCCAAGCACCGGCTTGCATCATAAGTTCAGGAATATCCCAGATCGCTTGCATCTCCACAACACGACTGTCTTCGACACGATAGAATTCGTGAAACCGCATATGCGCAAAATGGCCCGTTTGCGGAATATCAAGGAAAGGCCGCGTGAAAGTGCCAACGTAATGCCCCGCACAACCGATCCAGTCATGCCCGTCGGCATCCGTGCCTGCACTGACGATCCAGTCGCGGCGCTCTAGATCGGGCAAGGCGTTAAACAATGGCGCATAGGCGACATCATATAGCTCCTGTCGTCCTGACAGATCACCAAACGGATGGCACAGGTGCACAGTTGCATCTGCTGCCATGACCCTGCCCAGTGCCGATTGCACTGAGGCGGGGTCAAAGTTTGCCATTGCCGTTCGCAGCGGCGCAATCAGCGCCCTGAGTCTGTCAGGATCGCTCATTACTCAGCGGCCTCGCCGTAAGGGACGTTTTGCCGACCGTAGCGACGCACCCGCATATTGCATTGCTCTGCATGGCCAACAAAGCCTTCCAGCAGACAAAGACGTGACCCATAGGCCCCGATCTTCGCGGCCGCTTCGTCCGTGGTAATTTTCTGATAGCTGTGCGTCTTCAAGTACTTACCAACCCAAAGACCGCCCGTATAACGGCCTGCTTTTTTCGTCGGCAATGTGTGGTTGGTACCGATCACCTTGTCCCCATTAGAGACGTTCGTTCGTGGCCCAAGAAACAGCGCGCCATAGCAAGTCATGTTCTCTAGGAACCAATCATCTCGGTCTGTCATAACTTGAACGTGCTCAGAAGCGATTTCATTTGCGACCCCAAGCATCTCATCATAGGTGTCACATAGGATCACTTCGCCGTAGTCAGCCCAACTAACCCCTGCAGTCCCCGCTGTAGGGAGAATTTCGAGGATACGATCAATCTCTGAGAGGGTCCCTTCTGCCAGCGCGCGTGAATTGGTCACCAGAACTGCAGGTGAATTGTAACCATGTTCAGCCTGACCAAGGAGGTCGGTCGCACACATTTCGGCGTCAACGGTTTCATCCGCAATCACCATCGTTTCGGTTGGACCCGCAAACAGATCGATACCGACACGCCCAAACAACTGACGCTTGGCTTCTGCCACAAACGCATTCCCAG
Source organism: Yoonia sp. (assembly GCF_042093035.1). GTDB lineage: Bacteria > Pseudomonadota > Alphaproteobacteria > Rhodobacterales > Rhodobacteraceae > Yoonia. The sequence goes on along the minus strand of NZ_JBELFI010000043.1, from coordinate 10,260 downwards.
GCCCGACAAGCAGGTGAACAGGTTCAATCGTTTCAGTACCAATCGCCATTGCTCCCACGGCCTGAATGCCGCCGAGTACATAAATTTCATGCGCACCACCAAGGTGCATTGCGGCAATCACAGCTGGGTTCGGCTCGCCATTAAATGGTGGAGTGCAGGCGATAATGCGCGGTACACCCGCAACTTTGGCAGTTGCAACCGACATATGCGCTGAGGCCACCATCGGAAATTTACCCCCGGGCACATAGCAGCCGACAGATTGCACCGGAATATTTTTATGACCGAGGATCACGCCGGGCATGGTTTCCACTTCGATATCAAGCATGCTGTCGCGCTGTGCTTGCGCAAAGTTGACAACCTGTGCTTGGGCGAACTTGATGTCCTCAAGGTCGCGTGGACTGACCTTAGCGATTAGTGCATCGATTTCGTCTTGACCAAGGCGATAGCTGTCCCGATCATAGCCATCGAATTTGTTGGCCAATTCACGCACCGCAACATCGCCGCGCTGTTCGATGTCTTTGAGCGTGGCTGCGACCACGGTTGCGGTTTTGGCGTCGTCTTCAGCGCGATCGGCTTCGGGTTTTCCGTGTTTGAGGTGGGTTATTGCCATTGTATTATCCTCGCTTATTCAGGTGTTGGGGCAGTGCAGTCGCCGCGGTCATAGGCTTCCCAGCCTTCACCGTTGAACAAGTCCATACCCAGTTGTGCTGCGACATGGGCGAAATCAACATTTACCCAGTTGTCGACGATCTTGCCTTCGACCACTTTCCAGAAATCCATATAGCGGATTTCGATCCGCTTGCCGGTGGCTTTTATGCCGAGAAACTCACCGGAATGCGTTGCCTCTTGTCGGCCAAAGGCAGCGGCCCATTCGCCCATATAAAGACGTGCTTCGTCGATGCAGACTTTATCTGAGAATGCCGCCTGAAACGGGCGTTGCCAGTTGTCTTGAAACTCTCGCAGGCCGATTTTTTGACCACAGCCCTGATTGCCCATCCAACGAAAGTTCTCTGAGAAAAATTCGCCAATATCGCCAATGCGGTGATCATTCAGGCCATCAACCATGCCTTCGATAACCGCTCGGGTATCGTCCGTTTTGGACATATCGGTGTCGCGGGTTAGTACTGCTTGTTCAGGGCGTGATCCCTTCATGCTGTATCCTCACTTATGAATTTTGCCGCCCGATAACCGATCATCATCGAGGGCGCGTTTGTATTTGCGGAGGTCACCGATGGCATAACCGACGCATCAGCAACCCAAAGGTCGGTGACGCCTGCAACGGCAAGGCGTGGTGTGACGGGGGCGGTCCCCTCCCCCATACGCAACGTGCCGACGGGGTGATAGGCGGTTGCGCCACGGTCTTTGATATGCTGGCGCAGTGCCTCATCAGAGGACACCTCTGGCCCCGGATAGACCTCAGGTGCGCGGTGTTTTCCGAAGGCGGCTTTGGACATCAGTTCCCGCAGACGTTTGAGCCCGGCGAGCAGGGTTTCAACATCATCGGGGTCTTGAAAAAGGCCAAGGTCGATATCAGGCGCGACGTTTGGATCGGCGGAGGTAAGGCGTAACCGCCCGCGAGATTTAGGTCGACACGCGCAGACATCCGCGAAATATCCGGATCCATGGGTAAAGCGGCTGCCCTTCCAATCCAACATGAAGGGAATGAAGTGACATTGCACATCAGGTTCGCCCGTGTCGCAGCGCGCGTTAAAGAAAGCGCCGCCCTCTACCGTTGGTGACGCAAAGCGCCCCTTGCGGGTGAATAAGTAGCGGAAAGGGGCAAGCATCCACGCTGGCATTTGAGACAGCGTTAGACCATATCCGGAACGCGGCCCCGCAAAATAAAGCCCCGCCGCTGGGTGATCATGGAGGTTGTCGCCAACCTCTTCAGAGTTATGCGTGACAGTGATGCCAAGTTCCTGCAGATGCTCTGCTGGTCCAACGCCAGATCGCATCAGGATCGCGGGTGAACCGATCGAGCCGGCCGATAGAACGATGCCTTTGGACGCAGAGAGTTTGGTACCATCAAGCAGAATTACGCGTTTTGCCTGATCACCCTCAAACTCAATGCGATCAACCTCTGATCCGGTCCTCACCTTAAGATCGTATGCGGCTTGCGCCGGGCGCATGAAGGCATCTGCGGCTGACCAACGGCGTGCATTATGCATGTTAAACCTGAAAGTTCCAGCGCTTTCATATTCCGGTGTAGGCGCTTCGTTTGCGTTTCCACCAAACAAGTCAGACAGCGCCTGAACCAACGGATGAACGCCTGTCATTTGCTTTGGTTGAAGCTTTGCTTCTACCGCTTCGAATGCGGGCTCAACGTCGGGCCATTCCCAGCCTTTCACGTTCCAGCCGTCAAAGTCGTCACACCGCCCGCGAAACCAAACCATAGAGTTTATCGAACCTGAACCGCCAAGCATACGCCCGCGATGCACATTCAGTTGCCTGTCGCCAAGACCTTTTTGCGGATCTGATTTGAACCGCCAATCTCGCTTGCTGCCCATCAACCACGTCAAACCGAATGGCATTTTGACCAAAGGGTGGTTGTCGGACGGGCCCGCTTCGAGCAATAGTACGCGACCAACGTCACGCCGCGCCAATTCAGCAGCGACGATGCATCCGGCCGAGCCAGCGCCGACAACGATGAAATCGGCATCGGCAGTCATGCGCGTTTTCCCACTTCTGCAAACACATCAAACCCGAGCTGGAGCAGCACATGCGGAATATCCAGCATGCACCAGTTTTCGATGATTTTTCCGTCTTCGCAGCGCCACCAGTCACAATCGCGCATGAACACACGTTTGCCAGTGGCCTCAAGGCCAAGGAATGGTTTGACATGGACGCCCGTGATCATTGGCCAGCCGCTTAGGAACGCGTAGTTTCCGTCACCAGACTTGCAGTCGGCCTCAACACCCGTGATGCCAACCTCGCTGCCGTCACCCCATCCGTCAAAGGTCTGCTCAAACGGTTGTTGGAACGTAGCGAATGCATCAACAGTTGCATAAGAGCCAAGCCCACCAGGCCCGTACCACACCATCCGCTCGTGCCAATAAGGGCGCCAAGCTTCATCTTCCGTCGCAAGCTTTTTGAGCATCCCTTCGACCAGATCAGCAGACGCCCGCGACGCGTCTGGATCAGATGGCCCAACGTGGGTCCCATCATGCGTTGCAGGGCCAGGCACAACGCCCTCGTACCCGTGGCTTTTGTCCAATGGCCAAAGGCCAAGTGCGATTATCAACTCTGCAAACCCAAGAAACACATGGCTTTCAACGATCTTGCCGTTTTCCATCCGGTGGAATTCACCAAACCGCAAGTAAGCCAGCTTACCGCTGGCGGGGATGCCAAAGAGTGGCTTGGTAAAGTGGCCGCGAAAATACCCTGTTGAAGTAACCCATTCAGTACCAAGGTATTCACCGCCAAGAGCAATATAGTTTTGCCGTGTTAGGCCCTCGAACGAAGCCATGATCGGCGCGATGACATCGCTGTAATACCCAAGGCCATCCCGCGCCTCGTTGATCGGGTGACTGGCATTCACTTTTGCGGCGTCATGGAAATTATCTGCGACCGCTTTCTCAACCTCACCCAAATCAAAGCAACGCAGAAACTGATGGTAGCGAGCTTTGTTCTCGGAGGATGTCTCGGTCGCAATTCCCATTGCTGGACGGTTTGCGCGTTTGTTCATGTCAGACGCCCCTTCGAATTGGCAAGTAGGTGCTCATTTTGATCACCCTTTAACCGCGCCGGCCGTCAGGCCACCAACAATCTGGCGCTGGAAGAACAGGACCATCAGGAACAATGGGGCGGTGACGGATACAACCGCAGATACGGCAAACATGACGTTGCCCTTGGTCTGTGTGGTTCCAAGGAAGCTGGCAACCTTTGGGATCATCGTCTGATTTTCTCTGGACAATAGCATCGTTGTCACCGCAAAGTCATTATAGGCTAGCAGAAACGAAAACAGTCCCGTGGTAATCACTCCCGGCCACATCACCGGAATGATGACATTGCGAAAGGCCTGAAACCGCGTGCAACCATCTACCATCGCGCTTTCGTCCAACTCGGCAGGAATGTTCTTAAAGAACGAATGTAGCATCCACAGGGTAAATGGCTGATTGATCGCTACCAGAACGATGATTGTTGTTGCAGTATGCCCCCAAAGGTTCCATTGAAAGAACACCGGAAGATAGCCCGACACCAGCGTGATCGGTGGCATGGCCCGAAAGATTAGCGCCGAAAGCAGGAACCAAAAGGCATAGCGATAGGTAGACCGCGCCAGCGCATAGCCCCCTAACGTTCCCAGCGTCAGCGATATGGTAACCACAAAGAAACACACGATCACGGAATTCCAGGCTGCGAGCCAGAATTTTTCTTGAACCCAGGCCCCGTAATATCCATCACCAGTAACGCGTGCGCCGGTTTCGCTGACCGTCAGCTTGCCGGTCAGCGCGTTGGCCCAATTGGCCTTAGAAAAGAAATCGCCCTCTACCTTAAATGATCCCCAAAGCGTCCAGAGGAACGGAAAGGCGGCAAGGATCATCCAGATTGCCAGTACGCCGATGACCAGAAAAGTGATTGCGACGGGTTGGCGTTGTGCTTTGCTAGACATGTTTCACCTATTTCCGATCGAATTCGCGCCAAGTGCGCACCAAAACCGGCGACAAAAGGATCGCGACACCAATAATTGTAAGAACAGAGGTCGCGGCCGCCGAAGACAGCTGGCGCGTCTCGCCACCAAGATCGTTGAAGATTGCCCAACTTAGCGATGTTGCATGGGCTTCGGCGGAGAAACTGACGATGGGTTCAAAGACCCGGAAATTATCCATCAGCTGCATAAGGGCAATAAACGTGGTCAATGGCAGCAAGTGCGGGATAATGACGTGGCGGATTTGCAGCCAACGATTGGCACCGTCCACGCGTGCAGCTTCTAACGTGTCCTGATTTACTGACTGAAGCCCTGCATAATAAACAATAAATGCAAAGGGCGTGGAATGCCACACACCATAGACCATCAACATGATCCACATCAGCGGCGTTGACGCTTTGACCGACAGATCAGGATCGCCTGCAAGGTATTGCAGCGCCGCTCCGACAACGCCGCGCGCATCCACCATCCAGAAAAGGATCAGTGCGCCCACCAGCGGAGTTATCATCATCGGCAACAGAGAGAAAAAGATCAGTGGGCCGCGGATTGCCTTGACCGCACTATTGACGGCGACAGCAACCACAAACCCAAGAACGATAACAAGCGGTGTTACGACGAATGTGAAAACCAGCGTGAATGAAATAGCCTTGTAAAAAGGAAGATTAAGCATCTGCGCCCCGAAATCACGCCAAGAATTAGATCTTGTCCAATTCTCGCCAAACTCGTCAATCGCTAGGTGGTTGCGGTCTGTATACGTTTTAAATCCGGCAAACTGCCCCAAAGGGTGTTCTGCGCGCAATGCAGCAGTTGCGTTTTGATCAACGGTTGTGGATTCCTTGCACCCAAACAGATCACAGGTTTCAACGGTTTTGATCACCTGTTCGTGGTCGACGTGAACCGATTGCACAAGAACCGAAACGATCGGGAAAAAGATAAACAACAACATTGCCAAAGCTGACGGAAGAACAAACCAGAAAAAGGATTTATGTTTCATAATCTTGGTATCTCCGGGCGCCGGTCAAGGTTGTGGGATGATCCGGGGCAAAAAGTTCCGCCCCGGATCAATGGACTCCTTAGTTTAGGAAGCCCTTTTCTTTAGCAGCGGCAGTATAGGCAGCTTCTGCGTCTGCCAGCGCCTGTTCAGCGCTTTCTTTACCCAACAGGAAGTCTGCGAGGTTGCCACCCAAAGCGGTGTGCAGCAATCCGTGGTATGGCAGCATTGGATACGAGGTTGTGCCCGCTGCGATTGCTGCAAACACACCGTCATTGACCGGTGCCGGGGTGTAGCCGTCAATCATCCAGACGGCCTGACCCATGGTTTCCTCAGTCAAGATTGCCGGGCTGGTCCCATTCTTCATTGCTAGGAAAGTCGCGACCGCATCTTCATCCGACACGTTCCTTGCAACAGTCCAACCATCCCACCACAGGGTCGAAGCCGGGGTTGAACCACCGCCCACAGTCAGCGGACCGCCGACGGTGATGTTTGAATAGACCTGCTCTTCTGCACCTTCGTCATCCATCAGGTTACCCATGCGGGATCCCCACATGTTCATGATCATGACGTTGCCTGCTTCCATTTCAGCGCCGGTGGCGTTGCTGTCATGTGTTAGGAAGTCTGGGTTCATGTACTCAGTCAACGCTTTCATCATGTTCAGAGTTGCAACACCTTGAGCATTGTTAATTGAAACTTCGGCTGTACCGGGCTTATAGAATTCGCCGCCATGACCGATGTACATGTTGGTGAATTCCTGGGCCAGGTTCCAACCCGCCGCATAGGCGCCGCCCACGGGGTATTTGCTGATGCCTGCTGCGCGGATTTTCTTAGCAGCTTCCAGAACTTCTTCGTAAGTGGTTGGCACATCAACGCCAATCTCAGCCAGCACATCTTTGCGATAAGCAAGCGTCTGCGCGTTCGCCATAAAGGCCACGGCCATAACATTGCCGTCGATCGTAATCAGCTGGTTTTTGGGAATGTCCTGACCATGTGCTGCAACAAGATCATTCAATGGACGGACGACATCTGCGTTCATGAGCGCCACTAGTGACGAGTTTGCAATGATCGCTGACGTATATTCCGCGGGGTTTCCGCTCATGCCGTCGACATTGATTTTTTGGTGGTCTGCCGTCAGGTTAATCTTCACGTCGCCGCCCGTACAGGCTGCCGCACCGTTGGCAACTGTGTGAATGGCTGGAAATTCGTTTCCGACAATGCTGACATTGCCAGAAATTTCACAGCCCGCATACGCGGTGCCTGCAGTGATTGCAAAGGCGCTCGCAAGTGTTACTTTTTTTAGAAACATATCGTCTCTCTCCCTTTTGATTGGATGCATCTTCGAAGCCCGCATCCGTTGACCCCGCCGAGGCGGGAAATTGCGAGGGTCACCCCCCGATGCGCGCACCTGTTTCTGCTTCGAATAGGTGACAGTTCTCCACGGGCACCTCAATCGACACAGTTTCGTCGATTGCTGCCCGGTAATTTTTGTCGGCTTTCACGGAAACCAATGCGCCTCCTATGCGGACGCTGACCGTCGTCGCATCGCCCAAAAGCTCCATTGTGTAGATCGGCGCGTTGATCTGCCCGCTGCTTTCGATGACTTTAGCATCCTCTGCACGGAACCCAAGCGTCACGGGGCCATCCACTGCCTCTAGCCCAGAGATTTGGACATTGTTGGTGGTAAATGTACCGTCTTTAATTGACCCATCCATCAGGTTCATCGCCGGGTTGCCAATAAAGCTGGCAACAAACGCGTTAGCGGGATTGTCATAAATTTCAACCGGAGTACCGACTTGCTGCACCACACCCGCCCTCATAATCACGACCCTATCCGCTAACGTCATGGCTTCAATCTGATCATGGGTCACATAGATGGTCGTTACAGCAAGCTCGTGTGACAGGTTTTTGATCTGCGCACGGGTCGATACCCGCAACTTGGCATCAAGATTGGACAGGGGTTCGTCCATCAAAAATACGTTCGGTTCGCGCACAACCGCGCGGGCGAGCGCGACCCGCTGGCGTTGACCACCTGACAATTCAGCTGGTTTACGATGCAGAAAATCATCAAGTTCTACCATGGCACTGGCCCGGCGAACTCTTTGATCATGGGTTTTAGGGTCAACACCACGTACGCGCAGAGGAAAGCGAATGTTTTCGTAAACGTTCATATTCGGGTAAAGCGCGTAGCTTTGAAAAACCATCGCGACGTCGCGATCTTTGGGTTCCAAATCATTGACCCTCACTCCGTCTACCAGAATGTCGCCTTCGGTCGCGTCCTCCAACCCGGCAATCATCCGCATTGTTGTGGTTTTGCCGCACCCGGACGGCCCGAGCAGAACCAAGAACTCCTTGTCTGCAATGGTGAGGTCAAATTCGTGAACACCCACGAACGACCCCCAACGTTTGGACAAATTGCGGAGCTGGATTTCGGCCATATCTTCCCCCTGATAGAATGCACACACCATTTTTTGCATTCGTTGGCAAAGACTATAGACAGTGGACAAATTGTTTGACAAGCTGTTTTTGCAAACGAATGCAAAATATGGAAAAGCCGGAAGGTGCGATGATAAAATCAAATTTTATAAATGAAAAACAACTAGTTAAGGATTTCTATACACGCCTAGACAAGGCATGCGAGACGGATATCCCAGAGATTTTGGAAGCATTCACATCACCTGAATATCTGTGGCGAGGGTTTCATCCCTTCAACGAAATCACCTCGGCGCAAGAAGTCGGCGAATCGTTTTGGCAGCCCCTGCGAGGTGCGCTGACCTCCCTTCAGCGACGTCTTGACGTCTTTATGGCCGGGCATAACTCGATTACCGAGCAGGGTGGTGTTTGGGTTGTTTCCATGGGACATCTGATGGGGCTGTTCGACCAGCCTTGGCTGGGCATTCCCCCAACCGGAAAAATCGCCATGCTGCGTTATTGCGAGTTCAATCGGGTGGATAATGGTAAAATAACCGAAACTGCAATGTTTTTTGACATTCCACACCTGATGATGCAGGCAGGGTTACAACCGTTTCCGCCGCAAACAGCGGCGCATTTGGTGCAACCCGGTCCAATGACCCACGATGGGCTGATGTTTGACCCGCAAGACCCTGAAGAAGGGCGTAAAACGTTGGACGTGACAAATGCAATGATAAGCAACTTAGGAACCTGGGCTTTGGGGTTGCCGCTGGAAGAAGAACTAGCGCGAACGTGGAATGACAACATGGTCTGGTGGGGACCCGCAGGCATCGGCGCTACCTACACAATCAAACGCTATGCCAAACAGCATTCTGGGCCCTTTCGGGCCACATTCTCGGACAGGTCTTCAACCGGACATATTTGCAGACTGGCCGAGGGTCGTTTTAGTGGTTTTTTTGGCTGGCCAAACTTCACAGCTGTTCATACCGGCGGCTTCATGGGGATGCCCGCTAGTGAAGTACGCGGTGAAATGCGGGTTATTGATATTTACCGGCGGGACGGAAACAAATTGGCTGAAAACTGGATTTTCATTGATCTTCTGCATTTTTGGAACATGCAAGGTATCGACATTCTTGCGCGCACAACGGCTATTCATGCAGGCCATGAAACAGGTGCAAATGGAGCACATCCATGATCGACGCACACCACCATCTTTGGGATCTTTCCGCTGTTTACTATCCCTGGCTAATGGCGCGCGGTGTAGAGCGTTTCTTTGGCGACCCAGCCCCTATACAACGTGACTATCTCATCAATGAATTTCGTTCTGAAGCCACAGCCGAGGGCATAGGCGCATCCGTGCACATTCAGGTGGGTGCAGAAAATAGCATGGCCGAGGCACGCTGGGTCCAATCCGTAGCTGATGCCAATTCTGACTGGGCTTTAAAGCAAGTTGTTTTCGTTGACCTCACTGCATCCGATCTGGATGCGCAGCTAGATAGCATTCAGTCCCTGCCCAGCGTCGCCGGCGTGCGCCAAATTGTTGGCCGTGCACCTGGTGAGGATGCCCTCACAGGCACGAATACACTGCTAGACAACCCTGCCTTTGTGGCGGGGCTGCAAAACGCAGGACGTCGCGGTCTTAGTTTTGATCTTCAGTTAATACCGGAGCTGATGGAAAAAACCGCCAATCTTCTTGCTTTGGCCCCTGATACGGCTGTCGCGCTTTGTCATGCCGGGTCCCCGCATGACCGCTCTGGCGACGGGCTAACGCGCTGGGCGGGCGAACTGCGCGCGCTTTCTAACCTGCCTCAAGTGCGTTGCAAGCTGTCAGGTTTAGGTATGTTTAATCATAATTGGGAACCCGAGGATTTCTGCCGAATTGTTGAAACTTGCCTAGACCAATTCGGCCCCAATCGCGTGATGTTCGGGTCGAACTTTCCAGTAGATAAGCTGTATTCCAACTATGCCACACTGGCTCAAACATATCGCAACCTAGTTCCGCGTGAAATGCATCAAGCGGTCTTCAACGATACGGCAGCGGATTTTTATTCCATCTTTCCAGTCCATGTTTAAAGCAGCAATAGTTTCTGAAGGTGTAACGCCCCAGTTAATCAGCTCAACCCCAGCCCTTTGATATGGCAGCAATGACGGGGGTGTTGTCAGACAAACTTGAACACCCGTAAAAGGCACCTCAAGTCAATCATCATGCGGC
>NZ_JBELFI010000042.1:0-18168 GCF_042093035.1 Yoonia sp. | reverse complement strand
TGTTTACCTTATTCCATGTGGTTCAAAGCAATCGGACGTCAGAGAGGCTGAGGACAGACCTATCTTGGAGCAATGTCGGCGTTGCAGGGCTTTGTGCTCATTCGTGCATCCTGCAGCATCGGACACTTCGGGCTCTTAACCGACCTCCGTCGATCAATGAAACAGCAATCAAGAATTGTGCTGTCTGGCCAAGCTGGTGCCGCAAACCGCTGGCGAAACCTAGTTTGTATTTGTCAGGTTTTTGGCCGTCGGTTGAACACCAGACTTTCGCGCTTTGCGCAGCATCGGGTAAAATGGGCGCAAAGCAACCGATCGCCCTGGCGGTAGGTCGTGGCATTCTGGTCATTGCCACGTCACTGTCTGAATTTTCCAACGAGGCTCTTGCCTCTTTTTCGCAAAAAACCCTCATGCCTGCCAAGGATTGACGATTGCCATCCGTCAAACCACCGTGATGCGTATGACTGTCAGCGACGAACACCTTGCAAAAGCAGCGGCAAGCGGTGATGCCGCGGCCTTTGCCAGCCTGCTCGATAGGCACTACGACCGGCTATTTGCGTTTTGCTTCCGATTGACGGGATCGCGGATTGAAGCCGAAGACCTGACGCAGGATATCTGTGCGGCATTGCCATCGAAACTGTCCAGCTACCAAGCCCGTGCGAAAGTCACCACATGGCTCTACCGCGTCGCGGTCAACGCCGCCCAGGATCGCCGCCGCAAGAACGCCAGCTATGCAAAAGCAGCGACCGGGTGGGGCGATTGGGAATCCGGGCGCCGCACCGACAATGCGCAGACAGCAGCACAGGTCGATTGGCTGACACAAGCCATGCGGATCCTGTCACCAGAACTGCGCGACACGCTGGCGCTGGTTCTTGACGACATGACCCATGCGCAGGCCGCAGAGGTTTTGCGCGTCTCAGAAGGCACGATCAGTTGGCGTATCTCTGAGGCGAAGAAGGCGTTACGCGTGTTGCGCGCGCAGGAGGAGGAGCAATGACTGATGACCTGAGCGATCTCAGAGCCAAAATGGATGATGCAATGCCGCGGCCCGACGTGCAGCGCCGTCAGCAAGACCTCGCGCTTGCCAGCGCAAATTTTGCACGTCTTCATGCGCCCAAAGGCGGCGCGGTGCCCGCAGTCCGTTTGTTCCCCAGCAAAGCATGGTTTGGAGGGACCTTAGCGTCGCTCGCTGTTGTGGCAACGGCCGTCGTGCTTTTTGTCCCGTCATCCGCACCAGTTCCGTTGGGGCCGACAACCGCCAATGTTGAAGGCGCGATGGCAGAGGTCATGCCAGACGTCGCCCTTGCTCCGCAGGAGGCCCCCCAGGTCTTGAGCCGAAGCACCACATCGCCGACCTCTTTAGCAACCCAAAATGTGCCGTCACAGCCGGAGGCGACCGCTATATTGGCAGAGACTGCGCTGTCTTATCAAAAGATCGGCCAGTTGTTGCGGCAGGGGCAATTACCCTCCCCCGCTGCTGTGGATGTTTCTGCCTTGCTATCAGGCGTTGCCGATAGCCTGTTGCGGCGCATTGACAGCATCCACACGGCTTCGCTGCCAACTCCATGGAACGGCGACGCCTACCTTGTGCTCAATTTCTCACCCTCCAGGGCAGGGGTCTCTGGATTGGCGATTGACGAGACCTGGCGCTTGCTGGGTTCGGTCCAACAAGACATTGGGACCGTTGACGTCTATCAGGCCCCAATCGCCGTTGGTGAGCAGGCAAATGAGGATAGCGTCTTTATAGCAGCAGTCACCGGATTCGCGCTTCTGCTACAGGGCGAAGCGTCGCTCGACACGTGGTCTTTCGACGAAGCGCTGGCGCTGGCGCGACGCGGAACAAGCGATGACCCTGTGCGATTGGAAATGTTGGAACTCATGGAACGTGCAAGAGATTTGTCTCCGTAGCTTCTGCGATGCGTTGCCCAAGTCAACTGCTCGCCCATTGCTGCATCGAACGAGGCGGATAATGGATGACTGCCACCCTTATCTGTGCGTGGCGCTAGCGGCGGTAGGCCCCCAATTCATAGAAGTCCTTCAAGGTTTGCCCTTTGAGGGGGCGAAACCGGTCCAACTCTTCAAGCGCCGATATCCTGTCGAGCCGGAACATCCGAAACCCATCGCGCAACTCACACCAGCCCACCGCAGTCCAGACCTTTCCCCAAAACCAAACGCCCAAAGGGCGCACAACCCGATTGGTTTGCTGGCCCACTTCATCTGCATAGCCCATCCGCAACCTGATCTTTGCCTCCGAAGCGGCTTCAAACCGATCCAGATAATCGCGCCAATGACCGTGCTGTGCGATCCCATCCATGACGTGGACATTGACTTGACCCACCTGTGGTCGCGCCTCTTGGGGTAAAACGGCATCAATCTTGACCAGGGCTTCCTGCGCCGCAGCAGCCATTCTTGTGCCGCCCCACGATTGCAGGATGCGCGCACCCGATACGAGCGCCACGATCTCTTCTTGGGTGAACATAAGCGGTGGCAGGTCATAGCCATCACGCATCAAGTAACCCACGCCCGCCTCGCCCTCAATCGGGACGCCAGAACCAATCAGATGCGCCACGTCACGGTAAATCGTGCGTGGCGTCACCTCGAGCTTTTCGGCAAGCTGTGCCGCCGTCGTCAGCCGACCGCCCCGCAAATATTGCAATATTTGAAAGAGGCGGTCGGCGCGGCGCATTTACGCAACGGCCTCAAACAGGCCGATGGAATTCCCGTCGAGATCTTTTGCGTAGGCAAAGCGCCCTGCGGGAATTTGAATTGGCGGGCTCAGCACCTGACCACCGGCTTTCCAGCAACGATCCATCCCAGCCTCCAGACTATCCTCCAGGCCAATATGGATTGTGTTGCCGCTTTCTCCGCTTGGCTTGCCGGGATAGAGATGCGCGCCAGCTGTATTCATCGCCCCACCCAAGACCGCCATCGGGTTTGGCCCTGAATTGTCGATCTGCATCGCGTAGCCGAAAACCGCGTTATAGAACGCCACCGACTTGTCCATGTCTGTCACCGGAATTTCGCCCCAAACCATAATTGCACGTTCACTCATGTCTCATCTCCTTTGTTGAACAATGATGAGACCGTTTAAACATACCCATACTGACAGCGTTATGTCAGCATGTTTTCAGGAGGGTCAGGTTTTGATCCACCCGACCCCGTCCGCGGTTTCAGCACGGGGTTTGTATTCGCCCGCAACCCAGCCGTCGTAACCTTCCCCATCTAGTTGGGCAAAAAAGGCCGGATAGTCGATTTCGCCCTGATCGGGTTCAGAACGGTCCGGCATTTGGGCAACTTGAACATGGGCAGTGATGTCGCGCATTGCATCCCATGTGCCCTGCACATCACCAGTAATCTTCGCCGCATGGAAAGCATCAAACTGCAGACGTAGGTTTGGCGCATCAACCGCGATGACAATTTCACGGCCCAGTTTGAAGTCATTCAGAAAATAGCCGGGCATGGTGTCATTGTTGATCGGCTCGATCGTCAGGCTTTGATCGGGGGCTTCTGCGGCTGCCCAGCGTAGGTTGTCCATAAAGACCGTCTTGGCCTCATCGCCTTCCGCAACACCCGACATAATATGCAAATGCTGTGCGCCAAGCGTTTGCGCATAGCGCAAAGCACGTTTGAAATCCTTGCGAAAGCGATCTTGCAGTCCGGCTATTGCGGCAAAGCCCTGCGGCCCGCCCGTGTAATTTGGCGGCGGACAATTCAGCAGCACCATGTGCAGGTCATGCTTTGCCAGCTCACTCACAATATCCTGCGCATTCACATCATAAGGAAAGAGCACCTCAACAGCGTCAAAACCAGCTTCTTTCGCCGCCTCAAAGCGCTCAAGGAACGGCAGTTCCGTAAAAAGCCATGTCAGATTGGCGCAAAACTTTGGCATGGGGGGCCTTTCATAGGTTGGGCAGGAGGCGCGGCGGAATTTCTATTCGTCCAGATCAGCAGAGGGAATAATCGGAAAGAACACCCCGCCCGAGCGCACCCCGAACCAACTTGTACCGTCTTGATCGGCATGTTCACCGATTTCAACCATACGATAGAACGATTTGCGGTCGATAAGTGCTTCGAGATTACTGCGCACAAGGACATAGGGCGAAGGCTCACCGGTTAGCGCATCACGCACGACGCGCATGGGGTGGTCGGGACCGGCCACCATCCGGTCGCCGACATTTGTCTCAAATTCCAACCCTTCGCCACGGCGATTGAAATCAACGGCGACAAATGGCGCATCATCCACGGTGATGCCGACCTTTTCAACAGGCGTGACCAAGACATAATCGTCCCCATCACGGCGCAAAATCGTCGAAAACAGCTTCACCAACTCTGGCCGACCAATCGGCGTGCCCATGTAATACCATGTTCCGTCCCGCGCGATCCGCATGTCAATGTCGCCACAATGCGGCGGGTTCCACAAATGCACCGGCGGCAAGCCTCCTTTTTGGGCAGCCCGGGCACTTTGTGCGATGCTTTCTGCCGAGGGGGTCTCAATCTTTTGTGTGCTCATTGCTTTTGCCATTGGGTAAGAGGGGATTATCTGTTGTGATGAAGACTATAGCTCATCCGGAGGAATGTCATGGCCGCTGATACCGATCTTGTCGCCGAAATTGAAAAACTAGGCGCAAAGCTGGCCGACGCGCGGGTCAGTATCGCGGCCCGTTTCATTGGCCAACCGCGTGTCGTGGACCTGACGCTGACGGCGCTGATCTGCGGCGGCCATGCTGTGCTGATCGGCCTACCGGGCCTTGGCAAAACGCGGCTCGTCGATACTTTGTCGACCGTGATGGGGCTTGACGGCAACCGCATCCAGTTCACGCCAGATTTGATGCCCGCCGATATACTGGGTTCCGAGGTCCTGGAGACCACGGACAATGGCCAACGCAACTTCCGCTTCATTGAAGGGCCGGTTTTCTGTCAGCTTCTGATGGCAGATGAGATCAACCGCGCTTCCCCCCGGACCCAATCCGCCCTTTTGCAGGCGATGCAGGAAAAAGAAGTGACTATCGCTGGCGCGCACCGTGCCTTGGGCGTCCCCTTCCATGTGCTGGCAACGCAAAACCCGATTGAACAGGAAGGCACCTATCCATTGCCAGAGGCGCAGTTGGACCGTTTTCTCGTTCAGATCGATGTACCCTATCCTGATCGGGACACTGAAAAGGACATCCTGATCGCAACGACCGGCGCAACCGATGCAGTATCCGAACAGGTTTTCACCGCGCAAGAATTGCTGGCGGCACAAAACCTTCTGCGGCGGATGCCGGTCGGTGACAACATCGTCGAAATGATCCTTGATCTGGTGCGCGCCTGTCGCCCCGACAACGAAAACGCCCCCGATATCATTCGGCACAACGTCAGCTGGGGGCCAGGACCACGCGCAGCGCAGGCCCTGATGTTGACCGTGCGCGCGCAGGCGCTGCTGGAAGGGCGGCTCGCACCTTCCGCAGAAGATGTGCGCGCGATGGCCGTGCCTGTGCTTGAACACCGGATGGCATTGTCATTTGCTGCAAAGGCGCGTGGCGAAAGCATTCATCACGTAATTAATTCGGTCGCGGATCAAATCACCGCAGTCGCCGCCGCCGCATGACCGAACCACTTGCCCTACGTTCCGATGCCGAAGCGCTGGCCAGCCCGCTTCCACCGCTCTTGGCGGAGGCGGAGCATTTGGCGACGACGGTGCTGTTGGGCGATCACGGGCGCCGACGTGCGGGTACAGGCGACACTTTCTGGCAATACCGCCCGGCGCAGCCGCATGATGAGGCGCGCAGCATTGATTGGCGGCGCTCGGCCCGATCCGATAGCAATTTTGTGCAGGACAAGGAATGGCAGATCGCGCAATCCGTCATCCTCTGGATCGATCAGGCGGCCTCCATGTCGTTTTCGTCTGACGCGAACCTTCCGCAGAAGGCGCAACGGGCGCGTATTTTGGGATTGGCCGCAGCAATTCTGTTGATCCGAGGCGGCGAACGCGTCGGCCTGACCGGGTTGCGCCTGCCGCCCAGACGGGGTGAAGCGCAGCTGATGCAAATGGCACAGCTTTTGTCCCTAGACGATGAAACCGACTATGGCAGCCCGGAAGCACAAGGAATGCTGCCGCATTCCCGCGCGCTCTTCATCAGCGATTTTCTGGGGGACATGCAGGCCGTCGAGGACGCGCTCCTGCGTGCCGCCGATCGCGGTGTACGTGGTGCGCTGTTGCAAGTGCTGGACCCCCAAGAAGAAGCCTTCCCCTTTGACGGACGAACCGTGTTTGAAAGCATGTCGGGCGGGCTGCGCCACGAAACGCTCAAAGCAAGCGAGCTGAAAACCCGCTATCTCGCGCGATTGGCCGAGCGCAAAGACCGCCTGCAACACCTTGCGCAAACGACAGGCTGGCAATTCCAAAGCCACCGAACAGACGAAACCGCAACCACCGCGTTGTTCTGGCTTTATGGCGCATTGGAGCATCGCAAATGATCGCCCCCTATCATCTTGCCCAAGAAACTCCGGGGGCCGTCATTGATGCGCCATCGGTTCAAGCGGCGATGGCGGCGGCAGCGCCCCGGTGCAAACCGTAGATGTTCGCGCTTGGCCCCATAGGTTTCAGCGCCCCGTGGTTGCTGCTTGGCCTGATCGCCCTGCCGATCTTGTGGATTTTGCTGCGCGCTGTCCCGCCCGCGCCGATCAGACGGCGCTTTCCGGGGGTCGCGCTGCTGTTGGGGCTGACCGATGATGAAAGCCAAACCGATCGCACCCCTTGGTGGCTGTTGCTCTTGCGCACATTGGCTGTCGCAGCAGCAATCGTGGGCTTTGCGGGGCCAGTCCTCAACCCGCAAAACGCCCGCGACGGCGACGGCGATCTGGTGATCTTGCTGGACGGTTCATGGGCGGGGGCCGCCAACTGGCAGACGCGTATGGATCGGGTGGACAGTCTGCTGACCGAGGCCACACTAGCGGACCGCAGGACGGCTGTTTTGACATTGACCGATCTGCCGCAAGATGGATTACCCTTTGCAGCACCCAATGACTGGCAAAACCGTCTGCCAAATCTGCAACCGAACCCTTGGCAACCGCAAAACGTTACCGCTTGGTTTGAAGACAGGAATGCCGCGTTTGAGACCTACTGGATTTCCGACGGGCTGGACTGGAACGGCCGCTCTGAACTGCTAAATATCCTTTCTGATCGTGGCCGTGTCACGGTGTTTCAGACCCCGCGCCAGGTATTCGGTATGCGTCCTGCGCGGTTTGAGAACGGTGAGGTTCTGGTGTCTGCAACCCGGACCCCCATCGGCAACGCGATAGAGGCAACCGTCAACGCAACCGGCCTTGATCCTGCGGGTATTGAGCGTGTTCTGGCCGCGGTACCGTTGCGCTTTGAGGCCGGCAATGCGGATGCGGAAACGGCGATGGTCCTGCCACCTGAACTGCGCAACCGGATCACGCGTTTTGAAATCAGCGGCAACCGTTCTGCCGGGGCTATCACGCTGACAGATGACGCGCTAAAACGCCGCGAAGTGGCATTAATCGCAGGCAATGACGGGCGCGAAGGTCTCGAACTTCTGTCACCGCTCTACTACTTGCGCGAAGCGCTTGACCCGACAGCCGACATCATCGACGGCACCCTTGATGACATCCTGCTTGCCAATCCCGACGTGATTGTTCTGGCTGATGTGGCGACACTGGCCGATCCCGATGCAATTGCCGCTTGGGTAGAGAATGGCGGTATGCTCTTGCGTTTTGCAGGCCCCCGTCTTGCGGCCTCCGATCAAGGGCGCAGCGTGAATGACCCGCTTTTGCCCGTCAGGTTGCGCTCCGGTGGGCGCACAATTGGGGGCGCAATGAGTTGGGGTGAGCCAAAAACCCTCGCGCCATTCAGTCAAGACAGCCCGTTTTTTGGCCTTGCCGTTCCCGATGATGTGGATGTCACCAGTCAGGTCATGGCCCAGCCTGACCCGACTTTGGCGGACCGTGTGATCGCGCAGCTGTCGGATGGCACGCCCTTGGTCACACGAAGGATCAGCGGCGAAGGCCAAATAGTCCTGTTTCATGTGACTGCCAATGCCGAGTGGTCCAACCTGCCTCTGTCCGGTCTGTTTGTGCAGATGCTCGAACGACTGGCGGTCTCGACGCGCCCTGCGGCCCTTGACGAAAGCGCGTTGGCAGGCACGACATGGCGGCCCAATCGCGTCCTTGACGGGTTCGGGCGCCTGCAAGACGGCAACACATTACCCGGAGTGGCCGGAGAAGTGCTGGCGACCGCCAAGATCGGTCCTGACCTGCTTCCGGGTCTCTATGCCGGCGGGGATCAGCAAGTCGCCGTCAACGTCATCGCGCAGGAGACCACGCTTTCCGTGGCCAGTTGGCCCGGCAGTGTCGGGCTGGAGGGCATGGCGCCAGTCCGCGAATCCGCATTGAAGGGATGGTTTTTAAGCGCCACCCTGATCTTGATGATGATCGATGTGTTCGCGTCTCTTGCGATTGGCGGCAGGCTACGCGGCCCGCGTGCTGATGTGGCGGCGGCGTTGGCAGCGGCGCTGCTTTGGGCGCCCGAAGCACAGGCACAATCGCCTGACGATTTCGCCCTTCGCGCCACTAGCGAAGTTGTGCTGGCACATGTTTTGACCGGCGACCGGCGCACCGATGAAATCGCTCTGGCCGGGCTGACGGGACTGTCGGAGACACTCTTCCGGCGCACCTCGATAGAGCCGGCGGCACCTGTCGGTGTGAACATCGAAACTGATGAACTGGCGTTTTTTCCGTTCCTGTACTGGCCCATTACCGCCAATCAACCCCTGCCAAGCCGTGCGGCCTATGCAAAGCTGAACCGCTATCTGCGCAGTGGCGGGATGATTATGTTTGATACCCGTGACGCGAATACGGCGCGCTTCGGGTCCGGCTCTCCGGAGGGGCGGCGCCTGCAAGCCATCGCGCGCGCGCTCGATATTCCGGCACTTGCCCCGTTGCCGCCGGATCATGTGCTGACACGGACGTTCTACCTGCTGCAAGACTTCCCTGGCCGCTACGCCAGCCGTGATGTCTGGGTGGAGGCCGCCACGATCGACGCGCCGGTTGCAGAAGGGATGCCGTTTCGAAACCTCAACGATGGGGTAACGCCGGTGATTATCGGCGGCAACGACTGGGCCAGCGCTTGGGCGGTCGATGAACGCGGACGGCGCATGTTCCCGGTCGGACGCGGCATGTCAGGTGAGCGGCAACGCGAATTGGCGCTCCGTTTCGGTGTGAATGTGATTATGCATGTGCTGACGGGCAATTATAAATCCGATCAGGTCCATGTGCCTGATCTGTTGGACCGGTTGGGGCAGTGATGACAGGCACGGTTATTCTTGATCCTCTCATCCCGCTGCTGTTGCTCTATCTTGTGGCTGCAATGGCGACCTTGGGGGTCGGTCTCGCTATCTGGAGGCGTCTGCCGGGTTGGTGGCTGCGCGGCCTTGCGGCAATGGCGTTGTTGGCGGCATTGGCAAATCCCGCACTTCAGCAAGAAGACCGCGAACCGCTCAGCGACATCGTCCTTGTCGTGGTTGATGAAAGTGCCAGCCAAATGATCGGCAAGCGCCCAGAACAGAACGCCAAAGCACTTGCGAATATCAAAGCAGAGCTGGCGCGGTTGCCGAACACTGAATTGCGCCAGATCACCCTTGGCGACGGCGAAGGCGACACCGGAACGGCACTGATGACCGCTGTCTCACAAGCGCTCGCAGATGAACCGCGTGCGCGTGTTGCCGGGATCATATTGCTCACCGATGGGCGCCTGCACGATATTGAGCGCACACCAAACCTGCCTGCCCCGCTGCACGCATTGCTGACGGGCGAACCTGACGATTGGGATCGCCGCCTTGTGGTTTCAAACGCCCCGGCATTCGCGATCCTTGGTGAAGAAGTCACACTGACGCTGCGCGTCGAAGATCAAGGCGCTGCCCCGGACCAGACAAATGTACCATTGTCCATTGCAATCGACGGTGAGCCGCCATTGGTCGTTCAGGTTCCGATCGGCGAAGATATCAACCTGCCGCTGCAACTTCCGCATGGCGGCATGAATGTGCTGCAATTCACAATCCCCGCTGCCGATGGCGAACTGACTGACCGCAACAATGCGGCCGTTGTCCAGATCAACGGCGTGCGCGACCGGCTGCGCGTGCTACTGGTTTCAGGTGAGCCGCACCCAGGCGAACGCACATGGCGGAATTTGCTCAAGTCCGATGCGGCGGTCGATTTGGTTCATTTCACAATTCTGCGCCCACCTGAAAAGCAGGATGGCGTGCCGGTCAACGAATTGTCTCTCATTGCCTTCCCGACGCGCGAGCTATTTCTTGAGAAAATCAACGACTTTGACCTGATTATATTCGACCGCTATCGCAGGCGGGGCATTCTGCCGAGCGCCTATCTGGAAAATATACGTTCCTACGTGGAACGCGGTGGCGCAGTGTTGGTGTCATCCGGCCCGGAATACGGTTCTGCTGACAGCATTTACCGCTCGCCTTTGGGGGAAATCTTGCCCGGTGCGCCGACCGCGCGGGTCTTTGAGGAAGGATTTGTCCCGCAGATCACTGAGATCGGCGCGCGGCATCCGGTGACAGAAGGGCTCGATCTCTTGTCACCCAATCCCGACGGGGAAGGCCCCGGATGGGGTCGCTGGTTCCGGCTGGTCGATGTGACCGTGCCAGAGGGCGCGACGACGGTGATGTCCGGCCTCGATGACCGGCCCTTGTTAATGCTGAACCGTATCGGCGAGGGGCGCGTTGCGCTTATTGCGTCGGATCATTCCTGGCTTTGGGATCGTGGCTACGAGGGCGGCGGGCCGCAACTGGAACTTCTGCGTCGGCTGGCCCATTGGATGATGAAAGAACCGGAGCTTGAGGAAGAAGCCCTCTGGGTGGAGCCCACGGGCCAAACCATGCGGATCATCCGGCGCACGCTCGATCTGGAAACAGGCGACGTCACAATCACCCAACCCGACGGCACCGAAACAGTGGTCACGCTGCAAGAGGTCTCTCCCGGTCGGTTTGAAACACTCTGGACAGGCCCTGAAATCGGCCTTTATCGGTTGAGCGACGGCGAAGAGACCGCCGTTATCGCATTGGGGCCAGCCGCCCCCCGCGAATTCGAACAAACGATTGCAACGGCACAGACCCTCGCGCCGATCATCGACGGCACGCGTGGCGGCGCAATGGCAATATCGGAAGGTGCCATTGATATCCGCAGTGTTCGCGAAGGCCGACCCGCCGCCGGGCGCGGCTGGATCGGGATTACGCCGCGTGGCGCGTTCCAGACTGCCGATGTCAGGATCACGCCGCTTTTACCGGCTTGGGCTTTTCTTTTGTTGTCCGCTCTCTTGATGGTCGGTGCGTGGCTCCGCGAAGGGCGCCGATGATAGACGGTTGCCTGCTGTGATAACCGCGCTCAAGCTATTGGGCGTGTTCGTGTTGGCCTTGCTGACGCTCGTAGGGTGTCAAACAGTGCGTAATTCAGGCAATCCACCAGTGCCTGAACCGTCGCCGGAGACCCTGCGGTTCGCCACTTACAATGTGCATTATATCATTCTTGAAAGGGACGAAGGACCGTGGTCTCGCGGCGATTGGGAAAGGCGCAAGGTGCCACTGGCGTTGGCCTTTGACGATATCAATGCAGATGTCATCGGTTTTCAGGAAATGGAAAGCTTTGCGCGCGGTGGCGACGGGAAGATAAATCTGGCTCTGGATTGGCTGCTGTCCCACAACCTGGACTACGCGGCTGCTGCGGTTGGCGACCCGGCCAGTTTCCCCTCCACACAACCGATACTTTATCGCAAGGATCGGCTCGCGTTGATCGATCAGGGCTGGTTTTTCTTCTCGCGGAGCCCTGATGTGATTTATTCGCGCACCTTCAATGGCTCCTTCCCCGCATTCACCTCTTGGGCGCAGTTTCGGGATTTGCAAACAGGCGCGGTCTTCAAAGTGGCCAATGTCCACACCGATTTTCGAAGCCGCACGAACCGGTTGCAATCTATCGCCCTGGTCGCCGAACGGATCGCACCCTGGATCGATGCGGGTGAGACTGTCTTTGTGATCGGCGATTTGAATGCGCGTCTGGGCTCTCGCGAAATCGAAATGCTTGAGGCGACGGGTCTTGCGTTTGCGCCCGTGAAAGGGGCCACAGTCCATTTCAATCGCGGGATCAACCTGTTTGGCGCGATCGATCATATCGCATCCGTTGGCAATGCGCGCCTTGCCTCCGGACCCTATGTCATCAGGCGGAAATTTGCAGGCGAATGGCCAACCGATCACTATCCGGTTCTGGCAGATTATCTGCTCGGCCCATCACCCTAATCGGTCAGGCGCACCTCAAAAAGCGCATCATCCCAGCCATCCACATTGCAGCGGGCGCGAACGTAAATCACCGAGGCGCCATCTGGGATCACAACCTCTGACAAGGCGCGTGTAAAGGGCTGCTCGGTCACATGCGGGTGAAACAAGGTGCGCAAACCAAGGCTGTTGCCGTCGACATCCCGCACTTCCCAACCATCAGCATAGTGATCCCAGCCTGTGTCCGGGTGGGACAGGGTTACGCTGATGCGGTCACCGCTGACAGTCACGCCTTCAATCGCAGGCGCATCCGCAAGAGCAGGGGCCGCGAGCAAGGCAAGAGATGCTACAAGTCTCATGTGGGGTTTTTTAGCAGAATTGAACGCGGCAATGACGCAAATTCGCGTGACCAGACAACCCAGACGACCACCACCGTCGCAACAATCAATGCAAAAGCACCCAACAACCACGCCAGGGCAGCCAGCGCGAAATACATCGCGCGCAAGCCTCGGTTGAAGTTGATCGCAGCACGGATGTTCAGCTCCGCGGCTTGTGCCGCACGGGGGAAAGCCTCTGGATCGGCTGGATCGTTGGGCACGGCTGCCATAAGCACCGCGCAATAGCCAAACACACGGTTGGCCCAGACAAATTTCAAAAAGGCATTGGTCAGAAAAATTGCAACAAGCGCCAGTTTCAACTGGAAGATCAAAACCGGCACCGCCATTTCGGTGACCTCAGCCGCGACCCCACGAAGAGGTTCGGTATTCCCCGCAAGTGCCAGAACACCGCCGACCGCCAACAAACAGGTGGAGGCAAAAAATGATGTGCCTTGCCGCAGGCTCGCCAAAATCTGGCTGTCGAAAATGCGGGGCTCGCGCGTGACAAAGACCTTCATCCAGTCGCGCCGGTTTTGAGACATCAGAACCGTTACCGAAGGATGTTTAGTGCCCGGATACTCAATGCGCCATCCAATAAGCAGATATGCCAGCAGGATCGCGCTTGCCGCGACCCAATCGAGCGGTGAAAGAAGTGTCAAGTGATCGAGTATTTGCATGAGAGACTGTTTAGCCGCTACAGTTGAGACTTGCCACACGGAAAAATTGGTAATATATTCTTACCAAATGTCGGATCAGGGAGTCGTCCTATGGAAATGCCCACCCCAAACGCACAGGTTCTGTCGCGCAAGGATAAAATCGTTGCCCGCCTGTCCGAAATATTGCCACGCGATGCCGTGATCTCGGACGAACGTGAAACACGCGCGTATGAATGCGACGCCCTGACCGCTTACAAATGTCCGCCACTTTGCGCTGTCCTTCCGGCCAACACGAAAGAGGTCGCGGATGTTCTGCGGATCTGCCACCAGATGGGCGTACCTGTCGTGCCGCGCGGATCGGGAACATCACTAGCGGGCGGCGCCCTGCCAACCGCGGATTGTGTCATTTTGGGTGTCGCCAAGATGAATGACGTGATCGAGACCAACTACGACGACCGCTATATCCGCGTCCAGACTGGGCGCACGAACCTGTCGGTAACCGGCGCTGTTGAAACGAACGGCTTCTTTTACGCGCCCGACCCATCCAGCCAGCTTGCCTGTGCCATCGCGGGCAATATTGCAATGAACTCCGGTGGGGCGCATTGTCTGAAATACGGTGTGACCACCAACAACCTCATGGGCGTCACAATGGTCTTGATGGACGGAACAGTCGTCGAAATCGGTGGCGCGCATCTTGATGCGGCGGGCCTGGATATTCTGGGCGTGATTTGTGGATCGGAAGGGCAGCTCGGCGTTGTGACAGAGGCCACCTTGCGCATTCTCCACAAGCCTGAGGGCGCGCGCCCTGTTTTGATGGGGTACGATAGCTCAGAGGTGGCCGGTCAGGTCGTGACCGACATCATCAAGGCCGGTATTCTGCCGGTCGCGATCGAATTCATGGATCGCCCCTGCATTGAGGCAACCGAAAAATTCGCCAAAGCGGGCTACCCGATGTGTGAGGCCTTGTTGATTGTTGAGGTCGAGGGGTCAGAAGACGAAATCGACGCCCAATTGAAGCTTATCATGGAAATCGCGGCAGCGCATAATCCTGTTGAATTGCGCGAAGCGAAGGACGCCGAAGAGGCGGGACGTATTTGGCTGGGTCGGAAATCCGCCTTTGGTGCCATGGGGCAGATCAACGATTATATGTGTCTCGACGGAACGATCCCAGTGTCGTCGCTGCCATTGGTGTTGCGCCGCATTGGCGAGATGTCGAAGCAATTCGGCCTTGATGTGGGCAATGTGTTCCATGCAGGTGACGGCAATATGCATCCGCTGATCCTGTTTGATGCCAACAAGCCCGGCGACCTGGAGCTTTGCGAAGAATTTGGCGCTGAAATCCTGAAACTTTGTGTTGAGGTAGGTGGCTGTCTGACCGGCGAACATGGCGTCGGCATCGAAAAGCGCGATCTGATGAACGTCCAATACGATCCTGCCGATCTTGAAGCGCAAATGGCAGTCAAGGATATTTTTGATCCGTCATGGCTTTTGAATGCCGCGAAAGTATTCCCGTTGAATTCGTCCGAAGCCCGCCGCGCCGCTTGATCGGGGCTTCGCCCCCGCCCCTTCCGGGGCTCCCCCAAGGTATTTTGAACAAAAGAAGCCCGATATGACCCCGAAAACTGAAGCAGAGCTTGCACAGATGATTGCAGGCGCAAATGCACCTTTGCGCATTCAAGGCGGCGGAACACGACCAATAGGATCAACGGCGGGGGAGGTCTTGAGCACCTCTGCGATGTCGGGAATATCTCTTTATGAACCCGGAGCGCTGACGATTGTTGCCGGTGCTGGCACACCGATCGAAGAGGTCGAAAAGACGCTCGCAGCGGACAACCAACGGCTGGCGTTTGAGCCGATGGACCACCGCGCGCTCCTTGGCACGTCTGGTACACCGACTTTGGGTGGCATGGTGGCCGCCAATGTTTCCGGGCCCCGCCGCATTGCCGTCGGCGCCTGTCGTGATTTTATGCTAGGCGTGCGCTTTGTTGATGGCGCGGGAAACATCGTCAAGAACGGTGGCCGAGTGATGAAGAACGTGACTGGCTATGATCTGGTGAAACTGATGACCGGCGCTTATGGCACATTGGGGGTACTGACGGAAGTCTCTCTCAAGGTGCTGCCGAATGTTGAGACCGTCGGGACGGTCATGTTGCATGGGCTCAACGACGAAAAAGCAGTTGCCGCGATGTCATCAGCTTTGGGATCGCCGTTCGAGGCGACAGGCGTCGCGCATTTTCCAAAGGCCGCATCCGGTGATCCGCTGACCATGATCCGTGTGGAAGGGTTTGAAGCCTCGGTCAAATACCGCGCGGGCAGGCTGCAAGAATTGCTGAAGCCGTTTGGCGAGGCGACATTCGAGATCGGCGACCAGGGCGCTGCTGATTGGGCGGCCGTGCGTGATGTCCGCAGTTTTGCAGGGCAAGAGGGTGATGTTTGGCGTGTCTCCACCAAGCCATCTGACGCTGCGGGGCTTGTCGCCAAGATGGACGCGAAAGCGGTGCAATATGATTGGGGTGGCGGCCTGATCTGGGTTCTGAGTGATGCAGGGCGTGATCTGCGCTCGGCCGTCGGCCCCTTCGATGGCCATGCGACATTGATCCGCGGATCATCGGACATTCCTACTTTCCAACCTGAAGCAACCGCACTTGCAGCGATTACATCTGGCCTGCGCGCCAAATTCGATCCGCGTGGCATTCTTAATCCCGGGATCATGAGCTAATGCAAACCACCTTCACCCCAGAACAGCTAACTGATCCCGCGATTGAGCGGTCAAATGAAATCCTGCGCTCTTGCGTGCATTGCGGGTTTTGCACGGCGACCTGCCCGACCTATCAAGTGCTCGGTGATGAGCTGGATAGCCCGCGCGGCCGGATCTACCTCATCAAGGATATGCTCGAAAATGAGCGCAAACCGGATGCCAAGACGGTCAAGCATATTGACCGCTGCCTGTCCTGCCTGGCCTGTATGACGACCTGCCCGTCGGGTGTGCATTACATGCACCTTGTCGATCATGCGCGCGCCTATATTGAAAAGAACTATGATCGCCCGTTCTCGGATCAGGCGCTACGGTGGATCTTGGCCCGTATTCTACCCTATCCAATGCGGTTCCGTGTGGCACTGCTGGGTGCAAAAATCGGCCGCCCGTTTGCCCGGTTGATGCCAGATGCCCGCCTGCGCGCCATGCTGGAGATGGCCCCGAAATCCATCCCGCCAGTCAGCCGCAATGACGACCCGCAGACTTTCCCTGCGCAAGACAAGAAGATGCGCGTCGCCCTGATGACCGGTTGCGCGCAGAAGGCGCTGAACACGGATATCAACGATGCGACCATCCGCCTTCTCACGCGGCTGGGCGCTGAAGTCGTCGTGGCGGAAGGGGCTGGTTGCTGCGGTGCGCTGACCCATCACATGGGCAAGGAAAAAGAAAGCCATGCGACGGCCGCCAAGAACATCAAGGCGTGGGTGCGTGAGATCGACAACGGTGGACTGGATGCGATTGTTATCAACACTTCCGGCTGCGGCACCACCGTCAAGGACTATGGCCATATGTTCCGCAACGACGCGCTGGCCAAGGAGGCAGCACGGGTTTCAGCCATCGCGATGGATGTCTCCGAGGTGCTGATGAGGTTGGAGATGCCAGAAGGCGAAGACAAGGGCACGAAGGTCGCCTATCATGCGGCCTGTTCCTTGCAACATGGTCAACAGATCAAGACCTTCCCCAAAGACCTGCTCAAAAAGGCCGGGTTTACGGTGCTTGAGCCTGCAGACAGCCATCTGTGCTGTGGATCTGCCGGAACATACAACCTGATGCAGCCTGAGATTTCCAAGCAGTTGAAAGCGCGCAAAGTCCAGTCCATTGAAGCGCTGTCACCGGATATCATTTCAGCAGGCAATATCGGCTGCATGATGCAGATCGGAGGTGGCACCGATGTGCCTATCGTTCACACCGTCGAATTGCTTGATTGGGCGACAGGTGGCCCACAACCGCCTGCCCTGACCGCTGAGGGCAAAAATGAACCGCAGATCCCAATTCTGCGCTAGCGCCATATTCCTGCCCAAGACGTCGGTCAACGTGATCTGATGAAGGGTCTCAGACACATGACAAAAGCGTTTGCGGGGGCTGCTCTGGCCTGCAATCTGGCTTTTGGTGCATTGGCGCAGGAAAGTCCGCTCGTCGCCCTGCAAACGATGCAAGACAGTCTCGGCTGGGGCGGCGTCGGGCGGCTTGATATCCAGGACAAAGGGTTTTGTACGGCGGCCCTCATTGAGGATCGGCTGATCTTGACGGCGGCACATTGTGTCTTTGATCTTGATGGGACGTTGATCGCCCCCGCGCGTTTCGCGTTCCGTGCAGGCCTGCGGGACGGGCGCGCAGAGGCGACGCGACGTGTGCTGCGCACGGTACCTCATCCGGACTATCTTTTTGGTGAAGACGCTGCGTCGGTTGCACTGGATATTGCTGTCCTGGAGCTTGACCGGCCCATTCGGACAACGCGGGTCCAACCCTACCCGATTGCACCGCGTCCCACCGCGGGTGACGAGGTTCGGGTGGTGTCTTACGGGCGCAATCGCGCGGACGCTGCCAGCTTGCAAGAAAGCTGCAATATTCTGGGCCGTGACCGAAAGGTGCTGGTGATGACATGCAGTGTGGAATTTGGCTCAAGCGGGTCGCCCGTCTTTACGGAGGCTGGCGGACAAATGCAGATCGCCTCTGTGGTCTCTGCCATGGCGACGATGGGCGGTGAACAAGTGACGCTCGGCGCCTCGCTTGAGGCACCCTACAACGCGCTTATGCGCCACTACGCGACCTTGGGCGCGCAACGGTTGGGCGTTGGTCAGAGAGTATTGGTCGGCGGTCAG
>NZ_JBELFI010000041.1:0-18480 GCF_042093035.1 Yoonia sp. | reverse complement strand
TTGCACGAAGAGCGCATTCATCCCTTCGCGCACCGCAACGGTCATTTCATCAGAGCCTGTGGGATTCATCATCCCGTAACTGACTCGGCTCATCAGGTCTTCGCCAAAGCGGATCTGCGGGTTCATGATGCCTGATGAGGCGACAACGTCGCCGGTTTGCAAGTCACACAGATGCGCGGCAATGGTGGTTGAGCCAAGATCGACGGCAAGCCCGTAGATGGTACCCTCATAAAACCCCGGCCAGATGTGAATGATGCGCGGGCTAAAGACCGCATCGCCCGAATGGACCGCGACAGTGACCTTCCAATCGCCTTTGCGCAGGGCGCTCTGCAGCGTTTTCAACACGCCGAGGTCTGCCTCAAGATGCGGGAGGTTCCAGTCGTTGGTCAGGGCGGCCGTGAGGCGTTCCAGATCACCTGAGGGGTCGTGCATGTCAGGCTCGGCCACTTCGACATAGTAAAGCTTGGTAGAGGGGTCCATGATGATGTCGCGCGCCTCAGCCCGTTTGCGCACGACCTGCTTGTGGACCTGGCTTTCGGCGGGCACATCGATGACCACGTCGCTTTGGATCGTGGCCTGACACCCCAGACGGCGCCCTTTTTTCAGACCGCGTTTGTCGTCATAACGTTGTTCTACACTGTTCCATGCAGACAGGGCGGTATCGGCGACGGTGACGCCATGTTTGGAGAACTCACCGTAAGACGGCGTTATCTGGCATTTTGAACAGATCCCGCGACCACCGCAAACGCTATCGAGATCAACGCCCAATTGCCGTGCCGCTGTCAGAACAGGCGTGCCAACCGGAAAGTTGCCCCGTTTGCCGGAGGGGGTGAAAATGACCAATGGTTCCGAGGACATGTCGCGCACCTTTATACTGTTCCGGCGAATGTATCTTTTTGGGTGCTTAAGGAAAGGCTCATATCCGTCATAATCAATATGCGCAGCGGCATCGGTTGAAGTGGTTTGCTAGCTGCGCAAACGGTTCACGCGCCAAAGCTGCTGATGATTGTGATCCCTGCCGGTTGTCTGCCGTCCATTCGGGCCAGAGCCGCCCCGACCTGTGAGAGCGGTAATTGCTCTGTGACCAGCGCATCAAGGTCCACTGCGCCGCTTTCGATCAGATCAAGAAGCTGGGTAAAACCCGCGGCCCCCAATCCGCGCATCCCGAAAACCGAAAGCTGTCTTGCGTAGACCAAGTCAAGCAAGGGCAGGGGAACTGTGGCGTCCTCGCCCACCGGCATACCGATTTGCACGTGGCGCCCCAGCTTGCGTAAAGACCGCAGCGAATTGTCAAAGGTTGCGGCAATTCCCAAAGCATCGATCGACACATGGGCGCCGCCATCGGTGATATCATGCACAGCGTCCGGCACGCGCGACACTTGGCCCGCGTTGATCGTGATCTCTGCACCAGAGGTCCTGGCCATCGCCAGCGCCTCCTTGGAAACATCTACTGCCACTACGCGCGCGCCCAGTGCTTTGGCCAGCATGATCGCGGACAGCCCGACGCCGCCGCAGCCATGCACCGCGACCCATTCGCCCGGCCTTAGTCTAGCGCGGTCGGTCAGGCCCCGCCATGCCGTCGTCACCCGGCACCCCATACCTGCTGCCGCAGCGAAACTCACGGTGTCAGGCAGTTTGACCAGATTGAAATCTGCCGCCTGCACAGCAACATATTCGGCAAATGCCCCCCATTGGGTGAAGCCGATCACCCGTTGGTTGGTGCAAACGGTTGGTTGGCCCGATTGACAATCCGGACAGTGGCCGCAACCAAGGATGAAAGGGGCTGTCACCCTGTCGCCCCTTGCAATGCCCGTGCATTCGGGGCCGACCTGCGCGACGATGCCCGCAAATTCATGTCCCATCACATGCGGCAAGATCACATCAGGGTCGGCGCCGACCCAGGCGTGATGATCGGAACGGCACACACCGCAGGCCACAACACGGACCACAACCCCGTTCTTGGGGCAGATGGGATCCGGGGCGTTTTCCACCGATACGGGACCGTTGAATTGATGCAGGATCGCGGCTTTCATCTTAACACCCTTATGCGAGGATTGTGTTATACGTTTCTAGATCGCCACCCAGCGCGAAAACTCTGCCAAATTCGACATTTTGTGACGCAAAGACCGCGCGATGATCCGCAATCGCGCCGGATCACTTCTGCCCCGACCTTGCCAGCATCACTTAACCCTTTCCGTCCTGCCTGATCCATGCGATAGCGACGTGCCAACGATACCACCCAAGGAGACTGGTTGATGGAGATTCGCGAGGCACTCACTTTTGATGATGTTCTGTTGGTGCCGGGGGCGTCCTCCGTGTTGCCATCAACGGCTGACACGGCAACCCTTGTGACCAAATCGATCACGATGAATATCCCGTTGCTGTCGAGTGCAATGGACACCGTCACCGAAGGCCGCATGGCGATTGCCATGGCGCAGGCCGGCGGCATCGGTGTGGTGCATAAGAACCTCAACGTGGAACTGCAAGCCAAGGAAATCCGCCGCGTGAAGCGCTTTGTCTCTGGCACGGTTTATAACCCCGTTACCCTGCGCCCGGACCAGACATTGGCAGATGCCAAGGCATTGATGGAGCGCTATCGCATCACCGGCTTTCCGGTTGTGGGCGAAGGTGGCCGCGTTGTTGGTATCGTCACCAACCGCGATATGCGCTTTGCCCAAGATGACAGCGCCCCCGTCAGCGTGATGATGACAACTGACAATCTGGCAATGCTGCAAGAACCTGCCGATCTCGATGAGGCCCGTTCGTTGATGCAGGCCCGCCGGATCGAGAAGCTCTTGATTACCGACAGGGGTGGTAAATTAACGGGGCTTCTGACCCTCAAGGACAGTGAGCAGGCTGTGTTGAACCCGATGGCCTGCAAGGATGATCTGGGGCGTTTGCGCGTTGCTGCCGCTTCCGGCGTGGGTGATGCGGGTTTTGAGCGCACGCAGGCTTTGGTGGATGCGGGCGTTGATATGGTCGTGATTGATACGGCACACGGGCATTCTGAGGGTGTGGCGAAAGCTGTTGAGCGGGCCAAGATGCTGTCCAATCAAGTCCAGATTGTTGCGGGCAATATTGCGACAAGCGAAGCTGCCAAGGCGCTGATTGGCGCGGGTGCGGATGCGGTGAAAGTCGGCATTGGCCCCGGTTCCATTTGTACGACACGGATGGTTGCTGGTGTCGGTGTGCCGCAACTGACCGCGATTATGGATTGCGCAGCGGGCGCCGGCGACGTGCCTGTAATTGCGGATGGCGGCATCAAGTTTTCAGGGGATTTTGCCAAGGCGATTGCCGCTGGTGCTTCCTGCGCAATGGTCGGCTCGATGATTGCGGGCACCGATGAAAGCCCCGGTGAAGTGATCCTTTATCAAGGTCGTTCCTTTAAATCCTATCGCGGCATGGGCAGCCTTGGTGCGATGGCGCGTGGCTCTGCTGACAGGTACTTTCAAAAAGATGCGGCCAGCGACAAATTGGTGCCCGAGGGCATCGAAGGACAGGTCCCTTACAAGGGCTCGGCGAGCGCTGTTGTGCATCAATTGGTTGGCGGTCTACGCGCCGCAATGGGCTACACCGGCTGCGCCACAATTGATGAGATGCGCAAGAACTGCAATTTCGTCAAAATTACCGGAGCCGGGCTGAAGGAAAGCCATGTGCATGACGTTCAGATCACGCGCGAAAGCCCCAACTACCGGATCGGCTAGGCGATGACCCCGGGCGCACGCGTCTCTGCCGCGATTGCGGTTCTCGATCAGATCGGGCGCGGCACGCCCGCCGAGAAGGCCCTGACCGGCTGGGCGCGGGCCAGCCGGTTTGCGGGTTCGAAAGACCGTGCAGCAGTGCGCGACCATGTTTTCGACGTGCTGCGTGCCCGCCGATCATTGGGGGATGGCGACGGGCGGTCATTGATGCTGCGTTTGGGGCTGCGTGAAGGTTGGGTTCTGGACGATTTGTTTGTCGGCATAGGCCATGCACCTGCGGCGATGACGGCCTCTGAAAGGGCTGCGCTGAGTGTACCTTTGGCGCTGGAAGAGGCGGCAAGCTGCGATATTCCTGATTGGCTTTGGCCGCATTGGCACGAAAGTCTGCGCGATGACGCCGTCGCCGTTGCACAGGCGCAACAAGGGCGGGCAGAGATATTCTTGCGGGTGAACCGCGGCAAGGCGGATGCGGATACGGCGATTGCTTCACTTGCCGAAGATGGGATCACGACGGAACGCCATGCAAATGTCGCGGGGTGTTTGCGGGTGACCGACAACCCCCGCAAGGTAAAAGCTGCGCGTGCCTATCTGGAAGGCTTGGTGGAACTGCAAGATGCCGCATCGCAGTCTGCCATTGCTGCTGTGCCTCTGTCGCGCGACGCGCGTATTCTTGATTATTGCGCTGGTGGTGGCGGCAAGTCTTTGGGGTTTGCAGATCGTGGACATGTCACGGTCTTTGCTCATGATATCGACCCGCGCAGGATGCGGGATTTGCCGGTCCGGGCGACGCGCGCCGGCGTTCAAATCACGACACTCACCACCAAGGCGTTGGCGCAGCACGGCCCGTTTGATGTGGTCTTTTGTGATGCACCCTGTAGTGGTGCTGGCACATGGCGACGCGCGCCGGATGCAAAATGGCGCCTGACGGCTGAAAGACTGGCGGATTTGACACAATCTCAGGATGCAGTGCTGGAGGGTGCAGCGCCACTGGTCGCGGCGGATGGAGTTCTCGTCTATGCGACTTGTTCTGTGCTGGAAAGCGAAAATGACGCCGCCATCGGGCGTTTTATCGCAATAAATGATGATTGGCGCGTATCACTGTCCAAACAGATTTTACCGGATGGGCAGGGAGATGGCTTCTACTATGCAATATTGATGCGAGAAAAAAACAACCTATAATTGTGTAATGGGGTGTGCTAGATGATGTTCAAGGGTTGCTTAATCGTTTGGTGATTTACCCCTTTGCATAGTCATTAGGTGGTCAATTGCCCGCTCTACGCCCTGCCATCACGCACCCGTCCTCGGTGGCATCGAAGCTGCCGCCTGCGCGTCATATCATGATTGCAGGTGTTTTCTGCATTCTGGTGAGCTTTGCAATGCCGAACGCGGCGCTTTGGCTGGGCTTCGTGATGTGCGGTGGCTTGTTGATCCTGCTTGGTGTGGTCGCTATGGCGCATCATGCACGGCAGTCACTGGTTGCCAAACGGCAGCAGCTTTGGGCCCGGCATTTCATGCGCCATGAGATGGGTGCAGGCTTTGTGACCGATGGATGGATGCAGGTTGCATTTGCCAATGCCCGCGCTGAGGCGAAGTTTCACGATGTTGTGGGGCAGAACCTGGCGGATGTATTTGATGATATGCTCGCCAATCCCGACACGATTTTGCAGAGTCTGCTAAAGCAGGCCCATTCCGACGGGGCAGGGGCCGAAGATATTGTCACGCGTAACGGTCATTTCCGGTTACGGGTATTGGTGCTCGGGTTTGATTGTCAAATCCGGCGGCTCGATGATCTGAACGACGGGGCCGCGGCCAATTCCCCGCAACCGCAAAAACCGGACCTGCCACGCGCACAGATTGCTGCAAATGGTCATGTGATCGCGATGAATACCGCGATGCGCGCCATTGTGGGCGAAGGGCCGCAGGCACTCACCGATATTGTCGGGGACCTCCCTTTGAGGTCTGGAAAAGTTCATAAAATTAATGCATTAGGCGGCTTCATTAAATCCATCGTGGTAGAGGCGCCGGGTCGTGACGGTGGGACAGAGGTGTTCTTTCTGCCTGGTGCCGAGCATATGTCACGCGCACCCCAGCTAGCTGCTGGCTGGGACGCGATTGAGGATTTGCCTGTTCCGATGCTGGACATTGCGACTGACGGAAGGCTGCTCGCCTCGAACCGTGAAGCACGCCATCTGCTAGGCATTCATTCCAGCGAAGCCCGTAAATTGGCCGATGTGCTGGACGGCCCCGGACGCCCAATCAACGACTGGTTAGCGGAAGCGATCACCGGTCGCGGTGGAAATGTTTCGGAGTTTTTGCGCGGCAAGGGCGAAAATGAGGGCACATTTGTGCAAGTTACGCTTAGCAGGGCGGGTACAGCGCATGACATGCATCTGATAGCTGTGCTGAACGACGTGACCGAGCTGAAAACGCTGGAAGCGCAGTTTGTACAAAGCCAGAAGATGCAGGCGATTGGTCAGTTGGCCGGCGGCGTGGCGCATGACTTCAATAATCTTCTGACGGCAATTTCAGGGCATTGCGATCTTTTGTTGTTGCGCCATGATGAGGGTGATCTGGACTATGGCGATTTGATCCAAATTCACCAGAACGCCAATCGTGCGGCCAGTCTTGTCGGCCAGCTGCTGGCGTTCTCGCGCAAACAAAACCTGCAGCTTGAAACCATCGACCTGCGCGATACGCTCTCTGATTTGACCCATCTACTGAACCGGCTGGTGGGCGAGAAAGTAACGCTGACGCTGGAACATGGTGCAAGCCTGATGTCGATCCGCGCTGACAAACGGCAATTGGAGCAGGTTTTGATGAACCTTGTCGTCAACGCCCGTGATGCGATGCAGGGTGCGGGACAGATCCGTGTTGTGACCCGCAATGTGACCCTGTCCCGGGAATTGCACAGGGAGCGTGCAGTGATTGCACCGGGTGATTATGTGGTTGTCAGCGTGGTGGATGAGGGCCAAGGGATTGCCGCGGACAATTTGAACAAAGTCTTTGAGCCTTTCTATTCAACCAAACGACAAGGTGAAGGAACCGGGTTGGGGCTTTCGACCGCCTATGGCATCGTGAAGCAAACCGGCGGCTATATCTTTGCAGATAGCGAGTTGGGAAAAGGGACAACATTCTCGCTTTATTTCCCGAGCTTTACGCCGACAAAACTTGCGGTTTTGCCAAAGAAAACACCGATGCCTGAACCGGTTCGGGTGCAGGGCGACGGTGTTGTTCTTTTGGTGGAAGACGAAGCGCCGGTACGGGCCTTTGCGTCCCGTGCATTACGCTTGAAGGGCTATACGGTGCTTGAAGCGGATTGTGCGGAGGCGGCTTTGGAGTTGCTTTCCGATGATGAATTGTCGGTCGATGTTTTTGTCACCGACGTTATCATGCCAGGACTTGACGGGCCCACATGGGTGCGGCGCGCGTTACATCAGCGGCCAACAACGAAAGTCATCTTTGTCTCCGGCTACCCAGAGGATGCCTTTGACGATGGCGAGGAAGAGATCGCGGATGCGGTCTTCTTGCCAAAGCCGTTCTCTCTCACCGATCTGACGCAGACTGTCCAAAAACAGATGGTGTCCGTTAACGAGTTCAATTCTGTCCGCTGAGCGCCATCAAATGCGCCGCAGATCCCGTGAGTGCGGCGTAATCATCTTCGATCACATGTACTGCAAAATTGCCCATGAACCCTGCAAACCGGCCCTTGTCGCGGAAGGCGTCGGCAAAGCCGAATGCCGTCAGATGCGGCGCGAAGGCCCGCGCCACACCACCAACCAGATAGACCCCACCAAAAGGCAGTTGGATCAGTGACAGATTGCCGCAAACAGTCCCCAGGATTCCGCTGAAAAGCTTTGCTGCCTCAACGGCACGTGGATCACTTCCGTCGTTGCAGGCGGCCATGATGTCCTTTGCGCTGCGTTCTTTGGGATCATCGGCTTCCTTTCCCAAAAACGCATAAACACGCTCGATGCCGCGACCGGACAGGACATCCTCGACCGCAGGAAACCCATGTGCAGTCGATACAAACTGACAAAGACGCAGCTCCATCTCATTGCGGATTGGCAGATTTGCATGGCCGCTTTCGGAAGGGGTGACAATGCGACCGGACTCAAGGTCAAAAACCGGTGCTATGTTGAAACCTGTGCCGATGCCGACAACAAGTTTCGCGGCATTGTCGTGGCCGGCAGGCCCATCAACAATCGTGCGGATGTTGGCGGTGTCAATATGGCCGAGGGCATGACCTTGTGCCTGCAAGTCATTGAGAATTGACACTGTTTCTGCGCTAGTTGCACGCATCAGCGTCTCTCTGTCGATGGTCCAGTCGAGGTTGGTCATGGTTGCCTGCCCATCGCGCACAGGGCCCGCGACGGCCACGCAGGCGGCAATCGGATCAACGCCATCTTCATCTTCAATATACTTGCGCAGCACTGTCTCAAGCCCCGCAAATTTGGCATTGCTGTAGCGCCGGATTGTCCCCGTGATGATTTGACGTCCGTCCGCCAGCGCCACACGCGTGTTGGTCCCGCCAATGTCGGCGACCAAGGAATAGGTATTTGCAGGATGTGCCATAATGCCCCTAACGCGCGATTGCGGATTTGAACGCGTGATATGACGCTTTGGGCGTGCGCTTCAAGGTATCAAAATCGACGTGGACCATGCCGAAACGCTTTTCATATCCAAAGGCCCATTCATAATTGTCAAGCAATGACCAGTAGAAGAAGCCTTTGACATTCGCGCCCTGAGCTATGGCTTGCTTGGTTGCGTTCACATGATCGGAGACAAATTGGAGGCGCACCGCGTCATCGACTGTGCCGTCTTTTACCTTATCGTCCCAAGCCATACCGTTTTCTGTGACGTAGATCGGCAGATCATCAACGTAATCCCGCGCCATGCGCGTCAGAACATTCCGGAGCCCGTCCGGGTAGATTTCCCATCCCATTTGGGTCTTCTCACCGGGCCCCTCTTCAGAGCGGATATGCGGCCAAACCGTATCGTGGTCAGCAGCGGCCATGCGGCGCGTGTAGTAGTTTATTCCCAGAAAATCAATTGGTTGGCTGATCTCTGCCATATCGTCTTGCCAGTTTTCCGGCATGTGTGGCGCCAATCCGGCAAGGGCCTCTTTGGGATAAGTGCCTTTGGTGATTGCCTCGATAAACCACCGGTTCATAATGGCGTCCCAGCTCGCATATGCCGTATCAGAGCCCACGCTGTCATCATGGGGTTCGGTGTCGTCGAAGTTTATTACGATCCCGCAATTATTCACCCCTTTCGCGCGCAGGCGCGTCGTTGCCAGGCCGTGCGCGAGATTGACGTGATGCATTGCCCGGGCCGTCGCGCGCAGATCGCGTAGACCGGGCGCATGATGACCGATGAAATGCGACAGGAACGAAATGCACCAAGGCTCGTTGATCGTGGCAATTGACGCTACGCGGTCTCCGATCCGATCGGTGATGACATCCGCAAAATCGCCAAAGTGATGGCAGGTGTCGCGGTTCATCCAGCCACCCTTATCGGCCAAAGCAGAGGGTAATTCCCAGTGATAGAGCGTTTGAAACGGCATCAAGTCCCGCTCCAGCATCGCGTCCACCAACCGGTCATAATAATCCAGCCCCTCCGGGTTAACCGTCCGGCCATCAGGCATAACGCGCGCCCAAGAGGTCGAAAAGCGGTAGGCATCCATTCCTGCGTCTTTGAGCAGATCCAGATCCTCGGCGTAGCGATGATAGTGATCGCACGCCAGATCGCCATTTTCGGCCCGCACGACATTGCCCGGACCTGCGGCAAAGGTGTCCCAATGCGTGGATCCGGCGCCGCCAAATTTATGCCCTTCGATCTGGTAAGCAGCGGTTGCGGCCCCAAAGATGAAATCATCTGGGAAATCAGAGCGTTTGAAATCCATCTTAATCCTTTCTGGGCGCGGGACCGGTCGAAGAGCCCACCATCAGTTCAGCTTCCAGCAGGCGGTAGGGCGTGGGCAGCATCGGGTCGGCAATTGTGGCCAGCAACATTTCTGCCAATTGACGGCCCGCGTCGCGCACGGATGACCGTGTTGCAGTGAAAATGGGGACATCGCCGCCATTTTGCAGGTAAGACAGCGCGTCATCATGGGTCACGACAGAAACATCCTTGCCCATCACCAACCCGCGTTCTTCGATGGCCCGTCGCACGCCCAGTGCGCTGATGAGGGACGAACACAAGATTGCGGTCGGTGGATGATCGCCAGACAGCATGTCACGTGTGCAATAATAGCCGAAAACCTCTGTCATTTCACCAGAGCGCATGAGCGCAGTGTCGATAACACAGTCGTGGCTCTGCAGTGCGCTGCAATACCCGTCCCGTCGCCTGTGGGCAAAGTCCATATCCTCCAGCCCATTAATCAAGGCAATCCGTTCATGCCCAAGATCAAAGAGGAAATCCGTCGCACGTTGAAAAGCGGACCGGTTATTTACGTCCAGCCACGCGTAGGGCAGCCGACAGCCGGATGCGCGACCATGCACCACGAACGGCAGCCCGATTTTATGCAGAAATGGAATGCGCGGGTCTTCCATGCGGGGGCCGTGCACCACGACACCGTCAACAGACCGCCGCGCCTTGAGGCTTTCATAGACTTTCTGTTCATCTGCATCGGCGACGATGGACAGGATCATCTCATACCCGTTCTTGGCGTAGGTTTCGCCTGCACCTGCAATGAAGTCGCCGAAAATGGGGTTCACCATCTCATGTTTGTTCGAGACAGGGATCACGTGGCCAATTGCGAGAGCTTTGCCCGTGGCGAGACTTTTGGCCCGTGTGCTGGGTGTATAATTATAGGCGCGGGCGGCGTCTTCGACCCGCTGACGCGTGCTGGCGCTGACTTCCGGGTAGCCGTTGAGCGCGCGGCTCACAGTGGTTTGGCTCAGCCCCAGATTTCTGGAAAGTTCTTTAAGATTCATAGTGACGTCAATATTTTAAAGCGCTTTCAAATGGCATCCAAAGCCCTCATGAAGGCGATAAATAACGGTGGGTGGACTTCTGAGTACCATGATTTCCTGAAATTCCAAGCAAATTTTTAGCGCTAACATTGCTCTGTTGACAGATCGCGCGTGTTGCCTGATTGTGTAGAAATCCAAAGCGCTTTGGGGATGATTCCATAGCGCGCCATGGTTATAGTCGAGGCACGGCAACGTGTTCAGGAAGAAACGCATCTCTGCGATGCGATTGGGAGGAAATTCAATGAAAATGAAACTGTATGCCTCAGCGGCAGCGGTTGCACTGACGGCCGGGTCTGTTCAGGCCGGTGGTCATCTTGTGTTCACACCCGGCGAAGGTGACTTCAGCTGGGACAGCTATGCTGAGTGGGCGGCGAATGCGCCGGACCTCTCTGGACAGGACGTCACGGTCTTTGGTCCATGGCTATCGCCGGAAGATGATATTTTCCGGTCCATGATCGCGTATTTCACGGATGCCACGGGCGCCAATGTGACCTACACAGGTTCTGACGGTTTTGAGCAGCAGATCGTGATCGACGCCGAAGCTGGCAGCCCGCCAAACATCGCGGTGTTTCCGCAGCCTGGTCTTGCGTCATCCATGGCATCCCAGGGTCTTCTGGACCCATTGGGCGCTGAAATGGCGTCCTGGGTTGGTGAAAACTACGCCGCGGGCCAGTCTTGGGTTGATCTGGGCACTTATGCCGATGCAAACGGCGACGATCAGTTCTACGGCTTCTTCTATAACGTGAACGTCAAGTCGCTCGTCTGGTATGTGCCGGAAAATTTCGAAGACGCCGGCTATGATGTACCAGAGACAATGGAAGATCTGATCGCACTGTCCGAGCAGATGATCGCCGACGGAGAGACACCTTGGTGCATCGGTCTGGGTTCCGGTCCAGCAACAGGCTGGCCAGCAACCGACTGGGTCGAAGACATCATGCTGCGCACACAGTCGCCTGCGGACTATGACGCTTGGGTCGCGAATGATCTGCCGTTCAACGATCCAAAGGTCATCAACGCCATCGAAACATTCGGCATGTTTGCCAAGAATGACGATATGGTTGCCGGTGGTGCCGCAGCGGTCGGGTCCACCGACTTCCGTGACAGTCCAGCAGGTCTGTTTACCTCGCCGGCGCAGTGCTACTTGCACAAGCAAGCGTCCTTCATCCCTGCATTCATGCCTGAGGATGTTGTGATCGGTGAAGACGCAGACTTCTTCTACTTCCCTTCCTTCGCAAGCGAAGATCTGGGCAACCCGGTTCTGGGTGGTGGTACGTTGATGGCTGTCACTGAAGCTTCCGACGCGACAATGGCCTTCATGGAGTTTCTCCAGCAGCCGCTCGCGCATGAAGTCATGATGGCACAAACAGGGTTCCTGACACCGCACTCCGGCGTGAACCTCGACGCGTATGCAGATGCTACTCTGCGCGGTCAGGGCGAAATCCTGCTGAACTCCACCACGTTCCGCTTTGACGGGTCTGACCTGATGCCAGGTGCGATTGGTGCGGGTACCTTCTGGACAGGCATGGTTGACTATGTTGGCGGTGCATCCGCTGGGGATGTCGCCAATTCCATCCAGGAAAGCTGGGACGCGCTGAAGTGAGCACAAGCCTTTTTTAGGAGGCTTAAGCGATTGATGTGGACGGTTTATTCCGTCCGCATCCACCCAAGGTCCAACTGCGGCCTTAATTGAAGCATTGCGACGGGGAGGTAGCTATGCATCCGGCACTTCAGGGATTACTGACGATTTTTATCGGGGTAGGTGGCTGTGTTGGCTACTTCTACGGGGCGAACCTTTTTCTTGATAAGGTTCTCTACAAGCCGACGGGCCCCAATGCTGGCCGCAATATCAACCGGGCGAATATTATCCGCCCCTGGATATTTCTGTTTCCGGCGATCCTGGCGCTTGGCGTTTATCTGGCCTATCCGGTCGTCGCCACGCTGCGCCTGAGCTTTCTGGAGCGTCTGCCAGGCAATGAATATGCTTTCGTCGGCATGGAAAACTATACCAAGATGTTCGCCGAGCCGAAGTTTATGGAAGCTTTGCGTAACAACGTGCTTTGGCTTGTTGTTGTGCCTGCGGCGGCCACCGGTTTTGGCCTTTTGGCTGCCCAGCTGACCGACCGGCTGCGCTGGGGAAACATCGCGAAATCAATTATCTTTATGCCGATGGCGATTTCATTCGTGGGTGCGGCCGTGATCTTTAAGCTGATCTATGAGGCCCGTCCAGAGGACGTGGCACAGATCGGTATTCTCAACCATCTTTACCTGACGTTTGGTGGCGCCGAGCCGCAGCAATGGTTGCAAATTCCGTTTTGGAACAACTTCTTCCTGATGGCGGTGCTGATCTGGATTCAGACCGGGTTTGCGATGGTGATCCTCTCTGCTGCTTTGCGCGGTATCCCAGAAGAAACCGTGGAGGCGGCAGTGATTGACGGGGCCAACCCGTTCCAGATCTTCTTCAAGATCAAAATCCCGCAGATCATGTCCACGATCGTTGTGGTCTGGACGACGATCACGATAGCGACCCTCAAGGTCTTTGACATCGTTTTCGCAATGACCAACGGGCAATGGGAAACGCAGGTTCTGGCCAATTACATGTATGACAAGCTCTTCCGTGCCAACGATTGGGGCATGGGGTCCGCATCTGCGATGATTATCATGCTGATGGTGACGCCGATCCTTGTCTGGAATGTCTACAACGTCCGTAAGGAGATGCGCTGATGGATTCTGTTGCAGGAAGAAAGCCCATCGTCGTATGGGCATTGAACATCTCTGTTGTGTTGTTGGTCGCACTTTGGCTGTTCCCGACCTTGGGATTGTTTGTGTCGTCGTTCCGCACGGGCGATCAGATTACGGCCTCTGGTTGGTGGTCATCACTGTTTCCGGCTGAGCAGACGTTGCAAATCCGCGCCGCTGACCCTGATGATTTTCGGGTCGATCTGGGCAACGGGCGCTTCATGGTCGAAGGCAATCTTTTTGGCGAAGACCCGTTTGAAGGCGAGTTCCTCGCCTGGGCAACATCAAGCCGCAACCTTGGGGCCTTTCAACCCGGTGAGGTAAACGATCTGGGCGATGGAGAGACATTCCTAATTGAAGCGGATGGATCCTACGTCTGGGAGGGGAATGACGACCAGATCAGCGGACGCGCGCAACGGGTGTTCCTTGAGGTGACGACGCCGCCGGATTTCACCTTGGACAACTACAGTTTCGTGCTCTTTGATGAGGATAACTCCGAAGGCATGGCCAAAGCGTTCTTCAATACGCTGACGGTGGTGATCCCGGCGACAATCATCCCGATCCTGATCGCGGCTTTTGCGGCCTATGCACTGGCATGGATGGATTTTCCGGGGCGGGCCTTGCTGGTTGCTGCGGTCGTGGGATTGTTGGTGGTTCCGCTGCAATTGGCGCTGATCCCGTTGTTATCGCTTCATAATGCCATCGGCATCGGGAAAGGGTACCTGGGTGTCTGGCTCGCGCATACTGGCTTTGGTTTACCACTCGCGATTTATCTCTTGCGCAACTATATGGTCGGTTTGCCGCGCGATATTATCGAGAACGCGAAGGTTGATGGCGCGTCGGATTTCCAGATCTTCACCAAGATCATCCTGCCGCTGTCTTTCCCGGCACTCGCGTCATTCGCGATCTTCCAGTTCTTGTGGACATGGAATGACTTGCTGGTGGCACTGGTTTTCTTGATCGATGCATCGGGCCAGACAACCGTGATGACCAAGCAGATTGTTGAGCTGTTGGGAACACGTGGCGGTGACTGGGAAATCCTTGCGACCTCTGCATTTGTGTCGATTGCGGTGCCGCTTGGGGTGTTCTTTGCGATGCAGAAATACCTCGTCCGCGGCCTGTTGGCAGGTTCGGTCAAGTAGACAAACGGGCCCCGGATTTGTCCGGGGTCACATCAACCACACACGCAATCTTGCGTTATGACAGGAATGACGACGATGACGATGGCGCTTGCCTCTCAACCGGAAATGGCGATTGACAAAGATTGGTGGCGTGGTGCGGTGATCTATCAGATCTACCCCCGCAGTTTCCAGGACAGCAATGGCGACGGCATTGGCGACCTTTTGGGGATTGTGCAGCGCCTGCCTTATATCGCCTCGCTCGGGGTGGATGCGATCTGGATTTCGCCTTTCTTCATGTCGCCGATGAAAGACTTCGGCTACGACGTCAGCGACTATTGCGACGTTGATCCGATGTTCGGATCACTGGCGGATTTTGATGCGGTGGTTGAGACGGCCCATAAGCTCGGCATCCGCGTGATGATCGATCTGGTGCTGAGCCACACAAGCGACCAACATACGTGGTTTGCTGAAAGCCGGAGCAACCGGACGAATGACAAATCCAACTGGTATGTGTGGTCCGATCCCAAGCCCGATGGCACACCGCCCAACAACTGGCTGTCAATCTTTGGCGGCTCTGGGTGGC
The DNA here is from genome assembly GCF_042093035.1 of Yoonia sp. GTDB lineage: Bacteria > Pseudomonadota > Alphaproteobacteria > Rhodobacterales > Rhodobacteraceae > Yoonia. The sequence continues at coordinate 3,365 of NZ_JBELFI010000041.1, read as the reverse complement.
AGTGGGATGCGCGGCGTGAGCAGTACTATATGCACAATTTCCTTGTGTCCCAACCGGACCTGAACTTTCACGAACCAAAGGTCCAAGAGGCGCTTTTGGACGTCGCGCGTTTTTGGTTGAACCGCGGCTGTGATGGCTTCCGTTTGGACACAATCAATTTCTACACCCATGATGCACAGCTGCGCGACAATCCCGCTTTGCCGCCCGAAAAGCGCAACGCGACGATTGCGCCATCGGTGAACCCCTATAACCACCAAGAGCATCTCTATTCCAAGAACCAGCCAGAGAACCTTGAATTCCTGCGCAAGCTGCGCGCCGTGATGGAACCTTATGGTGCGGCGGCAGTGGGCGAGGTGGGCGATGCCCAGCTCGGGCTTGAGATCATGGGCGAATATACCGCTGGCGATGATCTGATGCAGATGTGCTATGCGTTCGAGTTTCTTGCAAAAGATCAACCAACGGCAGCGCGTATCACCGAAGTGATGACGCGGGTCGATGAGGTGGCCGCGGACGGTTGGGCATGTTGGGCGTTTTCCAACCATGACGTGATGCGTCACACCACACGTTGGGATCTGACGCCCGCCGCACAGCGCATGTTTGCAACGATGATTATGTGCCTGCGCGGTTCGGTCTGTCTTTATCAGGGCGAAGAGCTGGGCCTGCCAGAGGCAGACGTTGCCTTTGAAGATCTGCAAGACCCTTACGGCATCGAATTCTGGCCAGAGTTCAAAGGCCGCGACGGATGCCGCACGCCGATGGTTTGGGAGGAGAGCAATCAAAATGGCGGGTTCTCGGCGGCGCAGCCATGGTTGCCTGTGTCCTCGGAGCATTTGCATATGTCGGCTGCGACGCAAGAAGAAGAACCGGGCGCGTTGCTGCATCATTACCGCAAGGCGATTTCCTTCCGGCACACGCATGAGGCTTTGGCCAAAGGCGCCCATGACGGCGTGCGATCCAAAGGCGACGTGGTTTATTTTACGCGCACGTCGGGCACGCAGACGATCTTTTGCGCTTTCAACGTCAGCGAAACACCATCCGATTTCGATCTGCCCAACGGCAACTGGACCCCGATCGGGGCCGAGTTGGGCAGCGCACAGACATCCGCAGACGGGAGACTGCACCTTGGTCCTTGGCAGGTTTGCCTCGCGCTCAAGTCATAAATTTAGGGAGTGAGTGAAACATGGCTGATCTGATACTAACGGACGTCGCCAAGACATATGGTGGCAAGGTTGAAGTTCTCAAGAACATCGATCTGGACATCAAGAAGGGCGAATTGATCGTCTTTGTTGGCCCATCGGGTTGCGGCAAATCAACGCTTCTGCGGATGATTGCAGGCCTTGAAAGCATCACCGGGGGTGAGTTGCAAATTGACGGGACAGTTGTGAATGATGTGCCCCCCGCGCAGCGTGGCATTGCGATGGTGTTCCAATCCTACGCGCTTTATCCGCATATGACCGTGCGCGATAACATGTCTTTCGCGCTCAAGCTGGCCAAGAAAACGCCCGCCGAAATTGATGAGGCCGTCAACCGCGCCGCCAAGATCCTCCAGCTTGACGAATATCTGGATCGTCTGCCCAAAGCCCTGTCTGGTGGCCAGCGCCAGCGCGTGGCCATTGGCCGGTCGATTGTGCGTGACCCGAAGGTTTATCTTTTTGATGAGCCGCTTTCCAACCTCGACGCCGCTTTGCGTGTCGCAACACGGATCGAGATAGCACAGCTTAAGGAATCCATGCCTGACAGCACCATGATCTATGTGACCCACGATCAGGTTGAGGCGATGACACTGGCTACGCGCATAGTGGTCCTGGCCAACAAAGGCATCGCGCAGGTCGGCACGCCGTTGCAGCTTTATGAACGTCCGGAGAATGAATTTGTTGCACAGTTTATCGGCTCGCCGTCGATGAACCTGCTTGCCGGGGAAATCGTCGGAACGGGTGAGCAGACGACCGTTAAATTGCAGGGTGGTGGCATGGTAAAATCGGCCGTTCCGACAACCGATGCGGATATGGGTCTGCAAGTGAACGTCGGGATACGTCCAGAGGACATGCTGGAAACGAGCAGCGACGACTACGCCTTTGAAGGCAAAGTGAACATCACGGAGGCTTTGGGTGAGGTGACATTGCTCTACTTCGACAAGATCGGTGATAATGACGCGGTGGTCGGCAAGTTGCCGGGCATTCATGCTGATTTGCGCGGCAAGTCCGTCCGGATGCAGGCTGCACCCGAGAAGGTGCAGATATTCCATAACGGGCAGTCGCTATACTACCGTTAATTGCTTCGCGAAGCGTTGCGTCTGTCGCGTCGATGTGTTCGCATCGGCGCGATTTTCAATTTGGGGAACGCCATGCAAACACCGGTCAATACGCTCAAGAAAGCGCTGCAAGCGGGGCAGGTTCAGCATGGGATTTGGCTGACTTCCGGGACAGGAGTGTTAGCGGAGCTTTCGGGGAAGGCGGGCTTTGATTGGTGTCTGATAGATGGGGAACATGGGCCGAATACGGTCTCAGACATTTTGCCCCAACTTCAAGCGCTCGCAATCTCGGACACGCCCGCAGTCGTTCGAATTGCAAATGCGGAAGCCTGGATGGTCAAGCAGGTGCTCGATCTCGGCTGTCAGACCGTTCTGGTGCCGATGGTTGATGATGCTGAAACCGCAGATATGATGGCGCGCGCGATGCGTTATCCGCCAGATGGCAATAGGGGCATGGGCGCTGCCCTGGCGCGCGCGACTGGCTTTGGATCTGTCGCGGACTATCCAATCACGGCCAACAGTGAAGTCTGCTTGCTGGCGCAAGCTGAAAGCGCACAAGCGCTTGACAATATTGACGACATTGCCGCGACAGATGGGGTAGACGGTGTCTTTGTCGGACCCGCCGATCTGTCGGCCGACATGGGATACCCCGGTCAGCCGGATCATCCTGAGGTTGAAAAGGCGATCGATCACCTCATCGCGCGCATTGTGGCTGCAGGTAAGATCGCAGGCATCATCACCTTCGACGACGCCCGCTTCAAAGAATACGCCGCGAAAGGGGTGACCTTCCTCGGCGTTGGTGGTGATATGATGGTGCTGAACAAGGCACTAAACGGCCTCGCGGCGCAAGTGCGCAGTTAGTTACCCGCGACGACGACGGCCTGTGCGCGCGCGGCCTTCGCCGGGCTTGGCGGGAACGCGGTTGAACTTGATCCATTCGTTGCCCGATGCGTCATTGTCCGTCAGGAAGTTGGCGGCACGGATCGCCTCCATTTCCTTACCGGCGCGCGGCTTGGTCGATCCCAAGCCAAAGAGCTGAACAAAGACTTCATCATCAATATCTTCGGGCAGGATAATGCCAGCCGCCGCGACCTCGGCCTTTTTCTCGGCCATC
>NZ_JBELFI010000040.1:0-18960 GCF_042093035.1 Yoonia sp. | reverse complement strand
GGTTTGTGGCGCTTCCGACGGAATACGGACATCGGTTCCTGCCTCTTGAAGAATTGCTCTTGCTGCATATTGAGCAGCTTTTTCCGGGCTACCGGATCAAGGGCAACTGCGCCTTCAAAGTCCTGCGCGACAGTGATCTGGAACTGGAAGACGAAGCCGAAGATTTGGTGCGCGAGTTTGAAACAGCACTTAAACGGCGGCGGCGTGGAGAGGTTGTCCGCCTTAAAATCTCTGCCAACGCGCCCAACGCTCTGAAAACACTCATTATGTCGGAGCTCCATGTCACCGACGAAACTGTGGTTGAAGTCGATGGGCTGATCGGTATCGCGGATTTGGGTGAACTGGTACTGGATGAACGGCCCGACCTGCTCTGGCCCACATTCGCGCCGCGTGTACCGGAACGGGTACAGGACCACGATGGCGATATGTTCGCAGCGATCAGCCAAAAAGACATGCTGCTGCACCACCCCTATGAAACCTTCGACATGGTCGTGCGGTTCTTGACGCAAGCGGCGCGAGACCCCAACGTAGTGGCGATCAAGCAGACGCTCTACCGGACGTCCAAACGCTCCCCCATCGTGGAGGCGCTTTGTGAAGCCGCAGAAGATGGCAAGTCTGTCACCGCGTTGGTGGAACTGAAGGCACGCTTTGATGAAGCCGCCAACATCCGGCAATCGCGGCGACTGGAACGCGCGGGCGCGCATGTGGTTTATGGGTTCCTGAACTACAAAACCCACGCAAAGATCAGCACCGTGGTCCGGCGTGAGGGCGATAAACTGGTGACCTACACCCATTTCGGCACTGGCAATTACCACCCGATCACCGCGCGAATCTACACCGACCTGAGCCTGTTTACCTGCGACAAAAAACTGGGGCGTGACGCGACCAAAGTCTTCAATTACCTCTCCGGTTATGCGCAACCGGATGGGCTTGAGAACCTCAAAATCTCGCCTTTGAACCTCAAGGCAAGCCTGCTTGAGCAGATCGCGAATGAGGCGGAAAACGCAAAAGCGGGCAAACCGGCGGTGATCTGGTCCAAAATGAATTCGCTGATTGACAGCGATGTGATCGATGCACTTTATGCCGCCAGCAGCGCGGGCGTGAAGATCAGCCTTGTGGTGCGTGGCATCTGTGGCTTGCGGCCCGGCGTCGCAGGTCTGTCGGAAAATATCCGCGTGAAATCGATCGTTGGGCGGTTCTTGGAACACTCCCGCATTGTGTGTTTTGGCAACGGCCACGCTTTGCCCTCCAAGAAAGCGCGCGTCTACATCAGCTCCGCCGACTGGATGGGCCGGAACCTCAACCGGCGGGTCGAAACGCTTGTGGAGATCAAGAACGCGACCGTCAAAGCGCAAATCGTCAGCCAGATCATGGCCGCCAACATGGCCGATGTGGCGCAAAGCTGGGTCATGGCAGCCGACGGCAGTTTCACGCGCGGCACGGTCGAGGAAGGCAGTTTTGCCTTCAACTGCCACCGTTTCTTCATGGAAAACCCATCGCTTTCGGGGCGCGGATCGGCAGGGGCATCTGATGTCCCGCAGTTGACGCATGACGATGATTGATTGATACCTTTTCCCGGGGACGATGTCGGGGAACGTCATGACACAAACGCAAGACGCGGATGCCATCGATTGGGGCCCCTTTGGGCGCCCTTTGTTCGAAGATGCGGCAGCAAAGGGCCTGTCACGGGTCGGCGTCATTGATGTGGGTTCGAACTCGGTTCGGATGGTTGTGTTTGACGGGGCCGCGCGGTCGCCTGCGTATTTCTACAACGAAAAGATCATGTGCGCTTTGGGCGCAGGCCTGTCGCAAACTGGTCATTTGAACCCCGAAGGCCGCATGCGCGCTGTTTCCGCGATCCGGCGCTTTGCAGCATTGGCCGATGGCATGGGCATTCCGGCACTGACTGCCGTGGCAACCGCGGCAGTGCGCGAAGCATCCGATGGCATGGAATTCCGCGACGATGTGTTACGTGAAACCGGCATCAAGCTCTGGGTCATTGACGGCAAGGAAGAGGCGCGTCTCTCCGCGCAGGGTGTGCTTTTGGGATGGCCGGGCAGCTACGGGCTTGTCTGCGACATCGGCGGCTCCTCGATGGAGTTGGCAGATCTGGCGGAGGGCCGCGTCGGGCGACGAGTGACATCAGCATTGGGGCCGCTGAAGCTGCGCGAAATCAAGGGCGGGCGCAAAGCGGTCAAAGCCTATGTGCGTGAAACCATGGCGCAGCTACACGATGAGATGGGCAATGAAACCGGGATGCGCCTGTTTCTGGTGGGTGGCTCATGGCGCGCCATCGCCCGCGTCGATATGGAGCGCCGCAATTATCCGCTGACCGTCCTGCATGAATACCGCATGTCGTCGCGCCAAATCAGCAAGACCGCCGAATACATCCGCAAGAGCGACCTGCAAGAATTGCGGGTGCGTTGCAACATCTCTGACAGCCGGATGTCACTGGTACCATTGGCGGCGATCGTTCTCAAAGAGCTGATGCGGACGTTCAAACCCAAAGACGTCGCGATTTCATCCTACGGCATCCGCGAAGGGATGCTTTATGAACAAATGCCCCGCGAATTGCGCGAGCGTGATCCCTTGATTGAGGCCTGCCGCTTTGTCGAAGCAAAAGACGCGCGCCTGCCGGGGTTCGGCCGCATCCTCTATGAGTTTGTCAAACCCTTGTTCCCGCGTGCGAATTGGCAGCGAAAGCGGATCATCAAGGCCGCCTGCTTGCTGCATGACGTCAGTTGGCGCGCCCACCCCGACTATCGCGGGGAGGTGACCTTTGACAACGCAACGCGCGCCAATCTGGGTGGTTTGAAACACTATGAACGCGTCCTTTTGGGGCTTGCGCTGATGAACCGCTACACCAGCAAAACCGCCAATTCACGCTTTGAGCCGCTCTTTGCATTGCTTGATGACACGCAGATCAAAGAGGCCGAAATTCTGGGACGGGCGATGCGTTTGGGCGCAATGCTATGGCTCACCGCGGATGCGGAACCGGGCACATTGAAATGGAAGCCCAAGACGGGCGAACTGATGCTCCGCCTGACCAGACAGGCGCGCCCGCTGTTCGGTGAAGTGGCAGAGGCACGATTTGCCGCCCTCGCCAACGCGATGGGCGGCACTGGCACGGTGAAATTCACCAAGTGACTAGAGGTCGACCTCGCCGGTTTCGGGGTCAGGCTCTGGTGTCCACAAAGGTGCATCGGGCGATCTGCGGATGATGATGTCACCATTTGGCAAAAATTCCGGCGCTTCATAATTCCGGAAATCATCAACCTGATTAAGCAGATCAGCAAAAGCCGGTCCGACCGATTGCGCGAATTCAGCGAATGCCGGACCCATCTCCTCAAACCCGTCGCGCAGACCCTCTATCGCGGGCTCGATTTCTGTCATGAGACCGCGCATCAACATGCGTGCGCCCTCCTCCATCAGGGTCAAACCGTCGTCGGTTTCAGGCACTGTTTCGTCCTGCGCAAAGGCCGGCATGACCGCCAGCGCAAAAACAAGCGCATATGCAGCAATTTGTTTCATGCAGCCGATATAGGCACCCAAAGGCCCATTTTCAATTCACAGATCGATGTCCAAAACGACCGGAAAATGATCTGAGGCGTCCAAAAGTGCGGTGCGCAGCGCCACATCAGCATAGCAGGCAGGATGGTCAAACGGATGCCAGATCTGCCACTCTGGTTGCATTTCACGCAGTTGCGGGGACACCATGACATAGTCCAGAAGCGCTTGTAGAAAGGGTTGTCCCTTGCGCTTGAACCGGGCCGTTGTGGGCATCGCACCAATCTTGCGGCCAAGCGCCAAACGCGCGTGCGGATCAAACATCGGCAGCTCTTCGCCCTCACCCAGGACGATCTCGATCCCGGAGCGGCCGAACAGCTTTTCGTATTCATCCAGCCCCGGACCATCATTAAAATCGCCCATTACAATCAGATCATCGCCCGCCGCCAGATGTGCGCTGACGCGTCTGCGAAGCCAAATGCACTGGGCCAATTGCTTGCGCCTGTTCTGGATGGAAATGCGGGTCGCTTCGGCGGCGTCGCGGGCGCCATGCGGCGCCTTTGATTTCGCATGAACCCCGATCAGGCGCAGGTCTTCCCCTGACGCGGTGCGCAGCGCAACCTCAAGCGGCGGCTTGGACCAGCGGATGGGGTCAGGATGGGCGTCCGTGTCCACATCAAGCTGCAATGCGCGGTCAAAACGCGGTGCATCGGGCGCGCTTTGCGGATCATGTGCGGCGGATAGAACATCGGGATCATAAAGAAGTGCAATTTCTTGTTGGGTTTCATTGGTAAAGCCGGTGATCGCGGCACGTGCACGCAGATCAAAATGGGCGGCGAAATGCTCCAGCGCCGTGACAGAATTGCGGTGCGGGCTGGTGTCCGGGGCCTCGATAATCATCACGGCATCCGCGTTCAGAGCGCCAAAGACATGGCCAAGTCCGGCTATCTGTTGCGCCTTTGTAACATTCCATCGTGACGACCAGCTGCCATCGTTGATAAGCCGCCCATCGTCGTCAAACAGGCTGCTGAACCATTCGACATTGTAGGTCGCAAGCCTCATGCGGCACGGCCCTGAATGTCTTCCCAAGCCCGGTTGATCGCAACAAGGCGACGCTCCGCCAGTTTCACGGCCTCCTCCGGCACCCCGCGGGCCATCATCTGATCGGGGTGGGTTTCGCGCACCAATCGCCGCCAGGCGGCACGGATATCTTTCATCGGGGCATCAGGCTCAACACCTAGAACATCGAATGGGTCCCGCACTGCTTCATCCACGAATTGCGCGCGGATACTGCGAAAGCGGCGCTCGTCAAATCCAAATATCTGGGCCACATTATGCAGGAAATCATCTTCCTTTGGATGATAAACCCCATCTGCCACCGCGATATGAAACAGCCCTTCGAGCAGGTCGCACAAGGCTCTGTCGTCGGCATCATACATGGCCTTGATCCGGCGGGCATAAAGATCATACCCCGCAACATCCTGCCGCGCGAGGTTGAAGACACGGGCGGCGTTGGCCTCTTCATCGCGGGGGATCAGAAAGACTTCGCGAAAGGCGACGACCTCGTCCTTGGTCACCTGACCGTCGGCCTTCGCCATCTTGGCACCCAGTGCGATGACGGCAATCGTAAATCCCACCGTCCGGTCAGGCGACGTCCGGAGTTTTTCAAACACCTCCGACAAGCTTTCGCCACTGGCCAAAGCCGAGAGTGCTTCTGCGATGCGCGTCCAAATGGACATCAGACGGGGCCTTTCAAAGGGTTTTTTGCATCAATACCAGATCAATCCAACGCCCGAATTTGAACCCCACTTCGGGCAGCGTTGCAACCTCCGCGAACCCCATCCGCGCATGAAAACGCACAGCCTCCGCATTTTCCGCACTGCATCCGGCAAACATGGAGTGCTTGCCAGCGACTTTCGCCTGGGCACAAAGGGCGTCCATCAAAGCGCGCCCAGCGCCCCTGCCCTGCACATCTTCATGGAGCATGATCGTGTGCTCAACAGTGAAACGGTAGCCTTCACCGCCGCGAAAAGGGAAATAGCGCGCAAAGCCCAAGACACGCCTATTGTCTTCCCAAACAAGGCAGTCCTGCGCAATCAGCGATGCGACTTCTGCTTCGCTCTTTTCGACCGGATTAAAAGTGATCGTCGTGTTGCGAATGGCGTCATTCCAGATGACTGCAACGGCCGGAGCATCTTCAGAAATTGCGGCACGTATCATGTCAGTACCCGTAGGCCATGTGGCGTCTCGAACGTCGCTTCCATCGCAGGCGGACCTGTGAATTGATCCAGCCCAAACCAGCCACGACCTGCTTCAGGGACCGCGTCAGGGTCTTTCGCGATCACCTCCAGATAGACGCCATCGGCCAAGCCAAGAAGGGTGTTATGTGTGCCAAAGCGCCGATGCTTGCCACCAACTTGGAGCGGGACGCCAGGGCGGTCTTCGACCGACGCGGTTCCTTCTTCCAGAGATGTGCCAGCAACGGCAAGGTGGTCGAGGATAAGCATATTAGCCTCTCAATCGTCGGGCAGCGTCGTTCCGAGGGGTGGTGCGAAGCGCCGCCCCGTTGGGGCGGAACGGCGCTGCCCGACCTAACGGCCGGGCGAAAGTTCCTTAACCACGTGCTTGCCGGATCAGCCCCAGAATATCCTGTGCGGCCTTTGGGATATTCGTCCCCGGTCCAAAGATCGCCTTCACGCCGCTATCATACAAGAACTGATAGTCCTGCTGGGGAATAACACCGCCACAGATGACGATGATATCACCGGCCCCTGCCTCTTTGAGCGCGGCCACAAGTTTGGGCGCCAGCGTCTTGTGCCCCGCCGCCTGAGAGCTGATCCCGATCACATGCACGTCGTTATCAATCGCATCCTGCGCAGCCTCTGCGGGCGTCTGGAACAAGGGGCCCACATCCACGTCAAAACCAATATCGGCAAAGGCTGTCGCAATCACCTTGGCACCACGATCATGTCCGTCCTGGCCCATTTTCACGACCAACATACGCGGGCGGCGGCCCTCGTCTGCGGCAAATGCCTCAACGCTTTCCTGAATGGCGGCAAAGCCCTCATCGCCTTCATAGGCCGCCCCATAAACCCCCGCGAGCGTCTTTACCTCGGCGCGGTGGCGCCCGAATGCTTTTTCCATGGCCATGCTGATCTCTCCGACTGTGGCGCGGGCGCGGGATGCTTCAACCGCGGCCTCTAACAGGTTGCCGCCTTCATTGGCGCGGCGGGTCAATTCCTTCAATGCGGCCTCACAGGCGGCGCCATCACGGGCCGCTTTCGTGGCATCAATCCGGGCGATCTGGGACAGGCGCACCGCATCATTGTCTATATCGAGAATATCAATCGGGTCTTCATTGTCCTTGCGGTACTTATTGACGCCCACGACAACTTCAGTCCCGCGATCAATGCCCGCCTGTCGCTTGGCGGCAGTTTCCTCAATCCGCAGCTTCGGCATGCCAGAGGCCACAGCCTTCGTCATGCCGCCCATCTCTTCAACCTCCTCGATCAAGGCCCATGCAGCCTCTGCCAGTTCATGGGTCAGGTTTTCGACGTAGTATGAACCAGCGAGCGGATCGACCACATGCGTCACACCCGTTTCTTCCTGTAAGATCAACTGCGTGTTGCGCGCAATCCGGGCGCTGAATTCGGTGGGCAAGGCGATTGCTTCGTCCAACGCGTTCGTATGGAGCGACTGCGTGCCGCCCAAAACCGCGCTCATCGCCTCATAGGCGGTGCGGATCACGTTGTTATAGGGATCCTGTTCCTGCAACGACACGCCAGATGTCTGGCAATGGGTGCGCAGCATGGATGACTTGGGGTTCTTGGGTTCAAATTCTGCCATGATGCGCGACCAAAGCAAGCGGGCGGCGCGCAGTTTCGCAGCTTCCATGAAGAAGTTCATACCAATAGCAAAGAAGAAACTGAGCCGTCCGGCAAACTGATCTACGTCCATGCCGCGCGCAATCGCCGTACGGACATATTCGCGCCCGTCAGCCAGTGTATAGGCCAGTTCCTGCACCAAATTCGCGCCCGCTTCCTGCATGTGATAGCCCGAGATTGAAATCGAGTTGAATTTCGGCATCTCATCGGTCGTGTACTCGATGATATCGGCAATAATGCGCATCGACGGCTCTGGCGGGTAGACATAGGTATTGCGCACCATGAATTCCTTCAGAATGTCATTCTGAATGGTGCCAGACAGGACATTGCGGGGATGTCCCTGCTCTTCGCCTGCAACGATGAAATTCGCCAGAATTGGGATCACGGCGCCATTCATCGTCATAGACACGCTGACTTTATCGAGCGGAATGCCGTCAAAGAGGATTTTCATATCTTCAACGCTGTCGATGGCCACACCAGCCTTGCCAACGTCGCCTTCCACACGCGGGTGGTCACTGTCATAGCCACGGTGGGTGGCCAGATCGAAGGCCACGGAAACACCCTGCTGCCCTGCGGCCAGTGCCTTGCGATAAAATGCGTTGGATTCCTCGGCTGTCGAAAACCCTGCATATTGGCGGATCGTCCAGGGGCGGCCAGCGTACATCGTGGCTTTGACACCGCGCGTAAAAGGCGCCTGCCCGGGAATGCCGCCCATATGCGGCAATGCGTCCGTGTCGTCCGCTGTATAAAGCGGCTGGACCTCGATGCCTTCCAATGTATCCCATGTCAGCGCCTCCAAGGGCTTGCCACGTAACTCTTTTTTGGCAATTTCTTCCCAGGTTTTCCTATCAGACATATGGTCCTCCTAAGGGTAATTCGGGGGTAAACACGGATTTGTTTGCACTCATTTTCACTTGCCCCTTAGCTTTTGGCGCGCGCGCCTCTATATCGGGATTTATGAAGTTACTCTTGAACATCGCAGTGGCCGCATCGCTTGCCGTTCCGGCTGCGGCAGAAGAACCAACCGTCTTTGAACGGTGGACCGAAGATCCGACACAGGTCTTCGATGGTGCGGAGATTGCGCTGGATGAACTCACTTGGGTTCTGAGGCCTTTGGTCATATTCGCGGACACGCCGGAAGATCCGCGTTTCAAGCAACAGATGGATTTGCTTCTGGCAGAGATGGACCAATTGGCCGAACGCGATGTCATTGTCATCACGGATACAGATCGGACGGCAATGACCGATCTGCGCACAGAATTGCGCCCGCGCGGATATATGTTGACGCTGGTTGGCAAAGACGGGCGCGTCGCCCTGCGCAAGCCGTCCCCATGGAGCGTCCGTGAGCTGTCACGGTCAATCGACAAGATGCCGCTGCGCCAGCAAGAGATCTCGGATCGACGGCTGGCGGGCGAATAAAGCTCAGGCATTGGACACGCGCTTGGTCATCAGGCGCCCTCCGACAAACAGTATTGTGACCAACAAAAGCGCCGCCTGCGGATCCTCCAGGATATCGGCAACGATGAGACCAAAGGAGACAGCGGTGGTTACTGCGACGAAAGCAATACCGCAGGCCCAGCCAGAAACACTGAAGCGCGTCTTCGTAAACGCAAAATAGGTGAGGCCAAACGTCACCAGCCCAACGACAACGGGTGCGACAACGGCCATCAGGACAAAGCCTGCGATGCCATAGCCAGCGCCCGTTATCACCTGATAGAAGGCTGCAAAATAGCTCAGCAGCGCTGCGCCAACAGCACATGCGAACGCACCGCCATATGCCAGCCAGCCCTTCACCTATTCAAATTCCATGATGACATCATCCACTGCAAGGCTGGCGCCCGCATCAGCGTTGACCTTTTTCACCACGCCCTTCTTTTCAGCCCGCAGGATGTTTTCCATTTTCATCGCTTCGACCGTGCAAAGCGCCTGACCTTCCTGCACCTCATCGCCTTCGGCCACATCGACCTTGACGATCAGACCCGGCATCGGGCAAAGCAGGTATTTCGACGTATCAGGCGCCACCTTTTCGGGCATCAGCGCGGCCAGTTCAGCCTGACGCGGGGTGCGCACATGCACCTTCAGATCCGCCCCGCGATACCGTACCCGGAATCCGCCCGAAATCTTGCCGATCTTCAGCACAAGCGGCGTCCCATCAACGCGCAACCGCGCCAATGGATCGCCGGGCGTCCAATTGCTTTCAACCCGCATGGTTTGCGCGCCGATAGTCACATCAGCGCCGGACTTGTCGGCACCAATGACGACGTCATGGGCCTGACCCTGCAACCTGACGACCCAATCACTGCCGACATGACGTTCATGGTTATCCATCCGGCCTGATATGCGGGTGCGGCGAATTTCAGCGACACGGTGCATGGCCGCAGATGCCGCTGCTACGCGGACACAATCCGCTTCGGGCAGGGTCACACCATCAAACCCGTCGGGGTATTCTTCTTCAATAAAGGCGGTCGTCATATTGCCGCTGGTGAATTTGGGGTGGTCATAAACGGCGGCAAGAAAAGGCAGGTTGTGCCCGATCCCTTCCAGCTCAAACCCGTCCAGCGCCAGCCGCATCTCTTCAATCGCAGTTGCGCGGTCGGGTGCCCAAGTGCAGAGCTTCGCGATCATCGGGTCGTAATACATGCTGATCTCGCCACCCTCATAGACGCCGGTGTCATTGCGCACGGCACGTGTTGGCGTCGCCTCTTCCAAGGGCGGGCGATAGCGGGTCAGACGGCCAATCGACGGTAGAAACCCGCGGTATGGGTCTTCGGCATAAAGACGGCTTTCCATGGCCCAGCCGTTGATCTTCAGATCGGACTGCCGGAAGGGCAGTTTTTCGCCAGCGGCGACGCGGATCATCTGCTCTACCAGATCAACGCCGGTAATCAGTTCTGTCACAGGGTGTTCCACCTGCAAGCGGGTGTTCATTTCAAGGAAATAGAAGTTGCGGTCGCCATCGACGATAAATTCAACCGTGCCGGCACTGGTATAGCCCACCGCCTGCGCCAATGCGACGGACTGCTCGCCCATCGCCTTGCGGGTCTTTTCGTCAAGAAACGGGCTTGGGGCCTCTTCAATGACCTTTTGGTTGCGGCGCTGGATCGAGCATTCGCGCTCATGCAGATAAACCGCATTGCCATGACCATCACAAAGCACCTGAATTTCGATGTGGCGCGGCTGGGTGACGAATTTTTCGATAAAGATGCGGTCATCACCAAAGCTGTTGGCGGCTTCGTTCTTGGACGACTGAAACCCTTCACGCGCCTCTGCATCATTCCACGCGATGCGCATCCCCTTGCCACCGCCGCCGGCAGAGGCCTTAATCATCACCGGATAGCCAACCTGATTGGATATCTTGACGGCATCTTCAGCATCCTCGATCAGCCCCATGTAGCCCGGCACGGTAGAGACATCAGCCTCCTGCGCGATCTTCTTTGAGGTAATCTTGTCACCCATCGCCTCAATCGCGCCCTTGGGGGGGCCGATAAAGGCAACGCCTGCGGCTTCAAGGGCATCTGCGAATTTGGGGTTCTCTGACAGGAAACCATACCCGGGATGCACCGCCTCTGCGCCGGTCTGCTTTATGGCGTCCATGACCTTGTCGATCACAATGTAGGACTGGTTGGCCGGGGGCGGGCCGATATGCACAACCTCATCCGCCATTTTCACATGCAGGGCGTTACGATCCGCGTCGGAATAAATCGCGACCGTCTTGATACCCATCCTGCGGGCGGTCTTGATGACACGGCAGGCTATTTCACCACGGTTGGCAATCAGGATTTTCTTGAACATGATCTTACGTCCCTAAATTGAAAAAGCCGCCAGCGGGGGCAGACCCCGTTGGCGGCTTCCAGAAGTGAGGCGCCCGGATAGGGCGCGATTGTCTAGTCTATTGGCAAGCAGAGACGCCCGCGTCGTCGCACAGCACGCCAGCAGCGGCGCCGACAACCATCGAACCGGTGCGATCCGTGCCAAGCAATTCAGCGGCAACAAGCCCTGCACCCGCGCCGACAACGCCGCGCTCCACGTCGTTTTCAAGGCAACCTGCCAAACCGAATGCTGCCACTGTTGAAAGGATGATTGATGTCTTTTGCATAATCTTGAACCCATTGTTGTTTTTTCATGCGCATCACCCGTGATGCGACGCGTATCGATATCATGCGCGGCTTTGCCCCGATATCCAATAGCAGAGTTTGACTTGCCATTTGGCAAGCACGAATCCCAAGCCGACCTGCTTGGTGAGTAAGCAGGTCGGGGATGGGAAGGGTATCGGTGCAGAAAACGAGTAATACTACATATGCTAGAAAGCATTACCTTGGATAGGACTTTGGCGTAACCATGCCGAACTGCAAAGGGTTTGCGTTCTGCTGCCACTATTTCGGCGGGTTTTCGCCTAAAATGGGAAACCGGGGCATTCCGGGCTGGGGCATAGGCCATCCTAGAGCCCTTCCAAATCAGGAAAGGACTGCCGCATCACGGCGGCATCAATCCGAAGCATGGCTTCATAACTGGCGGGATCAAAGGGATCTTCGGCAGCTACAACCTCACGTCCAAAAAGCCAGCTTAGTCGTCCGGCATCCAGATTGCCGCGCACAAAAGGCTCCTCTCCGAAGTGATCCCAGAGCGCCTGCATGAAACCCGCATCCGCGCGCTTATCGGCGGGGCGGCGATCAGGATAGCGGATCTTTTCGACCAGTCTGGTGGCCCCATCCTTGTTGGCACGCCGCAGGACGAACTGAAAATCAGTCCCCGGCAGGCGCCCGGGAAAGCCCCGGTGTTTGTCCATATACGGCAGATTGGCCATCGGCTGGTACTTCCAAACTTGCGGTTAAAGCGGAATATTGTCGTGTTTTTTCCACGGCACATGCGTCTTTTTGGTGCGCAAGGACGCGAAGGCGCGGCAGACCCGCTTGCGCGTGGATTGCGGCATGATGACCTCATCGATGACGCCTTTTTCGGCGGCAACGAACGGGTTGGCAAAGCGGTCTTCGTAATCCTTGGTGTGCTGCGCGATCTTATCGGCATCAACTAGATCAGCGCGGTGAATAATCTCCGTCGCACCTTTGGCACCCATCACAGCAATCTCTGAGGTGGGCCACGCATAGTTGAAATCACCCTGCAAATGCTTGGAAGCCATCACAACATAGGCACCCCCATAGGCTTTGCGCGTAATCACGGTGACTTTGGGCACGGTCGCCTCACCGTAGGCAAAAAGCAGCTTGGCCCCATGTTTAATCACACCGCCATATTCCTGCGACGTCCCCGGCAGGAAGCCGGGCACATCGACCAAGGACAGGATCGGGATTTCGAACGCATCGCAAAAGCGCACAAAACGCGCAGCCTTGCGAGAGCTGTCAATATCCAGACAGCCCGCAAGCACCATCGGCTGGTTGGCCACGACACCGACTGTTGCCCCTTCAAGACGGATAAATCCGGTCAGAATGTTCTTGGCAAAGGCTTCTTGAATCTCGTAAAAATCGCCTTCATCGGCCAGCTTGGCGATCAGCTCCTTCATGTCATAAGGCGTGTTCGGATGATCCGGCACAAGCGTATCGAGGCTTTCGTCAAGGCGGTTCACATCATCAAAGAAAGGGCGCACCGGCGCTTTTTGCTGGTTGTTGAGCGGCAGGAAATCCACAAGACGGCGCACCTCTGCCAAGGCCTCGACATCGTTGTCAAACGCGGCGTCCGCAACGGAGGATTTCTTGGTGTGGGTCGATGCACCGCCCAACTCCTCGGCAGTAACCTGTTCGTTAGTCACCGTTTTCACGACGTCTGGACCGGTCACGAACATGTAAGAGCTGTCTTTGACCATAAAGATAAAATCGGTCATGGCAGGCGAATAGACCGCTCCACCGGCACATGGCCCCATAATCAGGCTGATCTGTGGCACGACGCCGGAAGCGGTGATGTTGCGTTGAAAGACTTCGCCGTAGGCCGCAAGGCTGGCGACACCTTCCTGAATACGCGCGCCACCGGAATCGTTGATGCCGATGATCGGCGCGCCGTTTTGAACTGCCATATCCATGATCTTGCAAATCTTCTGACCGTGCGTCTCGGAGACCGAACCGCCCATGACCGTGAAGTCCTGACTGAAGACGTAGACCAGACGACCGTTGATCGTGCCCCATCCCGTAACAACTCCGTCACCCGCAGGGCGCTCCTTTTCCATGCCGAAATCGGTGCAGCGGTGCGCGACGAACATATCGAACTCCTCAAATGAGCCGTCATCCAAGAGCAATTCAACACGCTCGCGCGCGGTCAGCTTGCCTTTGCTGTGCTGCGCCGCGATGCGCTTTTCACCACCGCCCATACGGGCCGCTGCGCGCCGTGTTTCAAGTTCTTGCAATACGTCCATGGAATGACACCTCCGCCAATTGTTCCGCCCTGTGTAGCGTTGGAAACCCCCTGACAGAAGAGGGAATGCGAATATTTGCAAAGTACTAGATTTGCAGTTGTATCATTTTGCAAATTAGCAAACTACACCCACAATTGCCGCGACAACAAAGATAGACAAGGCGGCCCAAGCTGCCTACACCAAATCCATGACAACGCTTCCCCAGATCCGGTTTCTGGATCGGACCACGCCTCCGCATATCATGACTTTGGTTTTCATCACCGGCATGTCGGCGTTGAGCATGTCAATCTTCCTGCCGTCGCTGAGCGCGATGACGGCCTATTTCGAAACCGACTATGCAATCATGCAGATCGCCCTGTCAGGCTATCTGGCTGCAACTGCCGTTTTACAGGTGTTCATTGGCCCAATTTCGGATCGCTTCGGGCGGCGGGCCCTTGTGATTGGATCGTTGTCACTGTTTGTCCTTGCATCAATCGGCGCGGCTTTCGCTACATCGGTGGAAGTATTCCTGCTGTTCCGCATCCTGCAAGCGGCCGTCGCCACAACTATTGCGCTGGGGCGCGCGATTGTGCGCGACATCGTCCCGCAAAATCAGGCGGCGTCGATGATTGGATATGTGACCATGGGCATGGCGCTGGTACCGATGATCGGGCCGATGATTGGCGGCGGGCTTGAACAGATCTTTGGCTGGCAAGCGACGTTTGCATTTCTCGCGCTTGCAGGACTGGCGACATTGACATTGGCCTTCTTTGATCTTGGCGAAACCGTCAAGGGGCAAGGCACCAGCTTTCGGGACCAATTCCGCACCTATCCGGAATTGTTTCGCTCGCCGCGTTTCTGGGGCTATGTCTCCTGTGCGGCATTCGGGTCGGGCGCATTTTTTGCCCTACTCGGAGGCACCTCCTTTGTTGCTGCTGAAATCTTTGGCCTTTCCCCACTGTGGAGTGGCATCGCATTGGGCGCACCTGCCGTCGGATATGCGATGGGCAACTACATATCAGGTCGTTTTTCGGTTCGTGCCGGCATCAACCGCATGGCGATCATCGGCACTTTGGTGGCAATTTTCGGCCTCGGCCTTTCGGCAATCCTGACCCTTGTGGGGGTCAATCATCCGCTCAGTTTCTTTGGCTTCTGCGTCTTTTTGGGGCTGGGCAACGGGATCACGTTGCCCAGTGTCATCGCGGGCTCAATTTCGGTACGCCCCCATCTTGCTGGCACAGCAAGCGGATTGGGCGGCGCGATCATGATCGGTGGCGGTGCTGTTCTGTCGCAATTCGCAGGGAGCGTGCTGACAATCGAGACCGGCACAATGCCTTTGCAATTGATTATGCTGGGTGTCTCCGTCCTTGCGCTTGTGTCGGTTCTGTTTGTTGTCTGGCGGGAAAAGCGGATCGCTTGACGACCGTGGTTTGCAGAAGCTAATTTTAAACAGCAAATCTGCAAAGGTATTCGATGGCCGTTCAAAAACTCTATGCTGGGGCAAAGCTGCGTGAATTGCGCGGGCGCTTGTCACTGACCCAAAAGGCATTTGCCGAAAAACTTGGGGTTTCATTGCCCTATCTCAACCAAATGGAGAATAACAACAGACCCGTTTCAACGGCAGGTGTTCTGGGGCTGGCGCAGGAATTTGGCTTTGACGTCACAGAGCTGCAATCGGGCGATGAAGCGCGTCTGGTGGGGGATATGCGCGAGGCGCTGGCCGATCCCGTCTTTACCGGCCCTGCCCCTGCCTTGGCCGATATGCGGCTCGCCGCATCAAACGCCCCTGCCCTTGCACGTGCTTTTCTTGATCTGCACGCCGCCTATCGCCAAACCCATGAGCGGCTGGCGTCACTTGATGAAGCCTTGGGCCGTGAGGACGCCCGCCTGCAACCCAGCCCCTGGGAAGAGGTCCGCGACTTCTTTCATTACTGTGACAACTACATTGATGCCGTAGACCGCAGCGCAGAGCGTTTTGCCGACCGCAAGAACCCCGATGAAACCGTGGCCGCTGCTGCAATCCGCACGTTGAAATCGCATGGAATCACCGTGACACTGGCAGAAGCCGCAGATGTGCGGCGCTATGATCCTGCCAGCAGGGCATTATCAATTTCGCGCTATGCGAGCGAAGCAACGCAGAGCTTCCAATTGCTGCTGCAGTTGGCGTTGGTCACCCAAGGGCCGCTGCTGGAGGCCACATTGGACCTCGCGCGGTTTCAATCGGATGAGGCACGCAGCATCGCCAAGGTTGGATTGGCCAACTACTTCGCAGGGGCCGCGCTGATGCCGTATCAGGCCTTCCTGTCAGCGGCGGAGGCGACACGCCATGATCTTGAAGTGCTCGCCAAGCGCTTTGGCGCGTCACTGGAACAGGTAGCGCATCGGCTCTCGACTTTGCAGCGTCCGGGGGCAAAGGGCATTCCGTTTTTCTTTGTCCGCGTCGATCAGGCCGGGACAATTACCAAGCGGCATTCTGCCACGACGCTGCAATTTGCGCGCTACGGCGGGGCCTGCCCGTTGTGGAATGTCCATCAGGCCTTTGAACTGCCCGGACAATTCCTGCGCCAACTTGCCGAAACACCAGATGGGGCACGGTATTTTTGCCTCGCCCGCGACGTGAGCAAATCCGGCGGCGCCTATAACGCGCCCACCCGCCGCTATGCGATCGGGTTGGGCTGCGAAGTCAAACACGCACCCGCGCTCGTGTACGCCGACCACTTGGATATCAGCGCGGCGGAAGCCTATGCCCCGATCGGAATATCATGCCGCATTTGCGAACGGCGTAATTGCCACCAGCGCTCTGTTCCGCCGTTGGAGCGGCAGTTGCGCGTGGACCCAGATCGCCGCGGATTGTTACCCTATCAACTGGATTGAGCCCTGTTCAGTATCGCGCTGATCTGGTCTTTCAGGGCCAGACGCTCCTTGCGCATCTGCGCCATATGCAGATCGTCCGTTGGCTCCAGATCGGTTTCGGCACGGTGGATCGCACTGTTCAGCACGTGATAGTCCTCCGAGAGCTTTTCAAAATGTGCGTCGGTCTCTTTGAGTCGAAGCATTGTATCGGCATGTTCGGGAAATTCTTCGGGGAGTTGGTGTGGCGTATGAGCCATGAGCGGATCCTTTGATGAAGCTCTTTTGAAAAGCGTATCAGCGACCAGAATGCTCTTCATTGATCGGGATCAATATTCCCGATTATCGGCGCGCGGCGCGCCAGCCTGCGGCCTCGGCCTCAGAGCGGGAGCAAAACCAGCGCTCGCCGTCGGCTTCGTTGATGCGCGTGCGCGCGTAGTTTTCTTGTCCCGGCGTATGATAGATCCGCCCGTTGCCAGAAATATTGCCTTTAATCAGGCAAGTCTGTCCCGCAGGTGGCAGTGGTACCGCGCGCTGGGCTGCGCGGTATTCGGATGGCAATTGTATCTGCACCGCCCATAATCCGCGCTCTTGCACCGCGGCCGCTTTTTCGTCCAGATCATAAAGGTCGGAATATCGCCGGAACGCCCAAGCGAGACCCGATTGCACGATCATCTGCCCGATATCCTGCCCGTCAACGAAACACTGCGCCACCACCCGACCATAGCGGTCGACATCCTGAGCCGTGCAGTTTGCGTATTCCCCTTCATAGCGATTGCGCACCGCGTCACGGGTCCACGCCCCGCAGTCCCATTCACGCCCCTTTGCCGCACAGGGCTGGCCCATCTCTGGCGCGTCAATGCCAAAGAGCCGCACGCGGGTGCCGCCTACGTCAATCGTGTCCGCATCAATCACCCGGATGGTGCCATCCGGCGCAGACCAGACGGGCGTGGCAAGCAAGGCCATGAGAATGAAGATCGCGCGCAGCATGTCGCTCTCACCTAGAGAGTGGCATGTCACCTCAGCAAGTGATTTCGTTAATAAAAGTTAAGAAAGTGTTAATCCGACTATCGCTGCGCTGTTTCCCAGTCGGGATCTATCCACGGAGCGTCATTTGAAGGGGCCAGTGGATTGCGTTGCAGAATGTGGTCTGCCGCTTTCTCTCCGACCATGAGGGACGGTCCGTTGGTGTTGCCGTTGGTCACGCGCGGGAAGATGGAGCTATCGGCAACGCGCAGGCCCGCCACCCCGATGACGCGCGTTTCGGGGTCGACAACGGCCATGGGATCGTCTGGCGCACCCATCTTGCAGGTGCCACAGGGGTGATAGGCGCTTTCGGCATGTTCGCGGATAAACGCATCCAGGTCTTCATCGCTTTGGGCCGCATCGCCGGGGGCGATTTCGTGGCCACGGTAGGCATCAAAGGCGGGTTGCGCGAATATCTCACGCGTCAGACGGATGCATTTGCGAAAGTCGATCCAGTCGTCGGGATCGGACATGTAGTTGAATTCGATTTTCGGGTGATCGGCCGGATCAGCGGAGCGGAGCGTGACCTGCCCGCGCGATTTCGATCGCATCGGCCCCACATGCGCCTGAAAACCGTGCCCTTCTGGCGCGACCTTGCCGTCATAGCTGACCGCGATGGGTAGGAAGTGGAATTGGATATCAGGGTATTTCACGCCCGCCTTTGAGCGGATGAAGCCCGCACTCTCAAACTGGTTTGAGCTGCCAAGGCCGGTTTTCCACAGCAGCCACTCAAGACCTATCCTGGCTTTGCCGCGCAGGTTCCAATGGGCGAAGAGCGACACCGGCTTTGTCGCCGCCTGCTGGATGTAGAGCTCAAGGTGGTCTTGCAGGTTTTGGCCGACGCCGGGGCGATCTGCCACGACTTCAATCCCGTGGTCCCTGAGATGTGCGGCAGGGCCGATGCCGGAGAGCAGCAGAAGCTTGGGTGAGTTCAGCGAGGACGCCGCGACGATCACCTCTTTGTTGGCCTTGATGACTTCGATTTTGCTGCCACGGCTGACCTCCACACCGACGGCGCGCCCATCTTCCATGACGATCCGCCGCGCGAGCGCGCGTGTGATGGTGCAGTTGGGCCGCTTGAGTGCCGGACGTAAGTAGGCCGTCGCAGCGGACCAGCGTTTGCCCTTGTAGATTGTCGCATCAAAGGGGCCGAAGCCTTCTTGTTGTGCGCCGTTATAGTCGCCCGTCACGCGGTAGCCTGCCTGCGCGCCGGCTTCGACAAAAGCGCGTGTCAGCGGGTTTTTGCGCGGGCCGCGTGTCACATGCAGGGGGCCGTCCTTTCCGCGCCACGCCGCGTCACCGCCGTGGCCGCCGTCATGCCAAGTTTCCATGCGCTTGAAGTAGGGAAGGACATCC
>NZ_JBELFI010000039.1:0-19250 GCF_042093035.1 Yoonia sp. | reverse complement strand
GCAGAAGTCTGGCGCGAACGCAAAGCACGGAACTTCACGATCTTCATCTTCCTCTCCATGACCGCGTATTTCATGCAAGAACTCATATTGGAGCCCTACGCAGGCCTCGTCTTTGACTACACACCGGGACAATCCACATCGCTTTCGGGTGCGCAAAATGGCGGGGTGTTCCTGGGCATGTTGTCTGTTGGAATCTTGGCAACGGGCCTGAAAATCGGTGTCCTGCGAAATTGGGTGATGACCGGCTGCGTGGGTTCGGCACTGTCGCTAACGCTCATCACCTTCCTTGGTCCAATCGGTCCGGGCGCACCACTGATGCCTGCCGTTATTGTTTTAGGCTTCTTTAACGGAATGTTTGCAGTAGCCGCCATCGGATCGATGATGGCGCTCGCCGCAGAAGGCACTGAACGGCGCGAAGGGACGCGCATGGGTCTCTGGGGTGCCGCACAAGCTATCGCTGCCGGTTTCGGCGGATTGGTTGGGGCCGCATTGGTCGATGTGCTCCGGCTGAACATGACTGACACCCAGGCCTTCGGTATCGTCTTTGTCGCTGAAGCCGCACTCTTCATCGCAGCCGCCGCCATGGCCGCCAAAATCATGGAGGGTAATATGCCCTCCGCCACCGTCGTTCCGGGAGAATGAAAAATGCAATATGATGTTGTCGTCGTGGGCGCTGGCCCCTCCGGAGCCACCGCCGCCGAAGACCTCGCTCGGTCAGGTCATAAGGTTGCCTTCATCGACCGTGACGGGCGGATCAAACCCTGTGGCGGTGCGGTGCCACCGCGACTGATTGAGGACTTCTTTATTCCTGACGCGCAGATCGTCGCCAAGGTGAATACGGCACGGATGATTTCGCCCACCGGCAGGCAAGTCGATATCCCGATCGAAAACGGCTTCGTCGGCATGGTCGACCGCGAACACTTCGACGAATTCCTGCGGACCCGTGCCAAAGATGCCGGCGCAAAACGCTACACCGGCACATTCACCAAGATCGAACGGGATGCTGACGGCACCCATGTGGTTTATCGCGACAAGATCAGCGGAAATGAGATGAAACTGACGACCAAACTGGTCATTGGCGCAGATGGCGCGCGCTCAAACGTGGCGCGGGCCGAAGTGAAGGATGGCGACAAGATCCCATATGTCATTGCCTACCATGAAATCATCGAAGCGCCCGCGCCAGCACCAAACTATGACCCGGCCCGCTGCGATGTGGTTTATGACGGCAGAATTTCGCCCGACTTTTATGGCTGGGTTTTCCCGCATGGCGGGCAGGCGAGCGTCGGCATGGGCTCCATGATAAAATCGGTCGATGTGAAGCAGGCCACCGCTGACCTTCGGGCCGCATCGGGGCTGACAGATTGCAAGACGATCCGCAAGGAAGGGGCGCCGATCCCGCTCAGGCCATTGGACCGCTGGGACAACGGCAAAGACGTCGTGCTCGCAGGTGACGCCGCAGGCGTCGTGGCGCCATCATCGGGCGAAGGCATCTACTACGCGATGGTTGGTGGACGGGTCGCCGCAACCGCAGCGGCGGCGCGTTTGGCATCAGGGCGCGCAAAAGATTTGCAATTGGCGCGAAAACTCTTCATGCGCGAGCATAAGCAAGTATTTCGGGTTTTGGGCGCAATGCAGAACGCCTATTATCGCAGTGACGAACGCAGAGAGCGTTTCGTGTCTCTGTGTCATGATGTCGACGTGCAAAAGCTCACGTTTGAGGCATATATGAACAAGAAACTGGTAAAGGCGCGGCCAATGGCACACCTCAAGATCGGCATAAAGAACCTGGCGCATCTCACGCGTCTGGTATCGCCGTTGCGCACATGACCATTATGATCCCGGCCTGGGAAAACGGCACGCTCAAACCTGTCGAGAAGCTGGATGCGCATTTGCGTGGCCTCAAGCACAAGGCGGTGAGCGTCTTTGTGATGAACGGCGGACGCGTCTTGATCCAGCAGCGGGCGATGGGCAAGTACCATACGCCCGGACTTTGGGCGAACACCTGCTGCACCCATCCCGAATGGGATGAAGACGCAACCGATTGCGCCATCCGGCGACTGGATGAGGAACTGGGGATTACCGGTCTTTACCCTTCGCATCGTGACCAGATCGAATACCGCGCAGATGTCGGCTGCGGCCTGATCGAACATGAGGTCGTTGAGGTCTTCGTGGCGGATGCACCAAACGATATGACATTCACGCCAAACCCCGATGAGGTGATGGCGACGCGCTGGGTCGATTTCTATGATCTGTCGGCTGACGTGGCGCGGCACCCGTCGTACTACACGCCTTGGCTGCAAATTTACCTCAAGGATTATACCGCCGCGATCTTCGGCGACCTGATGCGCACCGGCTAGGTCTTTCCGTTCCTGCCCGTCCAATGCTATGGGGCGGCAGGCAAAAGGAAACAGGCATGGCACTTTGGGTTTTTGGATATGGATCACTGTTGTGGGATCCGGGCTTTACCCCCGCTGAAACGGTCAAAGCCTGTCTGCACGACTACCATCGCAGCTTTTGTATGCTCTCGATCCACCATCGGGGGTCCGAAGACGACCCCGGTCTGGTCCTCGCGCTTGATGCACAAAGCGGGGGGCGCTGCACGGGAGTGGCGTTTCGGGTGGCGGAGGCAGAAGAAGCCGATGTGCTGGCCATGCTGCGTGAACGCGAACTGATCTCCTCCGCCTATTATGAAAACACGGTGCCGCTGGTGACCGATGACGGCGATACGATTGAAGCGCTGGCCTATATCATCGACCGCGACCACGTGCAGTACTGCCAGTTCGATCTCGAAAAGCAGGCCCGGATCATCGCACATGCGGTCGGCGGGCGCGGGCCAAATACAGAATACCTTTTCAATACCGCGGCACATCTGGATGAGCTCGCGATCCGGGACGACGACGTGTCATGGCTGGTGCAGCGTGTGCGTGCTTTGCAGGCCACATAACCAGAGCGCGATTTTGTTTGGGTTGGCGCAACGCAAGCCATATGGTGTTATGCAATCGCAGCAGCAACACAATATAAGGACTGCCATCCGTGACGGACAAACGGGCACCTAAGCTACCAGCACAATTCTCACAACCAATTCGGCAGCTTCTGTTCATGTTGACAGTGCTGGGCCTGGTCGGGGCGGGTTTCTACCTTGGGTTGGCACAGATCACCGCGATTTACCAATCAAACCCCTACCTGAACGGCGTCATACTCGCTGTCTTCGTCCTTGGTGTGCTGACCTGTTTCAATCAGGTGTTCCTGCTGATGACCTCGGTCCGCTGGATCGAGCGTTTCGCGCGGGACGCTGGCGGACATTCTTACAGTACGGCCCCTTCACTTTTGGCACCACTTGCGACGCTCTTGCGATCACGCGGGGCGCGCACGCAGGTGTCATCATCCTCTGGTCGGTCAATTCTGGACTCTGTCGCACAACGGATCGACGAAGACCGCGAAATCACGCGTTACATCGGTAACGTGCTGATTTTTCTCGGACTTTTGGGGACATTCTATGGCCTTGCAACAACTGTGCCAGCACTGGTGGAAACGATCCGGTCGCTCAATCCGGGTGAAGGCGAAAGCGGTGCTGATATTTTCGCAAGACTGCAATCGGGACTTGAAGCGCAACTCGGCGGCATGGGTACGGCATTTTCGAGCTCACTGCTGGGTCTTGCTGGATCACTCATCGTCGGCTTGCTTGAACTCTTCGCCGGGCACGGCCAAAACCGTTTTTACCGCGAATTGGAAGAATGGCTGTCCACGATCACCCGAATTGGCGTTGATGGCGAAGACGGATCAGGCGGCGATACGGGTGCGATGGGCGCA
This sequence comes from Yoonia sp., assembly GCF_042093035.1. Lineage (GTDB taxonomy): Bacteria > Pseudomonadota > Alphaproteobacteria > Rhodobacterales > Rhodobacteraceae > Yoonia. The sequence goes on along the minus strand of NZ_JBELFI010000039.1, from coordinate 15,440 downwards.
TTTGTCGACCAGTTGGGCGAAGTGATCGACACGATGCAAATGATGATGGGCCAGAACGAAACACACCGGAATGAAACCGACGAACGCTTTGCCACCCTCGTTGGGGCGTTGCGCGAAATGGCGCAAAGCAACCAGAACAACGCCCACAACGCGCTGCTGGAACGGGTTGCCATGGGACAAGAGGCGCTTATCAAGAAGCTGGACGACAACGGCATGGATGGAATTGACGCGGAAAGCCGAATGCGACTGCGCTCCATTGACGTGCAGATGCTGCGCATTTTGGAAGAACTGACCGCAGGTCGCCAGGAAAGCATCGGCGATCTGCGCGGCGACATCATCAACCTGACAAACGTGATAAAAGGCAGAGGCTGATCCATGGCGCTCAGCCGCAGATCATCAAACAGATTTCAGAACGCGATCTGGCCGGGGTTCGTCGATGCAATGACGGGCCTGCTGCTCGTGCTGATGTTCGTGCTGACGATCTTCATGGTCATCCAATTCGTGCTACGGCAACAAATCACCGGTCAGGAAACCGAACTTGACGTGCTGAGCAACGAAGTGGCAGCGCTGGCGGCAACACTTGGACTTGAGCAAACCCGCAGCGCGGCATTGTCCGACGATCTCGCCGCAGCAAATGCTGAGGCGTCACGGCAAGCAGGCCGGATCGCCTCCCTTATTGCAGAACGCGAAGCGCAAGATCAAGCACTGGCGCAGGCGCAGAGCAGCATCACGCAGTTTGAAGCCCAAGTCGCGGGCCTGCTGGCCGATCGCAGTGAAGCCTTGAACAACATCGCAGGGCTGGAGGCCGAACAAACGCGCCTTTTGTCCCAGCAAGACGCGTTGAATGTCGCACTCGCGCAGGCCCGTAGTGAGATCGATGAAGGGGTTGAAGCGGCCCGCCTTGCCGCCGCGAGACGAGAGGCCTTGGAAGCGCTGGTGGCAGATCTAGAGACGGAAGCAGCGGCCAAGACCGAAGAAATCACCGCTTTGGAAGTTGCGGCGCTGACAGATGCGGCCGCCGCCGAGGCCTTGCGTGAACGGCTGGCGAATGCAGACACCGAACTGACAGCCATGACGCTGAACCTCGAACAGCAGCGCCGCGAAGCTGAAGACACCTTGACGCTCTTGGCAGCCGCACGGTCGGCGCAGGAGGAGCTGGACGCATTGCGCGGCTCACTTGAGGGCGAGAACGAAACGCTGGCGTTTGAACTGGCACAGGCGCGTGCCCAGATCGCAGCAATGCAGGACATTCAGGGCAGTGAAGCAGAACGACAGGCCGAACTGCTGGCCTTGGCAAATGAGCAACTCAGCCGTGAAGAGGCGCTCTCTGCGGAGAGCCAGCGTCAGGTCACTTTGCTGAACGAACAGGTCACCGAATTGCGCAATCAGGTCGGAAACCTGCAAACCTTGCTCAACCTTGCCGAAGATGCCGACCGCGAGGCACAGGTGCAAATCGAAACGCTTGGCTCACAGCTGAACACCGCGCTGGCGCGGGCCGTATCCGAAGAACGCCAGCGTCTTGCGCTTGAAGAAGCGGAACGCCAACGGCTCGAAGTCGAAAAGGCGCGGCTTGAAGAAGAAGCGGCGCGACTGGCGGAAGAGGCCCAGGATTTGTCGCGCTTCAAGTCGGACTTTTTCGGGCAATTGCGCGAAATCCTCGAAGGACAGGACCGCATCCGCATCGATGGCGACCGCTTTATTTTCGCCTCCGAAGTACTTTTCGAGCCAGGCAGCGCCACGCTTGCCGAGGCTGGAAAAGCGGAAATCGCAAATGTCGCCAATATTCTGCGCAATATCGCCGATGACATTCCCGACAACATTGACTGGATCATCCGGGTTGATGGGCATACCGATAATATCCCAATGAGCGGCGGTGGCCGCTTTGCGGACAATTGGGAACTCAGCCAGGCGCGCGCCCTTTCGGTTGTGCGGTTCATGTCGGACGATCTTGACATTGATCCGCGACGCCTTGCCGCGAACGGATTTGGTGAATATCAGCCGCTCAATCCGGCAAATACACCGGAAGCACGCGCGCAAAACCGGCGGATCGAATTGAAGCTGACAGAGCGTTGAGCTGGCACGTCATCCCAACCCCAATATGACCCGCAAAAGCGCTGTTTGGCTGCGCACTCCCGTCTTGTCGAACATACGTCGCAAATGGGTTCTTGCCGTATTGACGGTGATTCCCAGAATCTCCGCTGCCGCCGAGAGGTCATTGCCCTCTGCAATTTCCCGGGCCAAGGCGAGCTGCGCCCGGGAGAGACCATAAACAGCCCTTGCCACGCTTAGCCTTCTTCCAAGCGCCGCGTGGTCATCGAAAGTCACCCAGACACTGAAGTCAGTTACTTCCACAAGGCAAACAACACTGGCACCTTTGTCATCTTCACCGAGCACCACAGGGAAAACGACATGTTGCCCGCGGCCAACCTCGCCATGTAAGCGGGAATAGAGGCGCAAGGCGGCAGCACGTTCAATCGCCTCTCGAAGAAGCTTATCCCATGCGGGACGGGCCGCGTGAAGGGTGCCAGCACTGATTGTCAGTCCACGAAATTCAGCAAGCCGGTCCTTGGCGGCCATATTCATCGAAATCACACAAGCGTTTTCATCCACTTCAATGGACGGCGCAGTTTGCGCTTCGGACATCGGCTCAAACACACCGTGGAACACGATGAGCCAGCGGCCCGAAATGCGTTCAAGGACGCGGATGTTGTGCGAGAATGATGGGGGGTCCGTCGCATCGCCAACAGTGGTCACAACTTGGTCAAAAGAGGCCCAAGCCATGTCTTTGTCGACTTTAACGTTTACTTTCCGACGTCTGATATCGCCAGCAGAGGGGCCAGGCGTTTCTGCCAGATTGCGCCGCAACAGCGCCTCAAACTCCTGCCACCCCCAACACCGGATCAACCCGGTTCCGGCGATCTGCATCAAGGAAATCATCCTGTCCTCTTGCAGGTAGAATGTAGAGAGCAAGTCGAGGTCTTTTGCGAAATAGGCCCGCACATCACCTTCGATAACGTCAAGAACAGCCAAACAGTCTGCCTCAGGTCCTATAAGTTCAGGGTCCATGTTGCGTCCGCGATGATCCAGCATAGGCGTATCACTTGACCACAGCAGCGCGGTTTGTCGCAATAGGCAGTTGTTTCATTACACCGCGCAGGGCCGAAATTGCGGTTGCAACGACCAGAGCTTTGTCATCGCTTGCGAAGGCCGTAAAATAAGCATCCTCATCAGCCGGACCTTGACCAACGAAAGACCCGGTGCGTGCGGCGTTCTTGTTCATGCGATCCCAATTCATGCCTCGTTCTCCTCTTCATCAACAAGAGGATCATAAACCGCGCGCCAAGAAAGCCGTGTCACCCGAATGAATGACAACACCATACAAAAAAGGCCGCCCTGACCCCTCAGAGCGGCCCTGTCATTCGTCCATCTGTGTCTAGTCTGCCGTCAAAAGCGGCGGCTTGTCCCCGCCACCGGAAATCCGACCTTGAGCAGGCGCTTCATACTTCAGCTCAAGTTCACCTTTCTTCACACCAACTTTCACGATGCCGCCTTTCACCAGCTTGCCAAACAGCAGTTCTTCGGCCAGCGGCTTCTTGATGTGTTCCTGAATGACGCGGCCCAGTGGACGCGCACCCATTTTCTCATCGTAGCCTTTGTTAGCCAGCCACTCGGCGGCGCCTTTGGTCAGCTCAATGTGTACATTGCGGTCAATCAACTGCGCTTCCAGTTGAAGCACGAACTTCTCGACCACTTGCATGATGACCGGCTTGGGCAATGCGCCAAAGCTAATCACCGCATCCAGACGGTTGCGGAACTCTGGTGTGAACGTCCGCTCAATCGCGGCCGTATCCTCGCCTTCGCGACTCTCACGGCCAAAGCCCAGCGCGTTCTTCGACATTTCTGCCGCACCGGCGTTGGAGGTCATGATGATAATCAAATTGCGGAAATCGGTCGTGCGACCGTTGTGATCCGTCAACTTACCGTGGTCCATCACCTGCAACAGGATGTTGTAGACGTCAGGGTGTGCTTTCTCCATCTCGTCGAGCAACAAAACGCAATGCGGGTTCTGATCCACCCCGTCGGTCAGCATCCCACCTTGGTCAAAACCAACGTATCCGGGAGGCGCACCAATCAGGCGCGATACCGCGTGCTTTTCCATGTACTCGGACATATCAAAGCGCATCAATTCAACACCCAGCGTATCCGCCAACTGCTTGGCGACCTCGGTTTTACCCACACCAGTTGGACCTGCAAACAGGTAGTTGCCAATCGGTTTTTCAGGCTCACGCAGACCCGCACGGGCCAGCTTGATGGCCGAAGAAAGCGCTTCAATCGCCGTATCCTGACCAAAGACAACGCGTTTCAGCGACTTCTCAAGATCCTTGAGCACCTCGGCATCATCCTTGGAGACGTTTTTGGGCGGAATGCGGGCGATCTTGGCGACGACATTCTCGATCTCTTTGGTGCCGATGGTCTTGCGACGCTTGGATTCAGCAACCAGGTGCTGTGCGGCACCGGCCTCATCAATCACGTCGATCGCCTTATCCGGCAGTTTGCGATCGTTGATATAACGCGCGGACAATTCGACAGCCGTCTTGATCGCATCAGCGGTGTATTTGATACTGTGATGCTCCTCGAAATAAGGCTTGATGCCCTGCAAAATCTTGATCGCGTCAGGGACCGAAGGCTCTGTTACGTCGATTTTCTGGAAACGGCGGGAAAGCGCGCGATCTTTTTCGAAATGCTGGCGGAATTCCTTGTAAGTGGTCGATCCCATGCAACGCAGCTTGCCACCCTGCAATGCCGGCTTCAGCAAGTTCGACGCATCCATCGCGCCACCAGAGGTCGCACCGGCACCAATCACAGTGTGGATTTCATCAATGAACAGCACCGCATCAGGATGGTCTTCCATCTCTGTCATGACGGCTTTCAGGCGTTCTTCAAAATCACCGCGATAGCGGGTACCAGCCAGCAATGCGCCCATATCCAGCGAATAGATCGTGGCCTTTGACAGCACTTCCGGCGTTTCACCGTTGACGATCTTGAAGGCCAGACCCTCGGCAATCGCGGTTTTACCCACGCCCGGATCGCCCACCAAAAGCGGGTTGTTCTTGCGGCGACGGCACAGCACCTGAATGCAGCGTTCCACCTCATGGCTGCGGCCAATCAATGGATCGACATCGCCTTTGGTCGCCTTTGCGTTCAAATCGACGCAGTACTTGCCCAAGGCACTCTCTTTTTCGTCGGCCTCACCCGGCGCAATCGTTTCACCTTCCTCAGCGGCGCCCGTCACAGGACGCGCTTCGCCAAAAGCAGGGTCTTTGGCTACGCCATGCGCGATGAAATTCACTGCGTCATAGCGGGTCATATCCTGCTCTTGCAGGAAATATGCCGCGTTGCTTTCACGCTCTGCAAAAATGGCGACCAGCACGTTGGCGCCGGTCACTTCGTTGCGACCAGAAGATTGCACATGAATCGCCGCGCGCTGAATGACGCGCTGGAACGCGGCAGTCGGCACGGCTTCCGAACCCTCGACATCCGTAATCAACGAAGAGAGATCATCGTCAATGAAATCCTCAAGATCTTTACGCAGATCATCAAGGTTCACCGAACAGGCCCGCATGACGCGCGCGGCATCGGGTTCATCAATCAGCGCCAGCAACAAATGCTCCAGCGTGGCAAGTTCATGTTTACGTTCGTTGGCAAGCGCCAGCGCGCCGTGAATGGCCTGCTCTAGTGTCGTCGAAAATGATGGCACGGCTTGTGCTCCTTCATATCGGGGGTCAGCGCGCGACATGCACACACCAACCGTGGCCTGTTACCCTTAAGGTTTGGTTTTATTTGCCAACCTTCAAGGACTTTTTTCCATTTCGGCATCACAAATCACGTGATGCCGTCATTTTCGCCCTTTTTCCGCGCTTATCCGTCAGGATATTGCCTAGAAGTTATCTTTGAGGGCGCGCACATGCGTGAACACATCCACATCGGATGCATTTGGCATGCCCAACACAGCTTTGAATTCAGGAAGATCAGCACGCAGGTATGGGTTTGTGCGCTTTTCCAGGGTTAAGGTTGAAGGGACCGTCGGCTGACCAGCGGCACGCGCTGCTTCGGTCTCTTTGATACGTAAGATAAGGTCAGGATTTTCGGGGTCAAGGGATGCGGCGAAACGGGCGTTGGCCATTGTGTATTCATGGCCTGAACAAACAAGCGTGTCTTCCGGCAAAGAACGCAGCTTTTGCATGCTGTCCCACATCTGCGCAGGCGTGCCTTCAAACAGCCGCCCGCACCCCAGCGCCATCAGACTGTCAGCGGTAAATACAAACCCAGCCTCCGGCATGTGAAAGGCGATATGGCCAATTGTATGCCCGGACACATCAAAGATATGCGTGCGCTGGCCACAGACTTCGATCATATCCCCCTCATCAACAGCGATATCAAGATTGGGCAGGCGGTGCATATCCGCCTTCGCACCAATCACCCGCGCATCGCCGCGCAAGGCTTCCAGACCATCAACGTGATCCCAATGATGATGCGTGATGAGTATATCCGTCAGCGTCCATCCACGCGCATCAAGCTCTGCCTGAATGGGTGGTGCATCTGGGGCGTCAATCAGGGCGGTGTCGCCAGTCGTCGCATCATGTATCAAGAACGCATAGTTGTCCTGAAGGCAGGGCACCACGACCAACTCTACCGCATTTGTCTTTGTCATAGCTTTGCCGTCCTCACTTGTTATGCTTATCACATAGCTTTGCCGAAGAGGTCGCCAACCGCAATGCATCTCGACGTTTTGGATTTGCGCAATTTTTACTATCGCAGCGCCTTGGGGCGGGCGGCGCAGAAAGTAATCCGTGATGAACTGGTGGCAATCTGGCCAGAAGCGAAGGGCCAGATGGTCGTGGGCTTCGGGTTCGCGCTGCCCCTGCTGCGGCCATACCTCAAAGAGGCGCGGCGCGTGATCGGGTTGATGCCGGGGCCGCAAGGGGTGATGCCATGGCCCGCCGATGGCAAAAACGTCAGCGTGTTATGCGAAGATACGCTTTGGCCAATTGAAACCGGCGATGTGGACAAACTGGTGATACTGCACGGGTTGGAAACGACCGAACAGCCCTCGCTTCTGCTTGATGAGGCGTGGCGCGTGCTTGGCCCCGGCGGGCGGGCAGTTATCATCGTGCCAAACCGCGCCGGGCTATGGTCGCGGTCGGATGCCACGCCGTTCGGCTATGGCCGCCCTTATTCGATTAGCCAGCTTGAGGCCCAGCTACGCAAACATCAGTTCGTCACGGAGCGGACAATGTCTGCGCTCTACCAACCCCCATCAAGGCACAAGATCTGGCGCAAATCTGCCGATTTTCTGGAGCGGGTCGGGCATAAAGTGCCGGTTGTGGCGGCAGGTGGCGTCTTGATCATTGAGGTCAGCAAACAGACCGCCGCCCCCAAAAAACCCGGCCTGACAGAGGCCGTCCGCCGTCCGCTGAAAGCACTTGAAGGCATTGCGAAACCACAGCCGAAACCCGGAACCTCACCCACACGCGACTTCGCCCCCGAGGTTCCGCAGTAAGTCGGCGCTTGGAACCATCGGGGTTCGCGCCTATGCATCGATGATGGAAGACAATTTCGAAATCTTTATGGTCGCCACCCCCGGGTTTGAGGACGCGTTGCTTTCCGAAGCGCTGTCAAATGGCTTTTCAAATGCCCTGCGCAGTCAAGGCGGTGTGACCTTCACCGGTGGATGGGACGACGTCTGGCGGGCCAATTTGGTGATGCGGGGCGCGACCCGGATTTTGGCACGCATCGGCAGCTTCATGGCATTTCATCTGGCACAATTGGACAAGCGCGCGCGGAAGTTTCCCTGGGGAGATATTTTGCGCAATGATGTCCCTGTGAGGGTCGAGGTCAGCACTTCCAGGAAATCCAAAATATATCACGCAGGTGCAGCGACCCAACGCATTGAAACGGCGTTGAAAGACAGCCACGGCTTGACGATCAGCGCCGATGCCCCGGTCACGATCAAGCTGCGCATCGACGACAATCGGGTGACTATCAGCATCGATACCTCAGGTGAAAGCCTTCATAAACGCGGCCACAAAGAGGCCGTCGGCAAAGCCCCGATGCGTGAAACGCTGGCGGCCCTGATGCTGCGTGAATGCGGCTACGACGGGTCAGAGCCTGTGCTGGACCCGATGTGCGGTTCCGGCACCTTTTTGATAGAGGCCGCAGAGATCGCTGCCGGACTCCTACCCGGTCGCAGCCGCGACTTTGCTTTCATGCATCTGGCCAATTTCGATGCGGGACGCTGGAGCATCCTGCGCAAGATGGGTGAACACAGGCGGCCGATCGCCCGTCGTTTCTACGGCAGCGACCGGGACGCAGGTGCAATCCGCATGAGCCGTGCGAACGCCGCGCGTGCTGGCGTGTCAGAAGCGATCAACTTTGAGAACCTCTCCGCCGCCGACATCAAACGCCCCGATGGACCACCCGGCCTCATCATCTGCAACCCGCCCTATGGCGCGCGGATCGGCAACCAGAAGATGCTCTGCGGTGTCTATGCCGGATTGGGTGAGGCCATCAAACGTGAATTCTCAGGCTGGCGCGTTGGGGTCGTCACGAATGAGGCGGGCTTGGCGAAAGCCATGGGGCTTCCCTTTAAACCAAAAGGCGCGCCAATCCCGCATGGTGGCTTGAAGGTCTGGCTATTCCAGACTGACCCGCTTTGACTGATATCGCGTCCCGGACTTGATCTGGACCTCATCGAAGGGATAGCCCGAGGTCCCGGGTCAAGCCCGGGACGGCTGGTCAACGCGCTTTATCTCCACCCCTGCCGCTTGCATGGCCGTGGCTGCAATGTCGACCGCGGTCAGCCCTGCATCTGCATACATTGCATCAGGGGCCGCGTGATCGATATAGCGGTCCGGCAGCGTCATCGTGCGGATCGCGCAGCGCCCGTCCAGCAAACCGTCGTTGGCCAGATCATGCAGCACCATCGCGCCAAAACCACCCCGAGAGCCCTGCTCAACCGTGATAAGCGCCTTGTGATTGCGCAAAAGCTGGCGGATCAGCGCGCGATCCAACGGCTTGGCAAATCGTGCATCCGCAACCGTCGTACTGATACCTTGTGCGGCAAGCTTTTCGGCAGCTTTCCGACACTCTGACAGGTGGGCGCCAAACGACAAAATGGCGACATCCGTCCCTTCTTGGACAATCCGGCCTTTGCCGATTTCGATCAGATCACCACGTTCAGGCAGTTCCAACCCGACGCCTTCACCACGTGGATAGCGGAAAGCTATTGGACCATCATCAAAGGCCGCAGCGGTGCGGACCATATGCATCAATTCAAGCTCGTCTCCGGCGGCCATCACGGTCATGTTTGGCAGGGCGGACAGGAAGCCAATATCAAAGGCCCCCGCGTGCGTCGGTCCGTCGGCCCCCACCAAACCGGCGCGGTCAATTGCGAAACGGACGGGCAGATTTTGCAAGGCCACGTCATGAACGACCTGATCGTATCCGCGTTGCAGGAACGTCGAATAAATCGCGCAGAACGGCTTCAATCCGCTGGCCGCCATACCTGCGGCGAAGGTCACGCCGTGTTGTTCCGCGATGCCCACGTCAAAGACGCGATTTTTAAAGCGCGCACCCATGATATCGACACCTGTTCCAGATGGCATCGCGGCAGTCACGGCAACGATGCTTGGATCAAGTTGCGCTTCTGTCGTCAGCGCACTGCCAAAAACCTTGGTATAGCTGGGCGCGTTTGGGCGTGATTTGGCTTGCGCACCGCTGGCCACATCGAATTTTGAAACGCCATGCCCGCGATCAGCGCTGGTTTCTGCAGGCGCATAACCCTTGCCCTTCGTCGTGCAAACGTGGATCAGGACCGGCCCGGTCGCGCGGGTGCGGGCGGCGCGCAGAACAGGCAACAATTGGTTCATGTCATGCCCATCAATCGGACCAACATAGGAAAAACCAAGTTCTTCAAAAAGCGTTCCGGAACCACCTGTCTGCATGCCTGTCACCAGATTACGGGCGCGGCGTGCGTGATCGCGCAATGGCCCCGGCAGCGCCGCCTCAAACCCTTCGGCCATCTTGTGCAACTCTCCCATGGGAGATGCATAAAGGCCGGACAAATACTTGGACATGGCCCCGACAGGTGGCGCAATCGACATCTCATTGTCATTGAGGATAACAAACAGGCGACGCCCCTCGGCACCCGCATTGTTCATCGCCTCATAGGCCATGCCTGCGCTGATGGAACCATCGCCAATCACGGCAACCGCATCACCTGTCGGCATCCCCATGTCGCGGCCAACCGCAAACCCCAGAGCGGCGGAGATCGACGTACTCGAATGCGCGGCACCAAACGGGTCATATTCGCTTTCTGCCCGCTTGGTAAAACCGGATAGGCCTCCTTCCTGACGCAGGGTGCGAATGCGATCACGGCGGCCGGTCAACACCTTGTGCGGGTAACACTGGTGGCCGACGTCATATATGACCTTGTCACGCGGCGTATCAAAAACCGCATGAATGGCGGTCGTCAGCTCAACTACACCCAAGGACGATCCAAGATGCCCGCCTGTTTCCGAGACTGCGGAAATCACCTCAGTCCGGACATCGTCGGCCAGATTGGAGATGGCGGCATCACTCAATCGTCGGATATCGGCAGGGCCGACAATGGCATCAAGAAACGGCGTATGGGGGCGATCGGTCATTGCGGCACCTTTGAAGTAAATGAAAAAGCGCCGCAAATGGGATAACCCAATTGCGACGCTAGTCTCCTGTAGCCAACAGGAAGGGAACTGGGACGCGAAGTCCCAATACCGGGCCAGCCAGGGAGGGTAGCCCGATGGCAAAGAAGCAGGCGCTGCGTCGCGCACCGCCTGCCCCAATCTTCAGACGTGTACGACGTCTTCGATCACTTCGATCATCATGGATGAGCGATTGATCGGGTCGGGGGTCTGGCGGCTTTCTTCCGGCAGGATCCGGCCGATAAAGGCCATCGCCGCGATGATAAACCAAAGCGCCAACACGAACACAGCCGCATACCCAGCACCTTTCAGCATCAAGAGCGTGATATCGGCGGTAAGCCTACTCTTTTCGCTCATGTCGAGGATGTTTTCGTTTTTCATCATCTCTCTCCCTAGTTCACTGGGGCATAGCCATGGACCTGCGCCCAGACATACCAGTTATCAACAACCGTACCGGTCAACAGAATACCGATACCACCCGTAAGCGTTGTCAGCACTGCGAACCACCAGGCCCAGCGGTGGATACCTTCCATTGTGGCGTTGAAGCCCATGGTCCAGCGCCAGAACAAGGCCGCACGCTCAGTCGCGGTACCGCGGTCAACGATCTGCTCGATCTCGCGCTCGCCGCCGAAGCGGCTGACGGCCAGTATCGTCGCACCGTGCATCGCAAACAGCAGGGCAGAACCATAAAGGAACGCAATGCTCAGCGCGTGGAATGGATTGTAGAACAGGTTGCCATATGTGATCGAAAACAGGTTCGTCCAATCAAGGTGAGAGAACACACCGTAAGGCACCATCTCTGACCAGTCGCCCATCAGGATCGGACGGAACAGACCCAACACAAGGAACAGCCAGATCGCTGAGGCAAACGCCCATGCGACGTGTTTGCCCATGCCCAACGCCTCTGCACGCAGATAAGTGCGCACCCACCACGCCAGAACAGAGATCAGCAGGAAGAACGATGCGATCATGAAGTAACCGCCGTCATCCATTGGTGGCATTCCGAGGCCATAGCCCGGTGAGGGCGGATCAAGCGAGAACCAGAAAAGGTCGCGCAGGAAGATTGCCGGGTTGTAATCGGCCTGTGCCCAGAAGGACATGCCAACCATGACAAACCAGATCAGGCCAGTCGCCAGTGAGATCACCCCGAAAGAACCCAGATAGATAGGCCCTAGCTGAGCATTCCCAAAGAGACCCGCGAGCTTTGAAAACCGCGTGCCTTCGCCACGGTCGATTGCTGCGCCATCATGTCCGGCGACGCCCATCTCAGGTGGTCCTTGGACCTGAACCTGCGTGAAGATGTTTTGATATTCAGCCATTGTTCATAATCCTCCTACAGATCAACCCACCAAGGGAGCTCATAGTACCAGTCCCACCAAACGATCCATTCATCGAACCAGATAGTGCCGGTAATCACCATTGTAATCGCTGACCAGAAACCAGCGTTCAGCGCCAGAAACAGGCCCAGACGGTGAATACCCAATGGCCCGATCGAATAGCCGATCAGATCACGAAAATAGGTGTCTTCGTGGTCGGGCGACTTGATTTCCTGGCCTTTGGGGGGGTTCACGGCCGACAATACCAATGAGCCGTGCAACGCAAGCGCCAGACAGGTGGTAAAGAAGAACGTGATCGCAATCATATGCGCGGGATTGTAGTGAAAATTGCCGTAAGCGTAGCCCACGTTATTCACCCAATCGAGGTGGCTGAAGATACCATAGGGGAACGCATATCCCCAGGCACCCAGCAGAACCGGGCGGATCACGACAAGCGTCAGATAGGCCAGGATCGCCACACCAAATGCGAATGGAACATGATAGCCGATGCCGAGTTTTCGGCAAATCTCCACCTCGCGCATCATCCAGCTGATAAAGGCACCAATTGCGCAAATCGTGATGATTTGCCAAAGGCCGCCTTCCATCAATGGCGCCGGACCCAGACCGTATTCAAGCGGTGGCGGGTCGATGGAAATCAACCACGGGTTCCATGTCGGGCCTTGGCTGGCCCCGTAAAAAATCAATATTGTCCCAAGGACGGCGAAAAAGAACGTCGTGACCCCGAAGAAGCCAACGTAAAATGGCCCCACCCAAAAGTCGAACAGATCACCGCCTACCAATGTCCCGCCACGGACCCGGTATTTTCTCTCGAAGCTGAGCTGTGCCATCTTCCAATCTCCATTCATGAACAGGACCTGCATCCGCGTTCCGGTGCGCCCTGTTGTCGTCGATGTCGGTGTTTGCCACGGGCGGATCGGACGGCCCGCCCGCAGCTTTATCTTTGCGGCAAAAGCCGATTACATTCCGCCAAAGGCGAGCTGGAACCAGTTTGTGCTTTCATTGCTCAGCAGGACGAGGTGAATCATCGCTGCAAGCAAAAACAGGAATACGCCCTGTGCCACGAAAACGCGGCGTGGGTCGAATACCAGCCAGATCTTGTAGAACTGTGCCATGTGCTATTCCTCTCCTACCAGCTGAACCAAGGTAGCTTGATGTACGTCAGCACGTGAGCAACGACAGCCACGATCGTGAAGATCGTGAACCCGCTCATGTAGACTGCGTGCAGCTCCTGGGCCTGCTCATCAGTGAGACCTGTGAAAGACAGATCAGATTTGTCAGCCATGTTTTGTCTCCAAAATAAAGTACTGACGCCGCGCACCCCCCGCGGCCGGGTTACGACAGAAGCTCTTCCTCTGCCCCAATCCACCATCCCGGGGGGGAATGATGAACATCGGATGCCCGTATCTCAGGGCAAATGTCCTGCCGAGATGCTTCATGCGCTGAAGATCTGCGGCGTAATAATGCGGGCCTGTGTCCAGGCCTTTGCAAATGGCCCTTTTGCGGGCAGTTCCATCCGGCGGGCCGCGGACAACACCCATGTCAGGATGCAAAGCGGCAGTGTCGCCACAAAGATCAGCGTGAAATACGCGTAGTATTCACGTTTCGGGGGCGCAGTCCGGGCCCGGGTCATCGGTGCATCTGTTGTGAAATCGGTCATTTGCGTCCTCCAGTGGATGGTTGCAGAGTTTCGACGGTTTCAAGAACAACCCGGTCGTTACCGGCGTCGAGCGCTGCACGCTCCGCTGCATCGCGCAGCGTTTTGGCAGCAGAAATGCGGGTCAGGATCGGGTGCGTTGCCACGATCTCATCCAGTTTGGCTTGCGCATCGGCATCCCAGGGGAAATCACGGCGCAGCGGGGTCAATGTGGCGTCGCCAGCTGCATCCATATCCGTGCCCAAAGGCAGAATATGGAACAGCGCGTCAAACAGACCGTTGCAGACTTCCTGCAGTAGGTAAGTGGCACCGGCATAGCCCATGAACGGCGTGCCCGTGGCACGACGGATTGCAGCACCGGGGAAACTGGCGGGGATAAATACCGGCGATGGGCCATGCCCTGCCTTCATCTCTGCCATATACATTTTCTCGTTGATCGAACCCAAAACAATCAGCGGGCGCTTGGTATGGATCAGGCTGCGCACTTCATCGTTGTTGGTTTTCTTGCCACGGGTCCGGGCCACGGCAAACGCGCAAGGAAATCCAAGATCACCTTCAAGGTAGTGACGCACGCCGCGGGCATAGGTTTCATTGGCAACGATGCCGAACTCAGCCGTGGCAAAGAAATCCTGCGTGACAGAACGCCACAAATCCCAAACGGGTTTGATAGTTGAATGCTTTTCCTGCGCGATGAACGGCTCAGGGTCGAGGCCCGTCAACTCACCCAGCTTGCGCAGGAATTTTGTTGTGGAATCAATGCCAAACGGCGCTTGCAGGTAAGGCTTACCCAAAACTTCGCACAGCCCGCGGCCAAACTCGCGGTACATGGTGACGTTGACGTCTGCGTTCACCAGATTGCGCATCTCAGCGACATGGGCGCCCAGCGGCATCACCATGTTGATCTCTGCACCGATGCCTTCGACCAAGCGGCGGATCTCAGCCAGATCAGACGGCATATTGAAAGCGCCATACATCGGCCCGAGGATATTCACCCGTGGCTTGGCATCTTCTTCGCGCTTCTTTTCCGGCGGCATCCGGCCTTTGGTCATGCCAAATTCAGTAAAGATCCAGGTCATAGCGCGGTCAGCGCATTCCCATTGGTCTTCATCAATCGTGCGCGGCAAAAAGCGTTGGATGTTCGTGCCTTGCGGGGTGACCCCGCCGCCGATCATCTCTGCAATCGAACCAGTAACAACAACGGCAGGCAACGCAGGATCAAGGGTTTCCCAAGCGCGCTTCATCGCCTCTTCGGTGCCCTCACCCATCTCCGTTTCGCCAAGACCGGTGACAACAATCGGCAACTCATGCGGCGGCAGGCCATCGGTGTAATGCAGCACAGAGGTCACTGGCAGGTTTTCGCAACCCACAGGGCCATCAATCACCACCTGCAATCCCTTGACGGCACAGAAGGCATAAATAGCCCCCCAATATCCGCCTGCGCGGTCATGATCGGTGACAAGCATCAGGAGAGACCCCCCAACTTCATCTTGGCCCAAAAACTCCGGGGGAGCGCAGCGGGGGCAGCGCCCCCAACAACAGATGATCCAACAGCAAACATCAAATCATCTGCTCCGCCTTGGCAACGCGGGCCATCTTGTCGAGCTTCTTTTGATGCTGCGCACGAAAATCAGGGCGCAGGTTCGGCGCTCCTTCCCAGACACCGGCAGTGTCTGCATTGCCCACGCCCTCAAAAAACGCACGCATTGT
>NZ_JBELFI010000038.1:0-19786 GCF_042093035.1 Yoonia sp. | reverse complement strand
TCGGGAGCGGCAGAAGCAAATGGCCCTCGCCCGGAAACGCGGCACTCATCACATCGGCGGCATCTAGGTCTGAAGTATGATCGCTCATAACCGGCTCATTCCTCAGGGCTTTGCCTTGGTGATTGGTGTGGCAGGCGGGTTGGGCGCGTATTTTCTGGGCTTGCCCTTGCCATGGATGTTGGGGCCAATGATCCTCAACACGGTCGCCGCAATGATACGCGCACCTGTTTCCGGGCCAGACGGACTGCGCTTCTATGTCATTCCGATCATCGGGGTGATGTTGGGGTCGAGTGTCACCCCTGAAATCTTTGGCTTTTTGGGAACCTGGCTCATCACGCTTGCCTTGCTGCCGCTTTTTCTCGCATCTGCGGCGGGCATTTCCTTTGCCGTCTACAAGCGGGTCGGCGGATACGATGCGGTCACTGCATTCTACGCCGCGATGCCCGGTGGGATCAACGAGATGCTGCTATTGGGTGCAGAGGCCGGCGGGGATGAACGCCGCATTGCATTGGCACATGCCGCACGCGTTCTGATAATCATTGTGTTTGTCGCCTTGTTTTTTGGTCTTTTTATTGGCGTTTCGAGCGGCGGACCCGGCGCGCCCCAATGGATTGGTCTTTATGAGATCTCGCTGCGCGACTATATTATCCTGGGCCTTTGTGCTGTGGCTGGAGCGATTTTAGGCAAGCGGTTGGGCCTGCCAGCTGCGCCGGTTTTCGGGCCGATGATCCTCAGCGGTATTGCCCATGTAGCAGGCTGGGTCACTGCTTCACCACCGACGCTTTTTGTCGTCGCCGCACAGATCACAATCGGCACGATTATCGGCACACGCTTTATCGGCGCAACAATGGCAGAGGTCCGACGGGACGTCGGACTTTCGGCAATCGCGTCTTTGCTGATGCTGATTGCCGCCATCGGTTTTGCCGAAGTCATCGCTTGGATCAGCGGCGTGCCGCTTGCACAGGCATTTCTGGCGTTCTCACCCGGCGGTCTGACAGAAATGTCCCTGCTCACGCTCGCGATGGGTCAGGATGTCACCTATGTGTCCGTGATGCACATCGTTCGGATCACATTGGTCATCGCAATCGCGCCCTTCGTTTTCAGATGGGCGCGACGCTGGTTCTAGAAATCAAGGTTTTCCACGTTGAGCGCGTTGTTCTGGATAAACTCGCGACGTGGTTCGACGACATCACCCATCAGCTTGGTAAAGAGGTCATCAGCTTCCGCCACATCCGCAACTTTGACCTGCAATAGTGTCCGGGCGTCGGGGTCGAGAGTGGTTTCCCAAAGTTGGTCAGGGTTCATTTCACCCAGACCTTTGTAGCGCTGCAATGATAGTCCCTTTTCGCCTTCTTCAAGGATGGCTTTCAGCAAATCCAGTGGGCCATGAATGATCTGGCTGCGGTCCTTGCGAACCAGCGTTGCGGGCAGATTGTAAACATCCTGCAAGCTTTGCGTGAAGGTGCCCGTGCGACGGGCCTCACCGCCACGCAGCATCGGGCCATCCAGCGTGCGCACTTCTTCGACACCGCGCAGGATACGGGCCAAGCGCATCCCTTTGTCTTGTGTGATGCGGCCTTGCCAGCCGCGCTCCCATTCCAGCGCGATCAGATCGAGCCGCTGCGCCACGCGGTCAGCCGTGCCTTGCAGATCGTTGTCAACGACGCCGGGCACAAAAGCACCAGCAATTGCGGCTTGTTCCAGAATGTGACGTGGATAATGGGTCGGGAAGGCTTCAAGGACACGCTTCATCTGGCGGGCCTCATCGACCACGCGCCGCAAATCGTTGCCGGAGATTTCCTCGCCATTGCCCTGACGCAGCATTGCGCCATCGATGCCCTGTTCAATCAGGTACTCGTCCATCGCGGCCTGATCCTTGAGGTAAACTTCGGATTTGCCACGCGCGACCTTATAAAGCGGCGGTTGCGCGATGTAGAGATATCCACCCTCAATCAGCTCTGGCATCTGGCGGAAAAAGAACGTCAACAGAAGCGTCCGAATATGCGCACCGTCAACGTCCGCGTCTGTCATAATGATGACTTTGTGATACCGCAGCTTTTCGATGTTGAATTCGTCACGCCCAATGCCCGTACCCAGCGCCATGACAAGGTTGCCGATTTCTTGGCTGGACAGCATCCGGTCGAAACGCGCGCGTTCGACGTTCAGGATCTTACCCTTGAGAGGCAGAATTGCCTGCGTCCCACGATCACGACCAGTTTGCGCAGAACCACCAGCAGAGTCACCCTCCACCAAGAATACTTCGGTCTTGCTGGGGTCTTTCTCAGAGCAATCTTTGAGCTTTGAGGCGTTGAAATTCACATCCATCGCAGACTTGCGACGAATTTCACGCGCTTTGCGAGCGGCCTCACGCGCGGCCGCGGCTTCAACGATCTTGGAAATAATCATCTTCGCTTCATTGGGGTTCTCTTCAAACCACTCATTCAGCTTTTCACCCATCAGGTTTTCAACCGCAGGACGCACCTCAGAGCTGACTAATTTGTCTTTGGTCTGGCTGGAGAACTTCGGATCGGGGACTTTGACAGACAGCACACATGTCAAACCTTCGCGTGCATCATCGCCAGTTAACGACACTTTCTCTTTCTTCGAAATGCCGGTTTCCGTCGCGTATTTCGCAATTGCACGGGTCAAAGCACCGCGGAAACCGGCCAAATGTGTACCACCATCGCGCTGCGGGATATTGTTGGTGAAGGGCAGCACCATTTCGTTGTAGCTGTCGTTCCACCACATCGCGACTTCAACACCGATATCATCGCGTTCGCCTGAAACATAAATCGGGGCGTCCAGCAGGGGTGTCTTTGAACGGTCGAGGTATTTGACGAATTCCTTCACGCCACCTTCATAAAAGAGATCCGCTTTTAGCGACTCTGCCGGGCGCAGGTCTTCGAGGATGATCCGCACGCCGGAGTTCAGAAACGCCAGTTCGCGCAGGCGCTTTTCCAGCGTGTGAAACTCAAAGTCGCGGTTGCTGAACGTGTCCAATGAGGCGAGGAATGTGACCTCCGTGCCTTTGCGGCCATTTGCGGGGCCTTCAACGCGCAAGTGTTCTTTCGTAAATCCACCCTCAAACCGGGCGTAATGCTCTTTGCCATCGCGCCAGATGCGCAATTCCAGATAGTCCGAAAGCGCATTCACCACCGAAACACCGACGCCGTGCAAACCACCCGACACTTTGTAAGAATTGCTGTCAAATTTACCGCCCGCGTGCAGTTGGGTCATGATGACCTCTGCCGCTGAAACGCCTTCTCCTTCGTGGATACCCACCGGAATTCCGCGCCCGTTGTCACCGACAGTCACCGAGCCATCGGCGTTTATCTTGACATAAACATGGTCGGCATGACCGGCCAATGCCTCATCAATTCCGTTGTCGACAACTTCGTAAACCATATGGTGCAGGCCGGACCCGTCGTCGGTATCGCCGATATACATGCCGGGGCGCTTGCGCACCGCCTCTAGACCCTTGAGAACCTTGATAGAATCGGCGCCATAGTCTTCATTTTTTTGGTCAGTGTCGGCCATGCAGGGTACCTTGTATCGCGTTGCCCAAAATATATGCGAAACAGGGGTGATTGTCACGCAAATGGCACAAGATTTTGTGGTTTTCCAAAGCAGCGGCATCGCGCCCTAAGTCAGGGCAATAACCACCCCGACACCGACCAAAAGCCAACCTGCGATTGTGTTCATCCGCCGCAACGCGGTCGGAGATTTCAGCACACCGCGCACCCGATCAACAGATGCCGCCAGAACGAGGTTCCCTACCAATGGAACAACGAAACTCAGCGCTGAAATCGTAACCATATCGAGCACTGTGACGTCGTTCAGATCAAAGAACCCCGGCAATACACCCATGTAGAATAGGACGGCTTTGGGGTTTCCGATAATCACCGCCAAACCCGCAAGAAAGCCCGCCCACATTCCCGGTCGTGTCAGCCTGCTGTTGGCGCTCAGCGCATGACCAGCATTGCGGATCAGCCCGACACCCATCGCCACAAACACAATCACCGCAACCCATTTAAGAATGACCATGAAGCCCGCGACTTCTGACACCAGCCAGGATACGCCCAGGACGGCGACAAGCGGCCAGACGATGTCGCCGATTGCAACGCCCATCGCCAGCGGCCATGCGGCCTGAAAACCGCCCGACAGCGACCGCGCCAACAACGCCACCCAGACTGGTCCGGGGGTCATGAACAAGATCAGCAAAGCCCCCGCATAAAGGAGCAATTCATAGGCGGTTATCGTCATTGTACAGGCAACGTCAGGCTGCCGTCGTCATTCAAAGCCCAAAACGGGTTATGCGCGACTTCCCAAACATGCCCATCGGGATCAGCATAGTAGCCGGAATACCCACCCCAAAACACCTTTTCGGGCGCCTTGACCGGCGTTGCGCCCGCCTTGAGCGCCAATGCATAGGCCGCGTCCACTTCGGCATCTGATGTGAAGTTCTGCGCGAGCGACATCGCGCCCGTTCCTAGCGTGGCGTCAGGCCGCCCCTGATCCCTGGCCAACGGTTCAAGTCCGAATAGGCCCAGGACCATCCCGTTGATCTGATAAAAGACCACTTCGCCCTCATCCGCGCTGGGCTGCCACCCCATGGCGCCATAAAACGCTTTCGCCCGCGCGATATCCGCGACGCCAAGAGTTATCAAAGTCACACGCTGCGGTGTCATAGGCTCGTTCTTTGCATTACGACCGATTCCCGGTCAGTTTCGGTCACTTCAATGTACTGCGCACGGTCATCCAGTTCTGAAAACAGCTCAGGCCCTGTGCCGCTCATAAAGGCTTGCGCGCCCAGCGCGTCAATTTCGTCATAAAGCGCCGCACGGCGGGTCGCGTCAAGATGGGCCGCGACCTCATCCAACAGAAGGATCGGAGGGGCGCCAAAATCGCGCGCCAAGGCCCGCCCGTTCGCGAGAATGAGGCTGATGAGAAGCGCCTTTTGCTCCCCGGTTGAACAGTCTCTTGCCAAGGTGCCTTTTTCGGCAAAAACTGCGTCCAGATCGGCGCGATGCGGCCCGATCAACGTGCGCCCGGCGGCCATATCGCGGCCGCGATTGTCAGCCAGAGCCATTTGTAGGTCGTCAGGGATGGGATCAGGAGAGGTCAGCGTCAGATTTGCCGTCGGAAAGGCGGTTGGTGCAGCGTTCTGGGCTGCCATCAGTTGCACAATCGTATCCTGCCGGTTGCGTTGAATAGTTGCCCCAGCTTCGGCCATTTGCGCTTCAATCGCGGAATACCAATGCGGGTCGCGCACCATGTCTTTCAACAAACGGTTGCGTTCGCGCATGGCCTTTTCGTAGCTCAGCACAGCGTCCGCATGGGTCGGCTCGAAGCTCAGCGTGGCACGGTCGAGAAACCGCCTGCGCCCCTCTGCCCCTTCAATCCATAGCCGATCCATGGATGGCACCAGCCACAAGATGCGGGCGATCCTGCCAAGCGCGACTTGCGGGGCGGCTTTGCCGTCGATGCGTAGCTGGCGCGGGTTGCCTGCCTCTGCCCATGTTTCCAGCTCGTGGGTTTGATGCAACGACCCTAGGATTGCGGTGATCTTCCAGCCCAGCGCCTCTGGTCTGCGCGTCAAATCATCGGCACCAGCACGGCGCATCCCACGGCCAGGCGATAACAACGACACAGCTTCGAGAAGGTTCGTTTTTCCTGCCCCATTGGGGCCAAAAATCGCAATCGGACGCCCATCAAGCGCAACCGTCGCCCGCTTATGGGATCGGAAATGAGAAAGGGTCAGCTCTGATAAGACAAGTTTTGACATGACGACCCCGAGGATTTTCTAGAAAATCCCGACCCCGTCAAACACGCATCGGCATCACGACATAGACGGCTGAGGTGTCATTACCTTCGCGCATCAACGTCGGATCACCGGAAGAGTTAAACATGAACACCGCATTTTCGCGGTCGACCTGACTGGCGATTTCCAACAGATATTTGGCGTTGAAGCCAATCTCCAGCCGCTCATCGCCGTAAGCCACGGCGAGTTCTTCTTCCGCAGCGCCGCTGTCAGGTGCGTTCACCGAAAGCACCAAGCGATCTTCTTCCAAGGCCAGTTTCACAGCGCGCGACCGCTCTGACGATACTGTCGCCACACGGTCCACCGCTTTGGCAAATTCGCTGGCGTCGACTTCCATCTTGCGCGTGTTGCCTTGCGGGATCACGCGCGTGTAATCGGGAAACGTCCCGTCGATCACCTTCGATGTCAACGTAATGTCGGGTGTCGCAAAGCGGATTTTTGTTTCAGAAACAGAAACCGCTATTTGGATATCATCATCGTCCAGCAGCTTGCGCATCTCCCCCACGGTTTTGCGCGGCACGATGACGCCAGCCATGTCCGCCGCACCGTCCGGCAGATCGGCATCAATCCGCGCGAGCCTGTGACCATCGGTTGCCACACAGCGCAGAACCTTGCCGCCATCGCTGTCAGCAACATGCATGTAGACACCATTGAGGTAATACCGGGTTTCTTCGGTCGAGATTGCAAACTTCGATTTGTCGAAAAGGCGGCGCAGGACTGGTGCTGGCGCCGAGAAGTTCGCCGCATATTCAGAGGTCGCCATCACCGGAAAGTCTTCCTTGGGAAGTGTCGCCAGTGAGAAGTTCGAACGCCCCGCTTCGATTGTCAGGCGACCAGATGCACCGTCCTCTGTCAACGTGACCAGCGCGCCATCGGGCAGCTTGCGCACAATCTCATTCAGCGTGACGGCGGCGACGGTTGTCGCGCCTGCGCGTTCAACTTTGGCAGGCGCGCGATCAACCACTTCGATATCCAGATCAGTGGCGCGGAAGTGGACATCGTCGCCTTCCGCCTCAATCAAGACGTTCGCGAGAATCGGGATCGTATTGCGTCGCTCGACCACGGATTGGGCTTGCGCCACCGCTTTCAAAAGTGCCGCACGTTCAATGCTGAATTTCATGTCCCAATCTCCGCAAATCGTGGTGCCGGACAAGGCCGGACGCAGAATGTACCCTATTCCACGAGCGCCTCAAGCGTTTTGTTGGACTGTTGACGAAGGCCCTGCTTTCGTCAAGCGCAGGGTGCTATTCCTGCAAGGCGCGGCGCAACAATTCCAGATCGTCGGCGATCTGGCTATCAAGCGCCATCAGCTCTTCGATCCGGCGCACGCCATGCATTACGGTAGTGTGGTCGCGACCACCAAAACGGCGCCCAATTTCCGGCAAAGAGCGGCTGGTCATCTGTTTGGCCAGATACATCGCAATCTGGCGCGGGCGCGCATAGTTGCGTACGCGCTTCGGGCCGATCATATCTGATAATCGGATATTGTAATGCTCGGACACTTTGCGCTGGATTTCCTCGACCGTGACTTTGCGGTCGGAGGCCTTGAGCACATCGGAAAGGCAATCCTGCGTCAGCTCCAGATTAATCTCACGGCCCACGAGTGATGCAAAAGCAAACAGACGGGTCAACGCGCCTTCCAGCACACGCACGTTTGTCGAAATGCGATGCGCCAGGAACTCAAGCACACCATCTGCGATTTCAAGCTCCGGATATTGGGCGGAATAGACATCGACTTTGGATTGCAGAATGCCCAGGCGCAGCTCATAATCCGTTGGATGCAGGTCAACGACGAGGCCGCATTGCAAACGGGATTTTATCCGCTCTTCGAGGTCCTTGATTTCACCGGGCGCGCGGTCGGCGGAAATGATGATCTGCTTTCCGGCATCAACAAGTGCATTGAAGGTGTGAAAGAACTCTTCCTGCGTGCTGTCCTTGCCGCCGATAAACTGCACGTCATCGACCATCAGGATATCAACAGACCGAAACAGCAATTTGAAATCCATCATCTTGCGTTCGCGCAATGCGGTGATGAAGCGGTACATGAATTGCTCAGCCGAAAGATAAAGCACGTTCAATTCCGGGGAGCGCTGCTTCAGTTCATGGGCAATCGCGTGCATCAGGTGGGTTTTTCCAAGGCCGACGCCACCATAAAGGAAAAGCGGGTTGAACGTGACAGGGCCGCCTTCGGCAACACGACGGGCGGCAGCATGGGCCAGTTCGTTGGGTTTGCCGACGACAAATGTATCAAACGTGAAACGCGCATCAAGCGGGCCGGATGATCCCTTGTCGCGCGCAGGCTTCGCGGAGGTTCTTCCCTTGGAGGCATCAACCGACTGCGACGGGACGCGGAAGCGCAAGCGATGGACGTCGCCGCCCGCTTTTTTCAGCTGGTAAATGATCTGATCGCCGAAGTTCTGAGAGACGTAATTGCCGATAAAATTTGTTGGCACCTCAAAAATGGCAACGCCATCGGACAATTTTGAAAACTGCAGTGGCGCGATCCAACTGGAGTAGTTGCTTGCTCCTACAGTGCCCTTCAGCGCCCCAAGTACATTCGCCCAAATGTCGTTCGTCATTTACAATCACTGCCCCCAAGCCGGTATTCAAATCTCAACGCGCCACAGCGCAAACGACACATTGACCGAGACAAAGAGACAATTTCGCTCAGGTTGCCTATCCTGAGCGGATGCCTTTTATCCAAAACTATTGGCTGCGGCGCATATGTGTCCAAAAACAGACATGCGCTTCGCGGCAGCAGTCAAGGGTCATAAGCAGCGGCAAACATCAGAGAGCAGACCCCTGATATCAGCGCAGACACAATCAGCAAAACGGCCAATTCGGGCCTTCCCGCCTTTGCATAAAGTCGACAACACATTACCAGAGCGGACGATTGCATCACGATGCGCTTGCCCATTCTTGTGTCGCAAATCCCCTTATGTCCCCCCGGAACGATGTGAATCGCATGGCTAAGCTAGCAAGGGCTTTGGGCACCCATCAACATAACATCGCGCTTGACTCTGTGATTGACGAAAAAGAATCTCTCGTCGCTTTAAAAAATCTCATTTTCTGCGCGACGGCATCACAGTCTGACAAAAAAAGCGCACCTCAAAAAAGGCGCGCTTGAAATTTTTCACAACTTGGCATTGCTGCCAGATTCGGTTTTAGCCGACAGCCTTGACGCGTGCCGCGAGGCGGGAGACTTTGCGCGCGGCCGTATTCTTGTGCATGATGCCCTTAGTCACGCCGCGCATGATTTCAGGCTGGGCCGCCTTCAATGCAGCCGCAGCGGCAGTCTGATCGCCTGATGCGATTGCTTCCTCAACGGCGCGCAAATATGTGCGGATACGCGAGCGGCGCATTTTATTGACAGCAAAACGGGCCGCATTCTGACGCGCGCGTTTTTTGGCCTGTGGTGAATTTGCCATGTGATCGTTCCTTAAACTGGAGCCCATAAGGGCAAACTGAATTTCAATAGCGCAATCTGCCCAAGCCCCGGGTTTTCATACCGGAAGATCTGGCCAAAGCGGGCCTCACGCGCATGTCTGACGCGGCGTCTAAGCGAGACTGCCGCGCGATTCAACCCAAAAAGATCATCTTCGTTGTCTGAGTGGCTAAGATGCAGGGCCCAAGGGGCCGCCGACTACTTGTCGCGGAACTGCGCCTCGCGCTTTTCGGTGAAGGCGGCCATGCCCTCTTTCTGGTCCTCGGTCGCAAACAGCGCATAAAACGCGCGCCGTTCATAGTTTAGACCTTCGGCAAGCGTCGTCTCATAGGCGCGATCAACTGCATCTTTGGCCGCCATCGTCGCCATTTGAGATTTCTCGGTGATCTTCTCTGCCGCGCTCTTGGCCTCGGCCAGCAGCTTCTTGACGGGGACAACACGGCTGACCAAACCGCTACGTTCGGCTTCTTGCGCGTCCATGAAACGTCCGGTCAGGTGCATATCCATGGATTTCGACTTGCCCACATAACGGGTCAGGCGCTGCGTTCCGCCCAAACCGGCCATAATGCCAAGGTTGATCTCGGGCTGGCCGAACTTCGCATTATCGGCGGCAATGATGAAGTCGCACATCATCGCAAGCTCACACCCGCCGCCCAGCGCGTAGCCAGACACCGCCGCGATAATCGGTTTGCGTGTGCGATTGAAACGCTCGGTTTCATTCTGGAAAAACCGGTCATGATACATTTCCACAAAAGTCTTGTCGGCCATCTCGGATATATCGGCGCCCGCAGCAAAGGCTTTTTCTGAGCCAGTGATGATGATGCAGCGCACCTTGTCATTGGCATCCGCGTCTTCCAGAGCAGTGCAGAGTTCTTTCAGCAAATCCAGGTTGATTGCATTCATTGCATCAGGCCGGTTGAGCGTGATCGTTGCAATGTCATCGTTGATGTCGACAATTATCTTGTCAAAGGCCATGCTGCCGTCCCTCTCGCCGCTGGTCAGAGCCTCAGAGTTAGCAAAGCCGTCCAACAGTTCAAGTTATCTTTGGCATTGCGGACAAAAGAAAGATGAGCGTCCGGATTGGACGATTCGCTTGATTTTCTTGTCGCATCCGTGGGTTAGGCAGGACTGGCCTTCACGGTCATAGACCTGAAAAACATGTTGGAAATACCCCAATTCACCGTCCGATTGGCGATAATCCCGCAATGAAGACCCGCCCGCGGTGATGGCTCGGGACAGAACATCACGGATCAACGGCACCAGTGAAGCCACCCGTTTTGCACTGATCTGACCTGCTTTGCGCTTGGGGTGAATGCCCGCACGGTAAAGGACTTCGCAGACATAAATGTTCCCCAGACCGGCCACCGTCCGCTGGTCCAGAAGCGCAGATTTGATCGGCGTGTTGCGCCCTGCAAGCTGTGCAATCAGATATGTTTCATTAAAGGCATTGC
Source organism: Yoonia sp. (assembly GCF_042093035.1). GTDB lineage: Bacteria > Pseudomonadota > Alphaproteobacteria > Rhodobacterales > Rhodobacteraceae > Yoonia. The sequence goes on along the minus strand of NZ_JBELFI010000038.1, from coordinate 9,069 downwards.
CCAACGGTTCTGGCCCCAGATCGCAGATCAGCCAGTGGTCGTCTTGTTGATCCGTTTGCATCAGATCCATCGCGCCAAAACGGCGGGCATCGTTGAACGTGATCCGCACATCATCATCCATCTCAAACACGACATGGTCGTGCTTGGCGGGCGCCGGATGCGGATGGTGGTATTCGCCGACCATATGGCCAGAGATAAGCATCCGCCCCGACATGCCCAGATGAATGAGCAGCGTCTCCGCGCTGGCAAGATCAACCAAGATATACTTTGAGCGGCGGCGTAAACCAAGCACGCGTTGCCCTGTCAGCCGCTCTGCCATTCGCGCGGGAAACGGCCAACGCAGGTCAGGGCGGTTGACCCGCGCCCGCGCTATGACGTGGCCGGTCATGACCGGCGCAATCCCGGCTTTGACGGTTTCGACCTCTGGCAATTCTGGCATGATGGTGTCTTTCCTTTGGTCCGCTGCAACGTAGTGCGCTGCGACATAAATGCGAAGGGCCATTGCGCGCGACGGGTCTGATTGTCATTCGCGCATAACGGCCTATAAAGTGGCAGAGAAACCGATAGGCCGCCCCACATGAGTGACACCCCAGAAAACACAACCCATTTCGGGTTTGAAACCGTTCGCGAGGCTGAAAAGGCCGGACGTGTTCAGGGTGTCTTTTCCTCGGTCGCCAGCAAATACGACATTATGAATGACGTGATGTCCGGTGGTGTGCATCGGATCTGGAAAGACGCAATGATGGATTGGCTGGCACCGCAGCCCGGGCAGCGTCTTTTGGACGTTGCCGGGGGGACGGGCGATATTTCATTCCGGTTCCTCAAGCGGGCGGGCTACGGGCAGGCAACCGTTCTTGACCTCACTGAATCTATGCTGATCGAAGGACGCAAACGCGCTGATGCAGAGAGGCTTTCAACCAGCCTCGATTGGGTGGTGGGCGATGCGATGGCATTGCCTTTTGAGGCCAATACCTTTGACGTCTATACGATCAGCTTTGGCATCCGCAACGTCACGCGGCCGCAGGATGCATTGGCCGAAGCCTACCGGGTCCTCAGGCCGGGTGGGCGGCTTATGGTGCTGGAATTTAGCCAATTGCCAAACCCGATGATGCAAGCCGCCTATGACGCCTATTCGTTCAATGTGATACCGCAGATGGGAAAAATGATTGCCGGGGATCGGGATAGCTATCAGTATCTTGTTGAATCCATTCGTAAATTCCCGGATCAAGACACTTTCCTCGATATGGTGCGGGACGCTGGTTTCGAGAACGCAAAATACCGCAACCTGAGCATGGGTGTCGCTGCGTTGCATTCGGGTTGGAAACTGTAACTTGCGCGGTCCTCACAACATCATCCGCCTGATCCGCACAGGCGCCACATTGGAACGCACCGGCGCGATGAAGGTCGTATTGGATGCTTTCGAAGCAGGCCCACTGTTGCGGATCACGTTCCGTACTTTGGTGTGGCCGTTTCAATGGCTGGGCTTTAAAGGCGATGTGACAATGCCGCCAGCGGTGCGCGCGCTGACGGCACTTGGGCCAGCCTATATCAAATTCGGGCAAATCCTGTCGACTCGGCCGGATGTGGTGGGTGATGAGCTGGCCGTTCAACTGCGGGTTCTGCAAGACAAACTGCCACCGTTTTCGATGCGCGAAGCCAAGCAGACCATTCAGCAAGAGCTTGGGCATTCTTTTGACCAATTGTTCGCTTCGTTCTCCGAGCCCGTCGCGGCGGCGTCGATCGCGCAAGTGCACAAGGCGCATTTGGCCGACACTGGCGAAGCCGTCGCGGTCAAAATTCTGCGCCCCGGGATCGAGAGAGCGTTTCGCAAGGACATCGACGCGTTCTATTTTGCGGCCCGTGCGATTGAATTTTTGTCGCCATCGTCGCGGCGATTGCGACCGATGGAGGTCATTACCCATTTCGAAGGCGTCGTAATGGGAGAACTGGACCTGCGGCTTGAAAGCTCTGCCGCGGCTGAATTTGCGGCCAATACCAATAATGACAATGGCTTTCAGGTACCTGATGTACGTTGGCATTTGTCCGCAAAGCGGGTGATGACCCTTGAATGGGCCGAAGGTGCAAACATCGGCCTGAACGACGTACTTGATGCCGCAGGGCATGACAGGCGCGCACTTGCGGCGCGCGTTCTTCAGGTCTTTCTGAATCAGGCCCTCCGCGACGGGTATTTTCACGCTGACATGCATCAGGGGAACCTGAAAGTCGCCGCAAATGGAGACATTATTGCCTATGATTTTGGCATTATGGGGCGCTTGGACGAATACACCCGTCGCGTATATGCAGAGATCCTATTTGGCTTTATTCGCAAGGACTACCGCCGTGTTGCCGAGGTGCATTTTGAGGCGGGTTATGTCCCCTCCGACCGCGATATTGACGAATTTGCCCGCGCGCTGCGTGCCGTAGGTGAGCCAATTTTCGGCATGGACGCCAGCCGCATTTCTATGGCGCGCCTGCTGAGCTACCTCTTTGAAGTAACTGAACGCTTTGGCATGGAGACCCGGACAGAGTTGATTTTGCTTCAGCGGACAATGGTGGTTGTGGAAGGTGTGGCACGATCACTCGATCCACATATGAACATCTGGCAGGTCGCGAAACCGGTCGTGGAAGATTACATCAAGCAAAGCATCGGACCACAGGCCCTGCTGCGCGATCTCACCCAAACCGCGCGTATTCTCGCGCGATTTGGTCCGCAACTTCCACGCTTGGCTCAAGAAGCGCTTATCAATCAGAACAATCCGCCGCCGCCACCAAAGCCGCAACGCACCGTGGCGCGATTGTCTTGGATGGCGCTCGGTGGTGTGATTGTTGGTGGCGCAGTCTGGCTGACAGCGCTGCTGGGGTAATCGCCGCACCTGGATCGCGGCCTCTTATCCTGTTCCGTCACGCAATGCCGTTATTTCGGTGCCGGGAACCACGATACCGCCTTGCAAGACAACTACGGGCTTTCCGTCGGCGATCCTGACTTCTGTCACGCGGCTGTAGGTTTCAACCGCGACCTCTCCGATGACTTCGCCGTTCGATATTCCGACGGAACTCAGATTATACATTCCAGGTGGTAATGGGCTGCCGTCTGGCGCCACCCCGGCCCAAATGATCGGGCCTGAACCCGCGACATAAGGCATTCGCTGCACCTCTTCGCCCGCAGCGTTTCGAACGACGATTTCTGTGCTGTCCGCCAATCCCATTGTTTTGGGAAAGATTTCAATCGGCTCGCTGTCGAAAAAGACGGCAGCATCGGAACGGGCCTCCCGACCAACCCAGGGCGCCAGATCTGTCAGCCCGCCTATCGCCATCTGAGACGTCAGATTATCAAGAAGTTCATTTGTTTTGACGGCCTGCTCCACACCCGAAAATGTTGCCAGCTGGGTTGCATAGTCAGTGGAATCGACAGGGTTGAGCGGGTCTTGGTACTGCATTTGCCCCGTCAACATTTTCAGAAATACTTCGAAATCCGAGCTGAGCTGACTGGTCTTGCTCGTCGCATCGCCAAGGGTTGGCGCCGTCGCCGATCCCAGGGCGTCGTTTCCGGCCAGTGTATTCGTGCCAATTTCCATTTTGCCCCCTAAACCCTCAAATCCAGGCCCGTCGTCAGTTGTCCTGATGCACCTTTCGGTGGCTCAACAGACTGCACGGCCAAGTCATTTCGCTCGCTCAATTCATCTTGTCCGTCTGAATTTCTGGGCTGCCCATCAGAGCCGAACGAGAAGGAAATACTGTCATAGCCAATCGCACGGAATTCCTGCGCGAGAGCATCAATGTGGCGCCGTAACAGATCATTCGTTTCGGGCCGGTCGGCGAGAAGCACCAGTGTCACCGCCCCTTCAGACGCAGTCAGTGTCATTTTCACGCGCCCCAGTTCCTCTGGATTCAACGCGATCTCCGTCGCGCGGCCTTGCGCTGCTGAAATCGCAGTAGAGATTTGTTGTGCAACCTGACGCGCTGCTTGTGTTGACGTTGGCGTGGTCGCGCCTGATGCAGAGACTGATGCAACGGTGCGCCCTTCGGACAGGGCATTTTGCCCTGTCTCTGATGCGCCGCGGGGAAGCGTTTTTTCGATCTCTTCTACCTGCCGCGCAAAGGCTTTCGGATTGGTCATCCCGGTTTGCAGCGTTGCCGCCGCCGGCAAGACAGGCGCCTGCGCGTTTGCTGAAGGCGCTTTCGGTTCGCCGGGACTGGGCCGTGGATCGACTTCCGATTCTTTGCGCGGGCTCGGCAATGAAACCGGAGCGGATTGCGACGCGTTGGCCGGCGATGGCGTCAGCTGTGGCCGGGCTTCATTGCGCGTCAATGTGACGGCAGCAGAAGGCCCTTTTGGCTCCGTCTTGGTGGCGTGCTGCGGCGATCGTTCGACCGCGACGTCATCCGCGCCAGGTTCAACAGCAATGGGAACACCACGGGCAGGCGGTGCCGCAAGTCCGCGGGCCACGACAATGGTCTGCGCAGATGCCGCGGAAGATGGCAAAGGCTGCTTGGGACCATTTTGATTTTCCCTTTCCCGTATGGCAGTCACTTCCTGTCCGTCCTGCACCAACGCTACCTTTGCTGGTTTGCCTTCCAGAAGCGCGCTGGCCGCCTGCGGATTCTTGATATTGATTACCAGATCCCCGGAGACCGCAGCCCGCACCTTCGCGTTTTCCGGCAACACGATCTGAATTGCGGTCGGCTCCGCCGTCAGCGGAGGCGGTTTTGCGTCTTCCGTGACAGGCAGTTCGATTGTCTCATCAGTGGCAATCGCGAGGTTCTGCGTTTCCGCCCCGACGGTAAGGGGCTCAACTTGACCTTCCACCAGCGTCACAAAGGCTGGCGCACCAGGCGGCATTTCCGCATCGTCCGGGGCAACCGGTGGGGTTTGGGCCTTTGGTCCGGCCTCCAGGATATGTAATGGGTTCATCGGTTCTCCGAAAGAATCACTGTTTCATTCGTTTTGCGCCAAAAAAATTACTGAATGTTTAGGACTGTCCGGCAAAACTCAAAAAAACCGCCAAACGGAGAATCCGATGAACACGATCCCTGTCTTGCCCCCGCCCCGGCCCGCATCGCCAATCCCCGACTATATCCAGAACGACGCAAAGCTGCGGGATGCCGCAATCAAGCTTGAGGCCACGTTTCTGTCGGAGATGCTGAAATCCGCCGGATTGGGCGCGATGCCGGAATCATTTGGCGGGGGTGCCGGTGAGCAACAATTTGCATCATATCTTCGACAGGCTCAGGCGGATGAGATGGCAAAAGGCGGTGGGATCGGTTTGGCAGAGGCCCTTTTCGAAGCCATGAAGGAACGCTTTCGTGACAGCTAGTCCCACCGCAGAACTCAAAGGCCTTTTGGATGATGAAAAGGTCGCGCTTTTGGCTGGGGATTATGAAAAACTCACTCAGATTGCAGCCCGGAAACAGACGTGTATGACACGGCTTGCGGCCGCTGCGCCATCCTCTGCTACGCTGCGAGATCTGAAAGCACGACTACAAACCAATCAAGACCTGACAGCATCCGCCCTGCGGGGCGTGCAAGCGGCAAAGGCACGATGGGCAGAGCTTGAAAAAGTGCGTGATGGGCTGACAACATATGACCTGTCCGGCAAAGTCGCAGTCGTCCCCACCCAGCAGAGCCGGGTGCAAAAGAAAGCGTAGGTTTCAATCAAATCCTTCTTATTTCAAAGGATCGCATTAACGGATTGTTCAGGCACTTTTGGCCATATCCATGCAGTCTAGAACGGCCGGGGTCTCGCTCGAAGAACCCGTAATTCGTCAGAATGACGCGCCAATCCGCATCACTGCGGCTTTTTGAAAATCATCGGCGCAAAGCGCCTTCTTTAGGGGATATCCAATGTCCAGCATTCTGACCAACAACAGCGCAATGGTCGCGCTTCAGACACTCAAGTCTATCAATAATGACCTGTCCAAAACACAATCCATGATCTCCACCGGGTTAGAGGTGGCTTCTGCCAAAGATAACTCTGCTGTTTGGGCTATTTCGAAAGTCATGGAATCAGACGTCAAAGGCTTCAAGGCCATTTCGGAGAGCCTGTCTCTTGGCGAATCCTCTGTCGCGGTTGCCCGGAACGCTGCCGAAACGGTTACTGATCTGCTCACCGACATGAAGGAAAAAATCGTCGCGGCGCAGGGCGAAAACATCGATCGCACGAAACTCCAGGCCGGTATTGACGCGCTGAGCGATCAGGTATCTTCAGTGGTGGGTGCCGCCCAGTTCAACGGCTTGAATTTGTTGCAAGGGACAGATGATGTAAATGTGCTCGCCTCGCTCGACCGCAGTAGCACCGGCGAAGTCACGCCGAACAACATTACAGTTACGCGTCAAGATTTGAGCGCTGACAAGGGTGTCTATGGCACAGGCGCGGACCTGTCCGGCAATGTGACGGCTGCTGACGGGGCTGGTAGCCTTGCAGGCGGTGCGGGCGCGGAATTCTCGGCGACCGGCAACACGATGACTTTGGCAATCGCCGCACCAACTGCGGGCGCATCAAACACATTTACCTTGCAGGTAGCGGGTGAAACCGTGAACTTCACGTCTGCTGCGAGTGGCAACACCGCGACGACAGTTGCGACAGGTCTGACGGCTGCATTGAATGCAGCGGGCATTGAAGACATCGCTGCAGAAAACGTGAGTGGCGTGATTACGATCACTTCGACGTCCGGCTTCGATGATGTTGAAGTGAATTACTCCACCTCGGACAGCCTTGCGACGGTCGCTGTGAACGGCGGGAGTGCGACGTCTGGCGGCGTCGGGTTTACAGACGAAACGATCACCGCACGCGCTTCCACAATCACATTTGGGGCGGCGGCGAATGTCGCTGAAGGTGATGGCTATCGCGTCTCCATCGGCGGGCAGTCCTATGACTATATTGCCGGCAAGGGCGAGACCACCGAAGATGTCGTGCGCGGCCTAAAGTCTGTGATTGATGGCGCTGCTCTGGCGGACATCACCACCAAAGTGACGCAGGACAGCACAACCGATGAATGGGTGCTGCAGCTTGATAACGCAGGTACCGATGTCGCTTTGGCGGCTGAAGGTGCTGCAGGCGGTGAGGCCACGGGCGGTCTGATTGCTTTGGGTACATTGGATGTGACGACCGACAATGGTGTTGATGCGGCCTTGGCCAACATCGAAACCATGATTAATACCACAATTGACGCGGCGGCTGAGTTTGGTTCGACCCAAGGCCGGATTGAGACACAGTCCGACTTTATTTCACAGCTGACAGACTCATTGCGGATAGGCATTGGTGCGCTGGTCGATGCCGACATGGAAGCGGCCTCAGCCCGTCTGCAGGCGTTGCAGGTGCAACAGCAGCTGGGCGTTCAGTCCCTGTCGATTGCAAACCAGGCACCTCAGACAATCCGGTCTGTGTTCCGGTAAGTTATCAGGCGGCGCCAGTGTCGGCGCCGCCTCCCTCATGGCCAAGGTAAAACCATGGTCCGTTCTTAATGCTCCTGAAAGGACGACACGTGAACGTCATTGAACAAGCGCGACAAGCCTACGCCCCGGCACACACTGCAACACGGACAGACCGCTCAATCGAGGCGCAGCTGATTAGCCAGATCACCGCGCGTCTGCGACAAGCCCAAATCAACTGCGAGACAGCTTTTCCTGCCCTCGTCACAGCGCTGCACGAAAACCGCCGCATGTGGACCGCCATGGCCGCCGATGTTGCCGATGGCGCAAATGCATTGCCCCAAGAACTGCGCGCTCAGATATTCTATTTGGCTGAATTCACGGATCACCACAGCCAGCTGGTCATCCGCGGAAAAGCCACTGCCGAGGCACTGATTGATGTCAATATGGCGGTGATGAAGGGGCTTAACGGCCAGCGTGCCGCCTGATGTCAGGACTGGTCCTTAAACTAAATCCGCGCGAGCGGGTGCTGGTGAATGGCGCTGTCATTGAAAATGGTGACCGTCGCTGCAGGCTTTCCATCATGACGCCGAATGCAAATATCCTGCGCCTGCGCGATGCCATCAGACCGGATGAGGTCAATACGCCGGTGAGGCGCGTCTGCTACATTGCCCAATTGGTGCTCTCTGGCGATGTCAGTCCAGATAATGCGAAGTCCCAGATTTTGCGGGGGATCGAACAACTCAGCCAGGTACTCCGCGATGAAGACAGCCGCAGTCAGTTGGACAACGCGACTGAGGCCGTCAGCCAGACTGATTTTTACCGCGCGTTGAAATTCCTCCGGAATCTGCTGCCGCGCGAAGCTCGGCTTCTAGAGGCGAGTGCAGAATGAATTTCCAACCCGTCGTTCCATTCACTGGCTATCCCGGCTGGACGTTTTTGCAGCGCACGCAAGATGCGCAACAAGCCGCGTTCACAGAGGCCACGCCGGTCAAGCGCGCCACCGCATATTTCAAGGAAAACATAGCCGACGCACGTACCGCAGCGGATCTCGTTGAAGATCGGCAGTTGCTTTCGGTCGCGCTTGGCGCTTACGGCCTCGATGACGATATTGAGAACAAATTCTTCATCCAGAAAATTCTCGAAGATGGGACAATCGAAGATGATGCCCTAGCGAACAGACTGTCGGATAGCCGCTATGCAGAATTCAGCCGCGCGTTTGGATTCGGCGATTTGCCAATCGCCAAGACCGGCATCAGCAGTTTCGCAGACCGCATCATTCAACGCTTTGAGGATAAACAATTTGCGAGGGCCGTCGGGAACGAGAATAACGATCTGCGCCTTGCCCTCAACGTTGACGAAGGCCTGACTGAAACGATTGAGGCGAATACCACACAGGCGGGCCAATGGTTCTCCGTGATGGGAAACCCTCCGCTACGGTCAGTCTTCCAAACGGCACTTGGTCTCCCCAACAGCATTGGAAGCGTCAATGTCGATCAGCAACGCGATATTTTTCAGACCGCCGCCCGATCTGCCCTTGGTACAGACAAGCTTTCCGATATTGCTGCGCCGGAACAACAGGAGAAATTGATCCGGCTGTTTCTGGTCCGGTCAGAGGCCGCTGCGTTCGCGGCCTCTTCCTCTGGATCTACAGCTCTCACGCTGCTGCAGTCTTCGCGATTCGCTTTCAACTGACGCTG
>NZ_JBELFI010000037.1:0-20400 GCF_042093035.1 Yoonia sp. | reverse complement strand
GGTGCATGGCAGTGGGCGCACGGCCTTTGCAAAGTCGTGGTGCGGCACGGTGCAATGGCGCATGCAAAGCCAATTGCGCAAGCATCACAAACGCAGCAATTGGTTCGCGGGCGTCTTTGCGATGGCGCAGTCCGCGCGGGGCGCAGACAGCATTCGCCCAAGCGATGTTGCCTTTTCCACCCTGCGCGCGGGCGGCCCCGGTGGGCAGCACCAAAACACCACCGACAGTGCGGTGCGTGCCGTGCATCGCCCCACGGGGTTGACGGTGGTGGTGCGCGAAGCCCGATCGCAACACCGCAACAAAGCCTTGGCGTTGGAGCGGTTGCAGACGCTGAGCGATGCGCAAAGGATCGCAGATATGGAGGCACGCAAAAGCAGCCAAAACCAATTGCACCACGCATTGGAACGCGGCAACCCCGTGCGGGTGTTTTCGAGTGCAAGATTTCAGGAGGACACCAAGCGGAAGTAATGCAAGCTACCAGTCTAGGCCGTCTTTTAAGAAAGAGGGCCTAGACGCTTTCGTTACGACACCGTTCTGGGGGCAGAAGTTCGCGGTAATCTGTGCAAAGGTCAGGTTCGAGCAGGCTGCATGCTTGAAAGGCAACGTGTTGGGTCTTTGTAGGCCCCGCCCTTGCGAGCGAGGCCATTCATTTTACCGAACGCCACGTTTGCGCCGGATAAAGCGCGGCATGTCACCCGCCATGATGCAGCCATACGGATCGATCCAGTCCTCGATCTCGGCCAAACCATAGCTTTCGATCTGAGCGGCCACAGCTTGCGCGGGTTTATAGCTTGATGGCAGTTCGGAGGCGTCCACCTTGCCACTATAAAACCGCACATCCAGCCCCTTGGTCTCGGCAATCAGCGCCTCATCCGCAGTCATCGTTCCTAGGCGGCGCATGTGCTCAGTGCGCGACCAGTTGCGCCCCGCGCCGTGAGGGCTAAATCCCACAGCATGTGGCGCATCGGTCCCGCGTACGATCAAGATAGGCTCAGCCATGTTGAGCGGGATGATCGTGCGTCCGGCTTTATCCGCATCCGCTGCAAAGTCGCTCCACGCAGGTGTCGCGCCCTTGCCGTGCAAATAGGTGTCACCGCGACGAAACACAAAGTTGTGCTCGTTCCAGTACCGCTCACCCGCGCTGGCGCCCGCCGCCTCCATCGTGGTTTGGTGAATGGAGTTGTGGTTGGTCTTGGTCCACTTGCGGATCAGTTGCAACGCCTCCCAATAGGCTTGCCCGTCTTCGCTATCCGCCGGAATCCACGCATTTTGCTTGAGCGTTTTTTTGGAATGCTTGCGACGATATTTTTCGGCGACCGCCATACCTGCCTTGTACAGTTTTGCCCCAGGCCCGCGTGAGCCGTGATGCGTGACAAGCATGGTTTTCCCAGTGTTGCGAGAGGTGCCCACGAACAAGAAATGGTTCCCGTCACCCTGCGTGCCCATATGCTCTTGTGCGGCGCGCAGCGTTTGGGCGCTGTTCAAAAACGGGTTCGCCCGCATCGCATCCAGCATGTCCAAGGACACCGTGAAACGTTGCCCTTGTTTGCGCCCGCCGGGACCGAAATGCGTGACCTTTTCGGCCGCATCCAGCACGGTCTTCGGGTCCGCATCGCCCAAGTCAGTGAGCATCAGCGAGCAACAAATGTCCGCCGAATGCATGCCAGGGTGAATGGCGTTATGGGCCGCGACGACGCCCCCGACAGGGATCGTGCCAACAGGACCTGCAGGGCAGGCGTCAGGCATGATGGCACCACCAATCACAGTGGGCGTGCGCATCACGGCGCGCATGGTCGCACGCACCTTTTCAAGGTTGTCGATTTCGTCGTCATCCGCAGGCGTAATGTTTTCATGAAACGCGACCGCGCCGTCGTCATGCAACTCGATTTGGATGATCGGTTCTGGGAGCTCAGATGCCAAAGCGGCACGGACCGCGGCCATATCGTGGCCGGCGCTCAGCATATCATTTGCGCGGGACAAAAGGGCCGGAACTTGCGCCCCTGGGATATGTCCCCATTGTTTCAATTCTTTGCCTGTAATCGTTTCGATTGCGAGGGTGTCCATCTTAAAATCCTTTGGTCAATTCTCCCCCATGGGGGTGACAATAGTGTGTGGCGAGATGGTGGTGCTCGGATGCGTTGCAGCCATCTCGCCGTGTCTCCGGACGCCTATTCGTCCGTTTGCTTCGCTTTATCAGTGCGATGAGCTATGTTTAGGCCAAGGGTCTGATCTATAAAATAAATATCGAATTTTTAGTTAAGATATTGATATTTATGCTTTAATTTTACTGTTGCTGAATTTGACTGCGCGCCATACGATATGTTTGTATCGTATATTATTAATTTGGATCATCTTATGAGAAATGTTGTTCTCGGCTTCCTTGGCACGCAACTCGACAGCGGCAAACGCCGCCGTTGGAAACCGACCGTCAGCTTATGCCAAGAGGACGGGTTTGACGTGGATCGGTATGAGTTGATTTATGACGGCACATTTTCGCGTCTCGCTCATAACGTCAAATCCGAGATCGAGGCGGTGTCCCCTGATACCGAGGTCGTGCTCAACCAGATGGATATGGACGACCCTTGGGATCTTGGCGAAACCTATGGCAAGCTGTTTGATTTCGCCAAGGACTATGGCTTCGACGAGGATCGCGAGCGGTATCACATTCACCTGACAACAGGGACGCATATCGGGCAAATCTGCTGGTTCTTGCTGTCTGAATCCCGCCATATCCCTGCGGCGCTGATCCAAACGGGGCCTCCGCGTGGCGACTCTGAGCGGGGCAGTTTTGATCTGATCGACTTGGATTTGCGCCAGTTCGATGCCATCCAGCAGCGCTTTGATCAACAGTCGCGGGAGTATGGCGGGATTTTGAGAGGCGGGATCGAAACCAAGAACTCCGCTTACAATCAGATTATGGATCGGATTGAACAGGTCTCAAGCGTTTCTGATGAGCCTGTTTTACTGCAGGGCGAAACAGGCACGGGGAAATCCGAATTGGCGCAGCGCATCTATGAGCTCAAACTCGACCGCCGCCGCGTCAAAGGGCGGCTGGTCCATGTGAATTGCGCGACGCTGATTGGCGGGACCGCGATGGCGACCCTCTTTGGACAACGGCGCAGTTTTACAGGGCAGGCAGGCACAGAGCGACCTGGCCTATTGCGTGAAGCGGACGGGGGCGTGTTGTTCTTGGATGAGATCGACACCTTGGGGTTGGAAGAGCAAGCCCTGCTTTTGCACGCCGTGGAAACGGGGCGGTACTATCCTTTGGGGTCGGACACAGAGATCACAAGCCGCTTTCAAATCATCGCGGGCACCTCTGCCGATTTGTCAGAACGCGTGGCGGCAGGGCTCTTTCGTGTCGATCTGTTGGCGCGGTTGAATTTTTGGACGTTCAAATTGCCCCCGTTGCGAGAGCGCAAAGAAGACATCGAAGACAATCTGAAATACGAGCTGGCGCGGGCGGAAAAACGTCTTGGCGTGCGGGTTGGATTTAATGCGGATGCGGCCGAGGCCTGGTTGCGCTTTGCCCGCGCGCCCAGCACGCCTTGGCCGGGGAACTTTCGCGATTTCGGTGGGGCCATCATGCGCCTGTGTACACTTGCGCCACGGGGGCGGATCACCCGCGCGCAGGTGCAAGAAGAAATCGAGCGATTGCAGCGACGGTGGCGGTCCTCGACCACAGATCGCGATGCGCAATTGGTCGCGCAGTATTTTGCCGCCAACCTTGATCCCTTCGACATCCCACAGCTCGCCCATGTCATTCGCGTGTGCCAAACCTCGGTGTCGATGAGCGAAGCAGGCAGGCGTTTGTTTGCGGTGTCGCGCGAAGAACGTTCCAGCAAGAATGACGCGGATCGTTTGCGCAAATATCTGGCAAAGTTCGGTTTGAAGTGGATCGACCTTTCAGAAAGCTAAGATACTTCGAACGACCACAGCAGACAGTATGGGCTTCAACGATCCGCACCGCCACTAATTTGGATCGAAACAACCTCTGGCTTGCATCACCCCCAAAGCAGGCATTCGTAAGGAGAACATGCAATGTCCGCTCTGGGCCGTTAGCGTCGATCGACATCAAGGGCGGCAACCAGACTTTCGCTGCAAACGCGAGTGAATTCAAGTCGCTCAGAAAAAGCGGCCATTCATCCCCAAGCGGCTGCGTTTACACGCTGCTCTGATTGCTAAAACCGGAAGTGTGCAGCACGCTGACCTATCAAAGCGGCAATCTATATTCGCGTACCCATAGCTTAAACTCCTTTCCTGTCAGCTTGATGTCTAAGGATGTATAACAAAGTATATCTTTTAGGGTTATAGAGCCTTATACCTAGTTAGAGTTACCTACATTTTGGAGTATTAGGATGGACCCTTACCGTAATCCATTTGCCCCCGGAGCAGGAAGTAGACCTCCTGAATTAGCCGGACGTGATCACATTCTAGAGGCCGCTAAGATCGCATGTGGCCGCGCCTTACTGGGTCGCAATCCCAGATCGATGATGCTCCTCGGATTGCGAGGAACTGGTAAAACCGTCTTGTTGAATGAGATTGGTCGCATTGCAGAAGAGCAAGGCTATTTTATCTCAAAAATCGAGGCACCCGAACACCAAAGTCTCGCGCGACTTCTTTATCCAGAAATGCGTAAGGTTTTGCGCGCACTATCATCAATAGACGCTGCAAAACAACTCGCACAATTTGGCCTTAAAGGCCTTCGCGGCTTCGCGTCGATATTCAAGATTGAGGTGGCTGGTGCGGAAATTGGCGTCGAACCCGAACCTGGACTTGCGGATAGCGGCGACATTCAATTTGATCTCCCAGACCTTTTCACCGCCATTGGGAAAGCAGCAAAAGCTGGGGGAAGGGGATGGGTGCTACTGATCGACGAGGTGCAATACTTATCTGAAACCGACCTATCGGCTCTCATCGTATCAATTCACCGAATGTCACAAGAGGGCTTGCCCGTCATTATGGTTGGCGCGGGTCTTCCACAGATTGCACGCCTCGCTGGTGAGGCCAAATCCTACTCTGAAAGGCTCTTCCTTTATCCAGGTGTCGGCGCGCTCGACCCTGCATCCGCAGGACAAGCGGTGGAAAAGCCTGTCATCGAGGAAGATGCGACGATTTCACCTGATGCCCTCGCAGAGATAGTAACCAAGACACAAGGTTATCCGTTTTTTCTGCAGGAGTGGTCGTCTAAGGCTTGGGACAATGCCGAAGGGCCAGAGATCACCAAACTGGACGTGGACAACGCATATACTGAGACCATCGCATCACTCGACGACGGCTTCTTTCGAGTGCGACTTGATAGACTGACGCCAAAGGAAACAGAGTTTGTAACAGTCATGGCCTCGTTAGGGGACGGTCCCTACGCCATGAACGATATTGCGAAGATTTTGGGCAAAAAACTATCCTCGCTGGGCCCAGTCCGCGCAAACACTATCTCGAAAGGAATGATTTACAGCACCGAGCACGGTTTCCTTGACTTTTCGGTTCCGCTTTTTGCGGAATTCATGCGCCGTCAACCGTAACATTTTCAGATCAGTGTTGATCTGATTGCAACTGTCACAAACGACTATTTTTATGCTGCGCTTTGCTCGAATGGCTGCTTCGACGGCCTGCACCGCACCAACCCAGATCACCGATCTATGTCCGAAATGGGCCGTTCGAAACGATTGACACTAGGGGCGGATTGCTGCCGTTCGCTGTGGCCACGAGCCAGCGATGCGGCGAATTGGACAGTCGACATCCAGTTGACCGCGAGACCGGATCACGTTCTCCAGCGCCGCAAGTAATCTTCGAGCCCATATTGTCGAATGCTGCGCTCGCCACTAATGAGCACAAACCGGCGAAAGCTGACCCTGCTCTGCCTTGAGAAAGGACGATGAGGTAAACCTAAGCAAGATAAAGTCGTAGAGTGTTCCCTCCTAAAAAAAGAGGGCTCATTCATCAATTGCCTGCATGCTTTTTGGTACGTACAGCCTCGTTTCAGTATCGGTCTTCGGCGTGTAAAGAAAAACCACTGTCGGGATATTAAGGTGGTCATAGACAGCCGCAGCGAGAAGAGCCTGAGGCTTATCTGACGTATGGAACACACTGCAGAAGGATGCATATGCGATATGGAGAATGTCGGTTTGTCCTCCGACAAAATCGATTCTCGCTCTCTCCGAATCCTTCCTATGCTTCGGTTCCCTCCAATAACCAAGTAAAAACAAAAGTTGCGCGAGCCGATTAACCTGCTCCCAAGTCGGCGTGCCAAGATGAGCATCAGCACGCTTTGACGGTATTGGGTCCGGCTGCCCTAGAAATTGCTCAATCATAGCTGAGGTGCCTTCCTCAGATTTTGCTATTTCAGTGATGCGCTCAAAAGCTCCCGCTCCAGTAAAATTGTTGATTTGGGTCGGATTCAATTGTGGAAGACAAATATCATCTTGTTGGTTTAGCTGATCCCAGAGCTCGACCTGTGCTTCGCGCGCCTGTTTCTTCATCGCTTTCGCAGCGCTAGTGACTATTGCAGCCATTTCGTGAGGAATTTCTGACACATCAATATCTAGCAGCCGCTCAATGTCTGTCAGCGCCGCTTTGGATATATCCTCAAAAGATGTTGAACCAATTCCTCCAATGGATTTTTGAAGCAAGTCCCCAAATCCAAAGCCGCCGACGGACGAGAAATTCAGCATATCTTCGTAAATTTGGGCGCGTTCCTCACAACTCTTGACGGATATTCTGTGGCCTGTTGGCATGCCACCTTCGGTGTCGGAAAGTGTCTCAAGGTATCTGGCACCGACTGCATCAAGTTGTTGGTCCAATTCGGATTTTTTCTTCTCGTTGCGCGCCCCTAGAAGTTCTTTAACGGTCTGAATAGAATAGCAAGGAATGCAAGAATCCGATTTGCCAATGACCCTGCCCAACGACGACATCTGCCCACCAAGAAGGTGGTTCCAAGACGAGGTATCAAGATAGACGGTAAGTCTCACCATAGTAGTTTCTGACCAGTATTAGTTTCTCGCCTCATATTGCAGGATTCGCGAATATAGCAAAAGAGCTGGCTTCTTCCATTGACACATCGTCGACGAACGGCAGCCAGGTCCGCACACCGACGTTTCAGCCTAAGAAATGCTGCACAATGCACGAATGGCCGCTTCGGCGGGCCACACCGCAGCATAAGATCTTGGCCTAGATGTCCGCACAAGGCCGTTCGCGTCGATCGGCACTACGGGCGGATTGCGGTCATTCGCTACAGATGCGAAACAGTCACGGCCACGCTGATGGTGCAGACATTCAGCAAGCGATTGCAGGCGGCTTGGCGATGTGCCACAGTTCGAATACAAGAGTTTACATATTTTTGAGCACTAAAAAGCATTGAGAACGTTGAACGAAATCCAGTGACATCATTTTTGAAAAAATGGACAACGGACTTTAGTAGCGAATTCACAAACCATAGCAGGCTGAAACCCAGACGCGGAGAATAAGTTATGAGTGAAGCAGTGGGGGATTTCTTTGCGCACGGTACCAGATGGATTCGAGCCGATTTCCACTTACACACACGGGCAGACAAAGAATTTAAGTTTGACGGCGAAGGTGATCGCTTCGTCGCATCCTACGTTGAGGGGTTACAGGCAGCGGGCATTGGTCTTGGCGTAATCACTAACCACAACAAATTCGATGTTGGAGAGTTCAAAGCGTTGCGTCGAAAGGTGTCAATCGCAGAGTAAAAAGGGACCAGATCGCGGCGTAAAATGGGTCCACTGCATTTGATGTTTGTTGCGCTTTGGCGCGCGTGCTCATCACAAAGCTGAAGCGTGCCAAAGCGCATGCTGGCCGTTTGGCCAGCATTTGTCCTGTCTTTGATTGTGGGCAGATTATTGTCGGTTCTTACGACTGTGCTTGAGGCGATAGCTTTCGCCGTTCATCTCAAGAATGTGGACGTGATGTGTTAGTCGGTCGAGCAACGCGCCGGTCAAGCGTTCAGAACCAAAGACTTCGGTCCATTCATCGAAAGGGAGGTTTGAGGTGATGATGATGGAACCCCGTTCATAGCATTGTGAGATCACTTCGAAGAGCAACTCCGCGCCAGATTTACTGAGCGGCACGAAGCCCAACTCGTCAATGATCAACAGGTTCTGGCTGGTCAGCTGCTTTTGCAGGCGCTGCAACCGCCGTTCATCCTGGGCCTCGATGAAATCATGGACTAAGGCGGCTGCCGTCGTGAAGCGCACCTTCAGCCCTCTTTGACACGCGGCCAGCCCAAGCCCCAAAGCGATGTGCGTCTTGCCTGTCCCTGACGGCCCAAGAGCGATGATGTTTTCTCTGCGATCCACGTAATCGCACCGTGCCAACTCCATGGTCAGGGGTTTGTTCAAGCTGGGCATAATCTTGAAGTCGAAGCTATCCAGGCTTTTGGTGCTGGGGAACTTGGCCGCCTTAATGCGGCGCTCAATCATCCGGCGTTCGCGATCAATCAGCTCCATCTCACATAGGCGCGCTAGATATTGTATGTGATCCTTATTCTCAGCAGCACAAAGCTGTGCCTGCTTGGCGTACTCTCCTTGGAACGTTGGCAGGCGTAGTTTTTTAAGGTGATGCTGGAGAAGGATTTGTGGGGCTTCATTCATATCACTGCCCCGTCCATCAAGCTCATGTAACTGGATGGGCGTGTCATCCCGACGTTGGCTTTGGGCAGATACGGGTAGAAGTCCAGATCCAGTCGTGGTGGCCGCTTCTCAACCCGACACAGCACAAGGTGTTTTACGGCGTCATAGCCAATTGCACCCATATCAATTGCTTGGCTGATTGCGCCTTGCACAATATCCATTTCGAAGGTCTCCAAAAGGCGCAGGACCTGAACGTATTCTCGCTTGCCTGGTTTGCCCATGCGCGCCTCCAGAAGTCGATGTAGGGTCGCGAAGACATCAGGCAAATCCCAGCCCTGCAAAGGCGCGGCCTGATCCAGGGCGCCCACCTTTTGCTCAAGCAGAGGCAAGAAGTGCAAGGGATCGAAGATCATATCCGTTTTTGCATAGGATCGTATGTGGCGGGCAATCACTTCATTGCCACACCCAATGATGACCTCATGTACAAAGCCACGCACATGGACATCATGGTGAGCGTAGGTCACCGGCACTGAGTAATCATTGCCACGGTAACGTACCATCGAGATTGATGTCGCACGCGTGCTGACATGATCGCAAGCCTCATATTCTGCGACAGGCAATCCCATCAGCGCGTCCAGATCAGATATCAAGCGCTCACCAATGGTACGCTTATGCCCGCGAAGTGTCTCGCCCTGTCGGCCCAGGCACTTCGCCTCAAGATGCGCGTTCAAATCATCAAAGCTGTCAAAGCGTGGCGCGGGCACCATGAAGTTCCGGCGCGTGTAGCCGACCATGCCTTCAACGTTACCTTTGTCATTCCCTCGCGCGGGCCGACCGAACTTGTCATCAAACAGGTAATGCGATTGCAGTTCAGTAAACCGGCGTGTCCGCACGCGGGTTCTGTCCCCGAGTATCCGCGCCACAGCGATCTTGGTATTGTCGTAGAGAATGGATTGCGGAACGCCGCCGAAGAAAGCAAAGGCAGACACATGGCCGTCGCAGAACGCCTCTGTCGTCTCCCCGGGATAGCCCTTCACAAACACTGCATCAGAATGCGGCAGGCTCATCACAAAGAAGTGGATCTTGCATTCAACGCCACCGATCACACCGAGTGTCTCGCCAAAGTCCACTTGCGCATGGCCTGGGCGATGCGACAACGGCACAAACACCTCCTTGGTCCGTTGCTTCCGCTCGCGCACGTAATACGTCACTGTCGTCAGGCTGCCGGCATATCCATGCTCATCACGCAGGCGTTCAAAAATGCGCTTGGCTGTGTGCCGCTGCTTTTTGATCAACGCCTTATCAGTGCGCAAGATCTCATCAATAATGCCGACATAAGCATCAAGCGTTGGCCGGTGCGGCGGTTCTGATCGGCGATAGCCAGGCGGAAGCTCATGTCGCAACATCTTCGCAATCGTCTTGCGATCCTTGTTGAAATACAGCGCCGCCGCACGCGCTGACATCCCATCCTTCAAGCACGCACGCCGGACCCGATTATAAATATCCACAGAATACATCTCCCGCCCTCCGCTTAAACGAAGGGCTCAAAGTGGCGGAATTTTACTCCGCTACAACCGCAACTCGCAGCCGTTTCTGTGGTCCAATATTGCTCCGCGTTTTACAGTTGAGAAATAACCTGACAAAGCCCCCAGCTTACCCCTGATCAAAATCCAAGGATTTGGTGACATCTTCCATACCGCTCCGAAGATTTGGAACAATACAAGATGTAGCGTCGACATGCCTTTTTCTGGGCTCTGACGCGGCCTCCTACACCAATGGCGCTATTGTGTCCTCCGACGGTGGATGGACCGTCAATGGGGCAAAATTGGCTTAACGGTTCTGTCCGGCGCAACATCAGGCGCGCGCGCACCAGATGTTGCCTCTGCTGATCGAATGCGGTTCCTAGGGTCTGTGGCCCGGTCGTGCAGAAAACTGTCCACGATCCCATTGACGAGCAGCAGCAGCGCGTCGGAGCTTTTGGGCAGGGCGACGGCTTGTTGAATGCAGGCGAACTCATCGCTCAGCACGCGGATGCCGACCAGATTGGCGGCAAGCAGGGTGTCGCGGATGCCGGCCAGCGCGGTGGTGTCATCGGCCTCGAACAGGGTGCGGGCCTCGGCAGGCGTGGGGGCGGTACGCAAATCGCCTTGCGGGGTCAGGCAGGCGAGCTTGCTATGAAAGGCCGCCCCGTTGGGGCTGGCGATTGGAGTCGCGCTGCGCAGGACATCGGTGCAGTTTTGCGCAGGATGGTCTTTGAGCACTGCGAAGGTGGCCGAGACGCTGTGAAACGGCGTGCTAAAGCACATCCGATCCGTCCGCGCGGGGTCAAGGGCGAGAAAGGCGATGTCCCAGCCACCGCCCACTGCCTCGACGGCGCTGCGCGCGTTGGGGTAATCCACCGGCACAAGCGCACGTCCCGCCGCCTCGGCGATCCGCCGGGCGAGTTCCGGCGCAATCCCAGTATAGCCGCTCGCTGTTTTCTGGACGAGGGCCGTGTTGTTGAGGTTGAAGCCGACGCGCAATACCGTTGCCTGAGCAGTGCTGGGCATGGTCATGCCCAATCGGCGCGACGGGCGAGGGCCGCGCGGCGCAGCAGGCCGCTGTCTACATCCACCGCGATGAACTGCGCCCCGGCCTGTTTGGTCTCACGCAGAAATTGTTGGTCCAGCGACAGGATGCCTGCGGGCACGTCGAGGGCTTTGAGCCTAGCGATGCCGGTCAGGATGGCCTCTTTTACCTCAGGTTGGGAGGGCTGGCCAAGATAGCCGAAACTGGCCGCCAGATCGGCAGGGCCAAAGAACACGCCGTCGACGCCCGCGACCTGAGCGATCTCTTCGAGGTTGTCGAGTGCCTCGCGGGTTTCGACCTGCACCAGCAGGCAAATTTCGTCGCGCGCCTGCAAGGCGTAGCCGCTGACGGCCCCGTAGCGCGAGGCGCGGGTGATGCCGGACACGCCGCGGATGCCGCTGGTTGGATAGGTGACGGCAGCAACGGCGGCGCGGGCCTCGTCGGCGTTTTGGACATAGGGGATCAGCAGGGTTTGCGCGCCGGCGTCGAGCAGCTTTTTGATTTCAACCGCGTTGTTCCAACTTGGGCGCACCACTGCACTGACGGGGTAGGGGGCGAGGGTGCGCAGATAGGTGATGACCTCGGGGGCGCCGATGGGCGAATGTTCGGTGTCGATCATCATCCAATCATAGCCGCAGCCTGCCAGAATTTCTGACACCGTGGGGTCTGACAGCGAACTCCACATTCCGATTTGGACGTGTCCGGCGCGCAGGGCCGCTTTGAACAGGTTTTTGGGTATATCCATGGGAGAGGTCCTTTTGTGGCGCGTTATTCGAAGCTGACGCCGATCGCGCCGAGCGGGCCGTAATCGGCGAAAATGACATCACCAGACGCGATATCAACGGGACGGGTAAAGGAGCCGCCAAGCACGATGTCGCCCTTTTTCAACCCGCCACCCAAGGGGGCGAGTTTACGCACAAGCCACGCCAATCCCGCTGCGGGGTGGCCCATGACACCCGCCGACAGGCCGGTTTCTTCGATCACCCCGTTTTGTGACAAGCTGGCGCCAATCCAGCGCAGATCGACCTCGAAGGGTTCGATCACCCGCCCCCCGAGCACAACCGCCCCGAAGGCGGCGTTATCTGCAATGGTATCGACGATCTGACGCGGCACTTCAGTGCGATAATCGATGATCTCAAGCGCGGGTTGCACGAATTCAGTCGCGCGCAGTACGTCATGCACCTGACAGCCTGCGCCTGACAGATCCTCGCCCATGACAAAGGCCAGTTCGACCTCAAGGCGCGGTTTTATAAAGGTGCCCGCCGAAATCCGCGCACCGTCATAAAACAGCGCATCATCCAGAATGACACCGTAGTCCGGTTCGGTCATTTTGGAGGCCTGCTGCATGGCGCGGCTGGTCAGCCCGATTTTGCGACCCACGATTTTCGCCCCTGCCGCGATACGCGCATCGGCCCAGCGGCGCTGAACGTCATAGGCGTCTTCGAGCGTCATGTCGGGCCACGTCTGGGAGGGCTGCGAACAAACGATGCGGGTTTTCTCAGCGGCCAAAATGGCATCGGCTGCGTCTTGGCGTTGTTGGTTGCTCAGCATGTTTTGGGCTCACTTGATAGGAGGAATGGGAAGCGTCGAGACGCCAGGTTCTAAGGTCAGCGTATGGTCCAGCGTGAACCAGTCCCCCACGTCGCCGTCTTGCGGGTGGGGTTCGCTGTGCTGGGTCAATGTACCCACGAGCGCTTTGGTCACACCGAATTGGACATCCGAGGTCAGATAGTCGGTTTCGTCAACATAGGTCTGATTTATCAATGTCTTGAACCCTTCTTTATGGGCCAGAACATGGACATGCGCGGGGCGGTAGGGATGCCGGTTCTGGGCCTCGAGCAGGGTGCCGACAGTGGTATTCGTCGGAATGGGATAGCCGATGGGTTTGACGGACTTGAACCGGACAATGCCCTCGGCATCGGTGATGAACTTGCCGCGCAGGTTGTAGTCGGCTTGGCTTTCGTCTTGATTTTCGTACAGGCCAATGGGTGAGGCGTGCCAGATGTCCACCTCGAGCCCCTCAATCGGCGCGCCGTCGGGATCGCGAAAATGGAAGGTGCCGTAGAGCCGTGGGCCGGGGGTGTCAGAGCGCAAAATAGAGCCGCCGTTTTCAGTGATCGGCTGGTTCATTCGCCAAAATGGCCCAAGCAAAGATTGCGTTGTCTCAGTCGTGCCATTGTCGCCGTTATTGAGCAGGCAGACCAGCGAGGAGACGCCCAGCGATCCGGCCATCAGCACGAATTCATTGTGCGTGTCGGTGGTTTGCTGACCCATGGTGTTGAGAATGCGCGTGGCCTGCTGGAACTCTTTTTCGCTCAGACGCACATCGCGCACAAAGGCGTGCAGATGGGTGATGAGGCCGGTCATGATTTCGCGCAGACGCGGATCGTTGGTCTGTTGCATGACCTCAAGAACAGCAGGTGTCACGTCGTGTTGGGTGGTTAGGATGGTCATGAGTTTCTCCCTAAAATTGGCGTCGTCAGGCGCGCGTGAGCTGGCAAATGCGGCGCACCGCGGCGGCGTATCCTTCGGTGCCCAGTCCGGCGATCACGCCATCGGCGCGCAGCGAGACATAGGAATGGTGGCGAAAGGCTTCGCGTTTGTGGACCTGGCTGATGTGCACTTCGATCACCGGCGGCTCGAAGGTATTGAGCGCATCCATCAGCGCGATGGAGGTATGAGTCAGGGCGCCGGGGTTGATCACGATGCCGGCGGCTGTGTCACGGGCTTCATGGACCCAATCGATGAGTTCGCCCTCGTGATTGGACTGCAACAGCTTTGTCTCGAAACCGGTGGCGCAGGCTGCGGTGCACAGGGCGGCGACATCTGCCAGCGTTTCATGGCCGTAGATGGCAGGTTGTCGTTTGCCTAGAAGGTTCAGGTTTGGTCCGTTGAGAACGTAAATCAGGGGCATGGGGCGGCCTTGTTGAGAAATGGAAAGGTGGCGGCGTGGATGGCGCGGGCGCGTTCCAGCGGCGGGCGGAGATCGGTGGCATTTGGCAATTCGACCGAGATGACGGTATCGGCGGGTAGGGCGTCCACAAGATCGCGCAGGGCCAAGCCCCCCGCATCGGGCAACAGCCGCCCGCCACGTGCCTCCGCCAAAAGGCCATCAGTGCCCTGCGGCGGCGTCAGCGGCGCATCGCAAAGCTGGGCGGAGGCGATCCGCGTGGCGGGCAGGTCGCGCAGCATCTGCACGGTGCCGCCACAGCGGAAATGATGCAGCGCATCGACCAGATAGGCGGCATTCGGAGCGCCGGCGCGGTCGATCAGATCAAGGCAGGCTGCCGGGGTGTTCAGCCCGCGCCACGCCATACATTCGAGATCGACCCCCATGTCGAAGCTCTCGGCCAGAGCGCAGATGCGGGCAAAGGTGTCAGGCAGGCCGTCAAATAGATCGGCGCAAGTGTTGAGGCGGCGCGCCCCAAGCGTTGCGGCGGCCTCAAGCGCGCCAAGGAGGTCGCGGGGGTCGAGGGCTGCATCGATCACCACGGTTTCGATGTCGTAGAGCGTCACGCCCTCGCCCTGCATCACTTGTTGCAGTTCGCGCAGCCCCGCGGCGTCGGGCAGCCAGTTGAGCTGGCCGCGCGCCACGGGATGGAACCGCAGGCCGACGAAGGCGAACCCCACCCTGCGGGCAAGGCGGACCAGATCCACGGGGGACTGATCGAGAAAGGTGAAATGCCCAAGGCCGAGGCTTTGCATCAGATGTCGTCCTGTGGCGCCGTCTCGGATGTTGTGTCAGGTGCTTGCGCGGGCAGGTCGGCAACAATCAGGCGGCGCAGGTTGCGGGTCGAGTTGCGGATATGTTGTGACAACAGGGCCGCGGCCTCATCGGCGCGCCGTTCGACGGCGGCTTCGGCGATGGCGGTATGTTCGGCCACCACGTCGCGCTGGATGGTGGCGGTTTTGAGGTAGATATGGCGGTAGCGCCCGCTGAGGCTGACCAGAGAGCGGTACATTTTGAGCAGGAGCGGCATGTCGCAGCGCGCGATCAACGTGTAGTGGAAGGCCTCGTTGGCGGCTTCCCATTGGGCAAGGCTGTCGCTATTGCCGGCGATACGGTCGGTTTTGTTGAGGCGGTAGAGCGCCCCCATGACGGCGGTTTCCCATTCCAACCCGCCATTGGCGATGGCTTTGCGCAGGGCGTAGGGTTCCAACTCGATCCGCAGCGCACCGACCTCGTCAAGGTTGGCGACAGAGACGGGCGTCACCGAATAGCCGCGTTGTGCGGCCACTTCCAGAAGCCCGTCCGAGACCAGCCGGGTCACGGCCTCGCGCAGGGGCGACAGTCCGACCCCCATGGTTTCGCGAAGCTGGTCGAGGTTCAGTTTCGTGCTGGGAGCAAGGGTGCCGTGCAAAATATCATGGCGCAACTTGGCCTCGATTTGTCCAGCGATGGTCCGCTTGCCCTCGGGCTTGGGAGTTTCATGTGGCTCGGCCATTGGTCTGTTTCCTCTATTGTCCTCAAGCATAGGTGATTCTGAGATCCGATGTAAATGGGAAAATGGATTAAATAATTAGAAATCGATTTCTGTAGACAATGTGGATTTTTATGATTAGAGCAGGCATCACGATTTGTGCGGACCACACAGAAAAGGGCCGTCAGTCATAAAGGGAGGATGATACTATGATTGCGAATTTGACCCGCCGGACGCTTTTGGCGGCAAGTACCGCTTTGGCGCTGACTTCGGGCGCTGCTTTTGCGCAAAACAAGATCAATCTGCGCCTGTCGGCCGTGAACTCGGACACCGACCAGCGCGCTGTGGCCATGGTGGAGGTTTTTGGCCCGGCGGTTTCCGAATTTGCGACTTTCGAGCCGCATTGGAATGCCACGCTCTTTACGCAGGGAAGCTAACTGGAAGCGATTGCCTCGGGCGATTTAGAGATGTCGATTACCTCGGCGCAGGAACTTGCGACCTTCTTTCCCGAGTGGTCGATTTTCGCCGCCGGCTATGTGATGCAGGACGCCGACCATCAGGTTGCCGTGTTCAACGATGCGCTGATGGACCCGTTCAAACAAAAGGTCGAGGACGCGCTGGGTGTGCGTCTGCTTGCCCCGATGTATTTGGGTCGCCGCCATGTCAATCTGCGCCAGACCCGTGCCGAAGTGGATGTGAAAACCCCCGCGGATTTGTCTGGGATCAATCTGCGGATGCCCGGCTCGGATGCGTGGCAATTTCTTGGCCGTGCGCTGGGGGCAAACCCGACGCCGATGGCCTTTGCCGAAGTCTATACCGCGCTGCAAACCGGCGCTGTGGATGGTCAGGACAACCCGCTGCCCACGGTGGTCGATTCTAAACTTTACGAGGTGACCAAGCAGATCGCGTTGACCTCACATCTGGTCGACTGGAACTTCATCGCGATTTCTGCCGAGCTGTACAACGGTCTGAGCGCCGAGCAGCAAGAGGCGATCACCACCGCTGCCGTGACGGCCGGGGATAGCGAGCGCGCGGCGCAGCTTTCCAAAGAGAGCGCGCTTGTGTCCTATCTGGAGGAGCAGGGGATGGAGCTGTACGAGCCGGATGTAGCGGCGTTCCGCGAGACGGTGCAGGCGGCCTATCTGGGCAGTGACTATGCCGCCGACTGGCCCGAGGGCGCTTTGGAAGCCATCAACGCGCTTGGCAGCAACTAAGATCGAACCGGTAAGGGGCGGTGCGGTGGCCGTACCGCCCCTTGCCAGTGCGCTTGGTTGTTTGACAGCTCGGGAGGGGCCCCATGAAGACGATTTCAACGCTATACAGGCATCTGACCGAAGGGGTGGCCGCTGCCATGATGGCGGTGGTTTTTTGCACCTTTATCCTTCAGATTTTTGTGCGCTATGCCCTGGGCACGCCGCTGTTCGTGTCGATGTTCGGCACGACGGTCAATGCCTCGCAATTCGGCTGGACGGTGGAGTTCATTCTGGTGCTCTGGCTCTGGACGATTTTCTGGGGCAACGCCTTTATCGTGCGCGAACGCGACCACGTCACCTTCGACATCGTGTATAACCTTGTCGGTCCGCGCACCCGCACCGTGTTCGCGCTTTTTGGTGCGGTGGTGATCATCGTCGCACTGTGGGGTTCGATCGATCCGACCTACGTCAAGATGAAGCTGCTGCGGATCAAATCTTCCGCGACGCTGCCGGTCAAGATGTTGCCAATCTATTCGATCTATTTCCTGTTCCTTGCCGTTGTGGGCGCCCGCTATCTGTGGCGTGTCATCGATTTGTTGCGCCACGGGGCCGACCGCGAGATGCACGTCCTTCCCTATGATGATTTCACGACTGACGAGGCCGAAAGATGACCTTTGAACTCACGCTGATGATCGGTTCGTTGTTCTTGCTTGCCGGGATCGGCATGCCCATAGCCTATGCCATCATTCTGGCGGCCATGGTCTATATGATTTCGAGCGGCACCTCTGTCGGGCTGGTCGGCAAAACGCTGGTCGACGGCATTTACCAGAGCTTCCTGCTCTTGGCGGTGCCGCTGTTTATCGTTGCTTCCAACATCATGAATGCCGGTACGATTTCCGACCGGTTGCTGAATTTCTGTATCGCTACGGTGGGCCGCTTCAAGGGCGGGCTTGGCCACGTCAACGTCATGGCATCGCTTATTTTTTCGGGCATGTCCGGTTCTGCGGTCGCTGATGCGGCGGGCATCGGAAAAATCATCATCAACATGATGCGCAAGGATGGCCGGTTTCCGCCGGGCTATGCCGCCGCCATCACCGCTGCGTCGGCCACCATCGGCCCGATCATTCCGCCCTCGATCCCCATGGTGCTTTATGCGCTGGTGTCCAACGCCTCGATCGGGGCGCTGTTTCTGGGCGGCATCGGTCCGGGCCTGTTGATGGGCGGGGTGTTGATGGCCATGAACTACTGGATTTCCCATCGGCGCGGGTTTGCCACCGAAGAAGCGGTGCCGCTGCGCGAGCTGCCCAAGGTAACGGCGCGGGCCTTTCCGGCGCTGATGATGCCGGTGATCCTGCTTTACGGGATTTACGGGGGCGTCACCACGCCGACCGAAGCCGCCGCCGTGGCCGCCGCCTATGCGCTGATCCTATCGGTGTTCTTTTACCGCGCGTTGAAGCTGCGCACGCTCTACACGATCCTCGTTGACAGTGCGCGTTCCTCGGCAGCCGTTGGGATCGTGATCGGCAGCGCGCTGATCCTCAACTATATCGTCGCCTCCGAGAATATTCCCGCGCTTCTGGCCGCCTATCTGGTCGAGGTCGATGTCTCGCCTCTGACCTTCTTTCTGGCGGTGAACCTGTTGGTGCTGGTGCTGGGATGTTTGCTGGATGCGACGACGATCATCTTGGTCATCATCCCGCTGTTCATTCCGACCTGTAACTTGCTTGGCATCGATCTGGTGCATTTCGGGGTGGTCATCGTGGTGAACTGCATGATCGGTCTGATCACGCCACCCTACGGAATTTTACTGTTCGTCATCAACGCGGTGACGGGGATTTCACTGCGCGACATCATCCGCGAGATTCTGCCGTTTCTCGCTGTGCTCGTGGCGGCCCTGCTCGCCCTCATCTTTTTCCCCGGCATCGTTCTCTTTCTTCCCCGTCTGTTTGGCTATGGCGGATAACGACTTGTGACAAAGGTACTTTCAATGATTTCTGGCAAGACAAAACTGATCGCCCACCTTGGCTATCCGACCGAATCCTTTCGGGCGCCGATGATCTACAATCCCTATTTCGCCAAGCACGACATCGATGCTGTCGTGATGCCGATGGGCTGTAAATCCGAGGATTACGCGGCGTTTCTAAAACTGGTGTTCCGCCTGTCCAACATTCATGGTGCGCTGGTGACGATGCCGCATAAGATCACGACCATGGCACTGCTCGACGAAACACTGACGACTGCGCGCGTGGCAGGGTCGTGCAACGCGATCCGTCTGGGCGCGGACGGGGCATTGGTCGGCGACCAGTTCGATGGAGAGGGCTTTGTGCGCGGGGCATTGCGCAAGGGGGTAACCTTGGCCGGTGCGCGGGTGCTGGTTGTGGGATCAGGCGGCGTGGGCTCGGCGATTGCCGCCTCGCTGGCCAAGGCCGGCGTTGCCAGCTTGGCTGTGTTCGACAGCTTTGAACCGATGATGAACGCTCTCGCGATGCGTCTGGAACAGCATTATCCCGATTTGACCGTGACCACGGGGTCGAAAGATCCTGCGGGTTTTGACGTGGTGGTCAATGCGACTCCGCTTGGAATGAAAGAGGGCGATCCGCTGCCGATGGATGTCGGCCGTATCGCGCCCGAGACATTTGTGGGCGAAGTGGTGATGAAACAGGAAATTACCCCCTTTCTTGCAGCGGTGCGCGAAAAGGGCTGTGCATTTCAGGTCGGCACTGACATGCTGTTCGAACAAATTCCGGCCTATCTGGAATTTTTCGGGTTCCGCACCACCACCCCCGATGAGCTGCGCGAGGTCGCGAGGATCGCTTGATGATGACAGAAAGTATCGTGCAGGCAGAGCGCAAGATCGATTGCCACTGCCATATTTTCGATCCGAAAAGATTTGCCTACAACCCCGCTTCTCCGTTCCATCCGACCGGACAGGAAATTGCGACCTCCGCACAGATCGGCCGTGTCTTTGAGGCTCATAATGTCGGCCACGCGCTGCTGGTGCAGCCGAACTCGGGCTATGCCGATGACAACCGCTGCATGCTGGACGCGATCGCCCAAAGCGGTGGCCGCTACAAAGGTATTGCTGTCGTGGCACATGACACGTCGCTCGAGCGGCTCGCCGAGCTGAAACGACTGGGCATCGTGGGTGTGGCGTTTAATCTGCCGTTTTTCGAGCCGGGATATTACGCCGGCACAGAGCCGTTGCTGGAAAGGCTGCGCGCCTTGGATTTGTTTTTGCAGATAGGGACGTGGGGCTGAGAGGAACAGTATCCCCTCATAAGGCCTGTTTTTCTTCGAGACATCTGTAGATGGTTGCGGGGTGAACGTTGAATGTGCGTGCGACGGCGGCGATGGACTGTCCACTTTTAACGAGATCGCGCACGACTTCCTTTTGGTCTTGTCTGAGCTTGGAAGGGCGCCCAAATGGGACGCCTCTGGCAAGAGCGGCCTCACGACCCTCTTGTGTTCGGGTCAGAATAAGAGACCTTTCGAACTCTGCGATGCCACCGAAGACGGTCATGATCATCTTGCCCGCAGGGGTAGTTGTATCTACCCATGGCTCGTCAAGCGACTGTAATCCTGCATTTTTCTCGCTTATCACTTCTGCAATTCGTAAGAGCTCAGAGGTAGAC
>NZ_JBELFI010000036.1:0-20482 GCF_042093035.1 Yoonia sp. | reverse complement strand
GCGCATCTGGCGGCAGACCGCCTGCGCTTTGCCCGATACTCATCGCGCCGCGGGTGGCGTGGAAACGCAAACCGACCTCGCCTGCGGCAGCGATCGTGTCGTCCAATCGCGCGCCGTTGGGATAAAGATAGAGGTGATCGGACGTCAGCGTGCAACCGGACAGCGCCAATTCCGCCAGCCCGATCTGGGCAGAGATGAACATTTCCTCCGGTCCGAACCGCGCCCAGATCGGATAGAGCCGCTGTAGCCAGCCAAACAGAAGTGCATCCTGCGCGCCGGGAACCGCGCGTGTCAGGGTTTGGAAAAGATGGTGATGTGTGTTGACCAAACCGGGGGTGATGATCTTACCCCGAGCGTTGAATGTCGCGGTCTCAGTAGGCTGCAGATTGTGACCGATCTGCGTGATGACACCATCCTCGATCAGGACATCAGCACCCGTCAACTCACGCCGTGCGTCATCCATTGTCAGAGCAAAATCGGCAGCCTGAATGAGCAGTCTACCCATCGCCATGCGCCTGCAGGATCGCAAGTGCCTGTGCGTGAATATCTCGGTTGGCCGCTGCAATGACCCTGCCACCCTCATGCGCCGGGCCGCCTTGCCAATCCGTCACGATACCACCTGCGGCCTGCACCACGGCCATCGGGCCCTGAATGTCATAGGCGTTCAAACCGGCCTCG
Source organism: Yoonia sp. (assembly GCF_042093035.1). Lineage (GTDB taxonomy): Bacteria > Pseudomonadota > Alphaproteobacteria > Rhodobacterales > Rhodobacteraceae > Yoonia. The sequence goes on along the minus strand of NZ_JBELFI010000036.1, from coordinate 19,804 downwards.
ATAACCAGATCAATCTGGCCGAGCGCGAGCAAAGCGTAGCCATAGCAATCCAAACCGTAGCGGGTCAGTTGCGCGCGCCTGGCGACCGCTTGAAAGGCTGCCTCCTCAGACCGGGTGCCGACCTGCGGGAAGGTAGTGACGACCGTCGCCTGCGACAAATCCCGCGCCGCGCGTGTCTTGAGTGTTCGCGTGCCCTGCGGGCCGTCCAAACTGGCCACGCCAAAGCCGCCGCAAAAGCGTTCTGCGATATAGGGTTGGTCAATGATACCAAAGCGTGGGCCGGTGTCATCGCTCACGGCGATCAACACGCCCCATGTCGGCGTGCCACTGATATAGCCGCGCGTCCCGTCGATCGGGTCCAGGACCCAGGTAAGGCCACTTGTGCCGGCAGTCGCGCCGTATTCTTCGCCCAAAATCGCGTCATCCGGGCGCATCTTTGCCAAAAGGTCACGCATGACCATTTCGGCGCCCCGATCAGCGACAGTGACGGGATCAAAGCCAGCAATAACTTTGCTATCGGCCCTCAGACCATCTGTACGGAAATGCGACAAGGTGACGGGTCGCGCGGCATCCGCCAAGGTATTCGCGACGCGCTGCAGCTCCGTCTGGGTCGCTTGATCGATTTGCATGACACCTTCCTTTGGCCGCGTTACCACCTGTCAGGCGGTAGCGCGGTCCAGCAGGCAAGGTCAAGTCGCGGCTAGGCCGCTTCGCTGAGAACGCGGGCCAGATCAAACAGCCGGCGACGCTGATTTTCAGGGATCAGATAGTACGAACGCAGCAATTCAAGCGCTTCCTTGTCAGTCAGGACGTCGCTTGGCATGTCAGATGCGCCCTTGGCGCTATCCTGATCCACGGCGATACCTTCAAAAAAGAACGACACGTCCACATTGAGCACCTTTGCGATATCCCACAAACGGGACGCGCTGACGCGGTTCATGCCGGTTTCGTATTTCTGAATTTGCTGGAATTTGATTCCAACCGCTTCAGCAAGCTGCTGCTGCGTCGTGCCATTGATCCAGCGGCGTTGCCGAATTCTTTTGCCGACATGTACGTCAACGGGGTGTTTCATTATGTCTTCCTCACATTTGCACGCACACAACACACGTGACGTGTTTTTTATTTGCGGTTCAGTAATGATGGTTTAACAACTTCAATCATTCCGTCCCCAGTCATGGCAGAGATTACATTGGACACGCAACGGTTGCAGACCGCGACCTGCCTAAAAGTACAGGTTCAACCCAAGGTTTCATTGTGTATCTGGAATTTCGGGGCAGAATTCGGGGTAGAATTCGCTTTAAAAGGCGTATCGACGCTGGCACAAGAGCCTTTGTAATAAGGGAGACAGCGTGATGCGCGCATTTCAAGTCACTGATTTCAACAAACCCGCCACGCTTGAGACCGTCGCAGCACCAACCCCGCAGGCGGGCGAAGTTCTGCTTGATATTGCTGCCTGTGGGCTGAATTTCGCTGATACCCTTATGGAAAAAGGACGCTATCAGGACACCCCGACCCCGCCATTCACACTCGGCATGGAGGTCTGTGGCATCGTCAAAGCCCACGGCGAAGGCGTGCAAAACCCACCCATCGGCGCCCGCGTCGCGGTTTTTGGTGGTCAAGGCGGACTTGCAGATCAAGGCGTGTTCCCCGCAGCGTTGTGTCGTTTGGTTCCCGATTCGATGGATGATACAACTGCGGCGGGATTTATGATAGCTTATGGTACATCACATTTGGTAATAACACGTCGCGCACAACTCAAAAAGGGAGAGACCCTCCTGGTTCTGGGTGCAGCAGGTGGCGTCGGCCTCACGGCGGTGGAAATCGGCAAGGCCATGGGCGCGCATGTAATTGCTGTCGCGCGTGGTCCTGACAAGCTGGCCGTTGCCAAGCAAGCAGGGGCCGATCATCTGATTGACAGTGAAACGCAGGATATTGCCGCAGAAGTAAAGGCGCTTGGCGGGGCGGATGTTGTTTATGACCCGGTTGGCGGCGCTGCGTTCAAGGCCGCCTTACGCGCCTGCAACCGCGAAGCCCGCGCGATTGTGATCGGTTTTGCCAGCGGTGATGTACCACAGATACCGGCCAATATCCTGCTTGTGAAAAACATCACCGTGATTGGCTTCTATTGGGGCGGCTATCTGAAATTCAACCCAACCGCACTGACCGACAGTCTGGCCGAATTGATGGAGTGGCACGCCCAAGGGCGGCTGAAACCGCATATTAGTCAGGTCTTGCGATTGCCAGACGCTGCCAAAGCGCTTGCATTGCTCCGCGACCGCAAGTCGACGGGGAAAGTCGTGGTCAGGCCGTAGCCAACTGCGGCATGATCGGAGGTAACGCGTAACACCGCCGGATGATCTCAGCCATCGCTGCACTTGGGCGATCCTCGGGCTTGAGCACGTATAGGTTAATGTTTTGCGGCTTCAACGCGGGCAAAAGACCTGCGTGTTCGATCACTTCGGTTTGTGGCGGCAGACTGCCCTTGAGGGCCACATGCACGGCCAAATCCGCGCTGACTGCGGCTTCCACCGCATTGTCGGCCTCGGAATCGACGGCCATGTGCCACTTGATCCCATCTGTGTTCAAAGCCTGCAACACCCCGCTGCGGAAAATGCAATTGCCGCAAAACGCAACTGGCAAAGGTTGCCTGCGCCATGCCTGCCCGCCCACTGCACCGATCCACAAAAGCGGCAATTCGACCAAGACCTGCCCGCCGGGGCCGCATGTTTCCTCAGTGGTCAGGATCAGATCGACCTCACCCCGCCCGAACATCCCCAGCAATCTGCGGGTCGGCGCCGAGATCAGGCGCACCTGCATGCGCGGAAATGCGGCCGCAAATTGCTTCAATACCGCCGGAACCGCGGGATAGATAATGTCGTGCGGTACGCCGAATTTCAGTTCCCCTTCAAATTCCGTAGCCGTAAGGCGTGAGAGCGCCTCGTCATTGATCTCAAGCATCTTGCGCGCAAACCCGAGCAACTGTTCACCCGCAGGCGTGAGCCCGATCGTGCGCGCGGAGCGGTCCAGCAAAGCCAGATCCAATGCGTCTTCAAGGCGTTTCAATTGCATGGAAACCGCAGATTGCGTCAGGTGCAACATGCCTGCCGCCCGCGTCACCCCGCCCATATCCGCAACCGCCACAAAAGACCGTAGCGCCGTCATATCGAGATTTCGCGCCATATCAATTTCCTTGATGCTTAAGTTCAATAACATTCATTTTTATTATGGATGAATGCCCCCTATGTATCAAGCATCGAAATGTAAACGTACATTTATATCACAAAAGAGAATGACATGGCACACTCAGCAAATAAAATAATCGCGCATTCATCCCGCCAGTCGCGGTCCGTTTCACTGCACGCGCGGTTGATGACTTTCCTCGCTTTGGCACGGCAACGCCGCCAGCTTTCGGCTTTGGACCAGCACTTGCTGAATGACATTGGGGTTAGCCGTACACAGGCTGAAAATGAGGCCCAGAAATCGGGTTGGGACGTTCCCCAGCGCTGGTATTATTGAGACTGAAATCACACGCCTGCGACATTCCCGCCCAAAATGATCGGAAACGTCTCATTTCGCGTGTTATGACCTTGAAAAAGCGGTGGCGCCTGCCAATATCTTTCGCAAGGATGCCGCAGAACGGCGCCGCTGTTTTTTTTTGGAGGTCACATATGGCTCAATTTGATACAATCAGAACGGCCGGCGGGGTACGCTCGGCTGAAATTGACGCGGGACTACGCGCCCACATGAACAAGGTCTACGGCACAATGTCCGTAGGCATGTTGATTACATTTGCGGTGGCATGGGCCGTCGGCACAGCACCTGCTTTGCTCGGTATGTTCCGTGACCCGATCACATTGCAGCCGAACATTTTGGGCTGGATCGTGATGTTTGCGCCGCTTGCAATGGTCTTTGGCTTCGGCGCGATGATTAACCGCTTTTCGGCGGCAGCCGCACAGACGTTCTTTTATGCTTTCGCCGCCGTCATGGGCCTGTCTCTGTCGTGGATCTTCGTGGCCTTCACGGGCTTCTCTATCGCGCAGGTGTTCCTGATTACATCCATCGCCTTCGCCGGACTGAGCCTTTACGGATACACCACGAAGAAGGATATCTCAGGTTGGGGCGCGTTCCTGATTATGGGGGTGATCGGCCTGATCGTCGCAATGGTCGTCAACATCTTCCTGCAGTCGCCTGCGATCATGTTTGCGATCTCCATTCTGGGTGTGCTGATCTTTGCAGGTCTGACAGCCTATGACACGCAGAAGATCAAGACAGAATACCTCGCCCATGCAGAGCATGGCGACAAGGAGTGGCTGGGCAAAGCCGCCATCATGGGCGCGCTGAACCTCTACCTCGACTTCATCAACATGTTCATGTTCCTGCTGCAACTCTTCGGCAGCCGCGAATAGTAGCGCGACATGTTTTGAATTTGGAAGGGCCGGTGGTGACATCGGCCCTTTTTGTATCTAACAGCCTGATATGATGATTTCCTTGCCCATTACATCGCTTACGGCCCTGTTTGCCGGACTTCTGATCCTGTTGCTGACGGTCCGCGTGGTCCAGTTGCGCAGGCGCGGCGGAGTCGTGCATGGCGACAACAATGATCGTGCGCTGATGAAGGCGATCCGGGGACATGCAAATGCGGTTGAGCAAATGCCAATCGCACTGATCCTGATGGGTCTGTCAGAGCTGCAAGGTGCGAACACAGCCTGGCTTGCTGCGGTTGCCGCAGTCATCGTGACAGGGCGCTCATTGCACGGGGCCTATTTTGCATTCCACGGCCTGCATTGGCGACTGCGCACGACTGGCATGTGGATGACTTTGGCAGCACAGCTCGGGCTTCTCGTCAGTCTGGCACTGGTGCTGCTGGCCTGATGAACCCCGTGCCTTAAAACGCAAAAAGGCCACGCTCATGCGCGGCCTATATGCGGTGAGGTCAGCAGATCAATTACTTGATCTTGCCTTCCTTATACTCGACGTGCTTGCGCACAACGGGGTCGTACTTCTTGATGACCATCTTTTCGGTCATTGTACGTGCGTTCTTTTTCGTCACATAGAAATGCCCGGTCCCCGCAGTGGAGTTCAGGCGGATCTTGATGGTGGTAGGCTTCGCCATGTCTCATCTCTCCTGGTTGCGGGCCGGCGCGCGGCACATCGCGTTAATCTCATTGAAGCTGCCTTTTACGCTTGCGCGCGTCCGAGTCAACCTTAAACCCGCGTCAAAACGGGGGAATATGCGCGGATGGCCTATAAGCCGGATTCTGTCCCCCGCAGTTGCCTGCAGATGGATGACCATTCATCTTAAGCGCCTGTTACCAAGCGCTCTCTAGCTGCCAACCCGGACCGTCTGGGGTTCAAGCATCCCCGTCTTGCGACGCGAGGTCCCTATTTGGCATTGCTCCCGGTGGGGCTTGCCGTGCCGCTTGCGTTGCCGCTTGCGCGGTGGGCTCTTACCCCACCGTTTCACCTTTTCCTGCGCCGAAACGCAGGTAGTCTGTTCTCTGTGGCGCTATCCCTGGGGTTACCCCCGCCGGGCGTTACCCGGCACCGTGCTTTTTGGAGTCCGGACTTTCCTCGACATTGCTGCCGCAGCCATCCAGCCATCCGCGCAAGCACGCGCTTAGGCCGAACCATCCTTTGCGTCAACGGGGAAACGACCGGCGAGTTCGAGGATCATCGCCATATCGGTCGCATCAAGCGGCCCTTCATGTCGCGGTCGGAAACGCAGACGAAAGACATCGCGCAACAAAGAGGCATCCTGCGTCGCGCTGTATCCGAAAGCCTGCATCGCGGCGACAAAATCCGCAGGGTCAGCCCCTTGCGCACGCACGTCCGATGATGGCCAGACCGACAGGTTTTCCAGTGCCAGCCTGCGCCAGTCAAACCTGGCGCCGGGGTCTATTTTGCGTCCCGGTGCCATATCTGAATGCCCGATCACCCGTTCCGGCCTGATCGCCCAACGCGACGTGATGTCTTTCAGCAATGCAACAAGCGCGTCCATCTGCGCCGCCGCAAATGGCGTAGAACCGGCGTTCGCCAGCTCGATCCCGATGGACCGGCTATTGACGTCGCTCACATCCCCCCACTGCCCCGCCCCTGCGTGCCAGGCGCGCTGGTCTTCGGGCACCAAAGCGATCACTTCACCATCCTGCCCGATCAGGTAATGGGCCGAGACTTGCGTTTCGGGGTTGCACAGCGTATCCGCCGCCGCCCTTGTGGACTGCATTGCGGTATAGTGAATCAGAATGAGATCAGGCAGTGCCCCATCGCGCCGCGGCCCATAATTGGGTGAGTGCTGCCAGCGCAGTCTCAGTTTTGGACGGCCTGAATGAAAGGTGCCGGATCCCAGTCGCAGGCAAAGCCGTCCCCGTCCGGATCAATGCCGCGCCGGTCCCTTTCAGGGCCACCCCTCGCGAGGAAGTCACGCTGCGCGTCGTCCGCTGTTGCGTAGCCTGCGCAATTCCGGCGGAAGCGGGCCTGCCCTGACAACAGCGATCTGCTGTACCATTCCTGACCAAGAACATTTGGCGCATTCAGCGCATAGGCCACGATATTGGGGCCAACATCGCCGGGCCGGTCGGGGACCGCAGTCGGTGCGACCTGTTCACGCAGGGCAATTTGTGCCGCCCGTCGCATTGCATCACTTTCGATTGTTTCGCGCTCGCTGACCGCGTCAAAGTTTTGTTCATCCGAGAGCCCGACGCCACCGATAATTTGCGGCGCCGGATTGTCAGGCGATGCGTCCAGACCCAGGACACGCAATGGATCAGGGCCAAGGTTGGGTTGCGGCGCAGGTGTTGATGGTGTTGATGGTGTTGCGGGTGCAGGTGCAGGTGCAGGTGCAGGTGCAGGTGCCGGGGCCGCGACCCCGATGCCCGCCGCTTGTAGCTCAACAGTTGGGATGGCGACAGGAACGTCAACGATTTCCCGCGGCTCTTGCGACGGGATCGTGTTGACTTGCGGCTCCGGTATAATGCTTGGCGTGGCTGCCGCCAACTGCGCATCACGTATGGCGCGGGCCTGCGGGCTATCAAAGCCAATCCCTTGCACAGTTGGCACGACCCGCGGTGTACAGGCAACGAGCCCGACCAAGAGTGTTGCGACCAAAACGCCCGACTTCATCATCATTTACCTGCTGCTACGCTTTTCTTTGGGGAAAAACCTACCACCACTTTGTCGGTTTGGCCACAAAACCTGCAGACTGCTCAAGACTATAGGCCACATTCAGCAAATCCGCCTCTTCCCAAGGCCGCCCGATCAGTTGCAGGCCAAGCGGCAAACCTTTTGCGTCCTGTCCCGTTGGGACCGCAATGCCCGGCAATCCGGCAAGGTTCACCGTTACTGTGAACACATCGTTGAGATACATCTGGATCGGGTCAGCATCAGTCATTTCGCCCAATCCAAAGGCCGAAGACGGCGTCGCCGGCGTCAGGATTGCATCAATGCCATCAGCAAATACCTTGTCGAAGTCCTGCTTTATCAGCGCCCGCACGCGGCGCGCACGGTTGTAGTAAGCATCATAGAATCCAGCCGAGAGCACATAGGTCCCCACCATAACGCGCCGCTGCACTTCGGGTCCAAAGCCCTCTGCGCGGGTTTTTTCATACATCTCCGTGATCCCGTCACCTGCCGCGAGGCCCGCGCGGTGTCCAAAGCGCACACCGTCATAGCGGGCAAGGTTGGAGGACGCCTCTGCCGGGGCAATCACATAGTATGCAGGCAAGGCGTATTTGGTGTGCGGCAGCGTGATATCGACGATTTTCGCGCCTGCGTCCTTCAGCATCGTGGTGCCGTCTTCCCAGAGCTTTTCGATCTCCGCTGGCATCCCATCCATGCGATATTCTTTCGGAATACCGATGGTCTTGCCGCGAATATCGCCGGTCAGTGCCGCTTCGAAATCAGGCACGGCCAGATCAGCGCTGGTGCTATCAAGCGGGTCGTGGCCGGACATTGCGCCCAGCATAATCGCCGCATCGCGCACGTCTTTCGTCATAGGGCCAGCTTGATCGAGCGACGACGCAAAGGCCACAATCCCCCAACGCGACACGCGGCCATAGGTTGGCTTCAGTCCCGTGATCCCCACGAAAGCGGCAGGCTGGCGGATGGAGCCGCCTGTGTCTGTCCCGGTCGCCGCAAGGCAAAGATCCGCCGCCACAGCACTGGCCGACCCACCCGATGATCCCCCCGGTGTGAGCGCCGCATCATCGCCTTCACGCTTCCACGGGTTCACCGCATTGCCATAAATGGATGTTTCATTGGAAGAACCCATAGCGAATTCGTCCATGTTCAGCTTGCCCAACATCACTGATCCCGCATCGAAGAGCTTTGACGTGATCGTGCTTTCGTATTCGGGCTTGAAGCCTTCGAGAATACGGGAGGCCGCCTGCGACGGCACGCCTTTGGTGCAAAAGAGGTCTTTGATCCCCAGTGGAATACCGCACATATCCGGCGCGTCGCCCGCTTTGATGCGCGCGTCTGCGGCGGCCGCCTGTGCGGTGGCGATTTCGGGTGTGTGGTGGACGAAAGCGCCCAGCGCGTCTGCACCTGCAATGGCGCTCAGGCAATCGGCAGTGATTTCTGTGCTTGACGTTTCGCCTTTGCGCAACGCGTCCCGCGCACCGGCAATTGTCAGTTTGGAAAGCTGCGTCATTATTCAACCACCTTTGGCACGGCAAAGAACCCTTCACGGGCATCGGGGGCGTTTTTCAAGACGGCTTCCTGCTGGTTGCCATCGGTGACGACATCCGCGCGGCGCTTCAGACGTTGCGGTGTGACGGATGTCATCGGTTCGACCCCATCCACATCAACTTCGTTGAGCTGCTCAATAAAGCCCAATATCGCGCTGAACTCAGAGGCCAGCGCAGGCAGGGCGTCGTCTTCCACTTTGATGCGGGCCAATTTGGCGACGCGGCGGGCTGTTTCGGTGTCAATCGACATGCGCTCTCTCCGGCAAAACTTTTCCCGCGTTTATCGCTCTGTGCGGCCAGTCGCAAGCATATGACGTGCGTAAACATGGATCATCCAGCCAAGCATCACACCATTGAGGATATGCCAGACAAAATGCGTGCCAATCTTGATGGCATCGCAAAGGCTTTCATCAAGCGAGCGGAGGATGATTGACCCGGACAGCAACGCCGCACCCGTCAGAAAACCGCCTGCAATGCCGGGTCGGCGTCGCAAGAAAATCGCATAGAGGGCAAGCAAAAGCGGGACTGTCCAATAAAAGCTTGAAATCATCAGGAAAGGCACGCGGTTGAGTGCTGGCACGGTCGTCGCTGCATAGGGAATGAAAAATGCGGTCGCGAAAACGGCCTTCCACGCGCCCATTGGTACGATGTCACGGTTTACCAAGAACAGATAAAACAGGATGAAGATGGCGATCGGAACGACATCCAACACTGAGGCCCAGACCGTCGCATAGGTGTGAAAAAGATAACTGCCTATCCCGATCACAAAAAGGATGCCCGACAAGCTCCGCGCCATCGGCACACCTGCGCAGCGCCGCCAAAGGATCACTGCCGCGATGATAAAAGCGATGTTCGACACCGCGTTGAGCGGCTCTGACCAATAGGTGAAGTCAGTCCGCTCGCAATAGCCGTCAAACTGTTGAAGCCAATCCATCTTGGCACCTCTCTTTTGACATCATACCCTGTAGAAAATCACTTGGCGGAACATGATCTTCTAGAAGATTATATGTTGTGGAATTTCTGGAAATTCCCTATCCGCGGCGCGCATCGAAAAAAGTCTTCAGAAGTGTCTCAGCGGCGGCTGCATCGATTCCGTCGTAGATTTCTGGCGCATGATGGCATTGCCGATGGCTGAAGACGCGTGGGCCTTGGGCAACACCGCCTGATTTTGGATCTGCCGCCCCGTAGTAGAGCCTGCTGATACGCGCATTGCTGATTGCGGCGGCACACATTGGGCAAGGCTCCAGCGTGACATAGAGATCGTAACCCGTCAGCCGTTCTTGCTCCAATGACGCACAAGCCGCGCGGATTGCCAGAACTTCGGCGTGGGCCGTTGGGTCATTCAATTCGCGGGTCCGGTTGCCTGCTTTCGCCACAACACCCTGTTGGCCCACAATGACCGCACCTACGGGCACTTCACCACGCATAGCGGCGCTGCGCGCTTCATCGAGTGCCAGATGCATGTAACTGCGAAAATCCATGCCGCTTTGATGCCCTTTGACGCGTCATTCAGCAAGCCATCGCGGCAATTCAATTGCGCGCGCACCTGATCGCCCTTAAGGGAAGAGCCATGACACATACCCCACCCAGCGGCGACCGTATCGCCAAGGTCCTTTCCCGCGCGGGCATTGCCAGCCGCCGCGAGGCGGAGCGTATGATCGAAGCCGGGCGCGTCAGCGTCAATGGCAAGGTCATCATTAGCCCCGCGTTGAACGTCACACCCGCCGACAAGATTGTCGTGGATGGCAAGATGGTGGGCGAGCCTGATCCCGCGCGCCTTTGGCTTTATCACAAACCGGCGGGCCTTGTTACGACCGAGCGCGATGAAAAGGACCGTCCCACGGTCTTTGCGTCCTTGCCAGAGACCATGCCACGCGTGATGTCCGTGGGCCGTCTGGATTTGAACTCCGAGGGTCTTTTGTTGCTGACCAATGACGGTGAGATGAAGCGCAAATTGGAATTGCCCAGCACCGGATGGCTGCGCCGCTACCGCGTGCGCATCAACGGATCGGTGAGCGAAGCGAGACTGGATGAGCTGCGCGCAGGGATTACCGTCGAAGGCGTCACATATCAGCCGATGGTCGTCACTTTTGACCGCCAGCAAGGGGCCAATGCCTGGCTGACCGTCAGCATCCGCGAAGGCAAAAACCGCGAGATCCGCCGTGCCATGCAGGCCATCGGTGTGACCGTAAACCGTCTGATCCGTGTCAGCTATGGGCCCTTCCAACTTGCGAACCTTAAGCAAGGCGAAGTCGAAGAGATCAAACAGCGCGTTGTACGCGATCAGTTGGGACTTTCCGGCAATCCCGCGCCGAAACCTGCGCGAAAAACGGTCAATCGCCCTTCAAGGGGGAAAAAGCGCCCTCTTTGAACCTTGTCGTGCATCTTGTGGTGTGCATTCTGACGGAGACGAAATCTTACGGGGGACACCGATTTGGCTGACTTGTTCACGCTAGAAAACGCTATAAACTTGATTATGCTGTGCTTTTTGCAGGCGGTATTGGGTTTCGACAACCTGCTTTACATCTCTATTGAGAGCAAGCGCGCGCCCGTAGCCCAGCAAAAAACCGTGCGGACATGGGGCATCATCATCGCGGTCGCGCTCCGTGTGGTATTATTGTTCACGATGATCCGGCTTATTGATGCGCTGTCAGAACCCTTCTTTATCTTGGATTGGGAAGGTGTAATCGAGGGCGGCGTTAACTTCGCTACCATCGTCTTTGTCTTTGGCGGTGCCTTCATCATGTATACGGCCGTGAAAGAAATCGGGCACATGCTGTCGATGGAAAACCTTGGCCATGATGTCGAAGGCAAGGGATCAAAGTCGGCGGCGCAGGTTGTTGTCCTGATTGTCGTGATGAACCTGATCTTCTCGTTCGATAGTGTCTTGTCCGCGCTGGCGATCACGGATGTCTTCCCGATCCTTGCCTTTGCGATCATACTGTCTGGTCTTGCGATGCTGCTCCTCGCAGATGGTGTCACTCGTTTTTTGGAAAAAAACCGGATGTACGAAGTGCTGGGTCTGTTCATACTGCTGATTGTAGGCGTTGTTCTTTTGGGTGAATCCGGTCCGGCGGCAGCCCATGCGATGGATGACGACAGCCTCCAGATCATGGTGTTCGGCCAAGACATCATCCCGATGTCGAAATCGACGTTCTACTTCTCAGTGCTGGTTCTGGTCGCGGTTGAGATTATTCAGTCCGGCTATACCCGCAAGCTCAACGCTGAACGGGCGGCACTTCAAAGACACTCGTAAATCAGTAGCTGCTTCCTATCTAAGAAGTGAATAACAAAGGAAAAGTGACGAAAAAATGGTGCGATTGATCCTCTTGGTGGCGTTTATTGGTGTGGTTGCCTTTGCAGTCACTGCCGCCTTGGGAACAATTCAGGCGCTTGCCCGTGCTGGTACTGGAAAGGACGACGAGATTATGCCCGTGAAATTTCAACGCATCACCTATGTTTTGCTGGTTCTGCTGATGTTTGGCGTCACCACCGGCTGGTTGGGGGGCCTCTGATATGGCCAAGCGTTTCGGTGGCGAATTCAGCCCTGACGGGAAAGCAAGCGCCCCGCGCGAGACCGTCATGGGCGAACGCCGGATCAAACGTGCAGGCGGGCGCGCCAAATTGCTTTATGTTCCAGGTGTCATTCTTGCCGCGACCTCTTTGAATGAAGGTGCCGCCGCGCTTGTGATTGCACTTGTGGGTGCCGGCATCCTGACCCTGGCCGCCTGGCTGCTGCAAGAAGGGCTGGAGGCGGAAGCCGCCTACCATGCCCGCAAGGTGGCCCGCCGTCCGGCCCTGCCGCGCAAAATGCTGGCGACCGCCCTGACGGGTCTGGGCGTGGCGGTTGCCGCTTATCTTGGCGATAGTGGCATTGTGGGCTCTGTGCTTTACGGCATCGCCGCTGGCGGTTTGCACACCGCGACTTTCGGGATCGACCCGATGAAAGACAAACGGATGGACGGGGTTGATACGTTCCAGCAAGACCGCGTTGCCCGCGTTGTGGATGAGGCCGAGGCCCATTTGACCACGATGCGAGCGCAGATTGACGCGCTCTCGGATCGCCGCCTGACCGAACGCGTGGAAGAGTTTCAAGTGATCGCGCGCCGCATGATCCGCACGGTCGAGGAAGACCCCCGTGATCTGACAGGCGCGCGCAAATATCTCAGCGTCTATTTGATGGGTGCGCGTGACGCGACCACCAAGTTTGTCGATCTCTACCGGCGCAACAAGGATGCCGATGCACGCGCCAGTTTTGAGGCCCTGCTCGTCGATCTTGAACAAAACTTTGCCGCCCGCACCGAAAAAATGCTGCTCGATGACCGCAGCGATATGGATATTGAAATCAACGTACTGCGTGACCGTCTGCAACGTGAGGGCGTGCATCTGAAAACAAAGGGGAATGAATAATGTCTGATACAATCCGTCAAAAAGCTGAAGCCGCACTTGCCGAAGTTGAGAAGGTCACCGCTGTGGTTCTGCCGGAACCCAAAGGTGAGCTCATTACATTGGAAGCGGCCGACGCGCCCACGGCAACTGAAATCGAAAAACGCGTGGCCGAGATTGATATCAGCGATACGAATTCCATCGTGTCCTTCGGGTCTTCTGCGCAAGCGGAATTGCAGGAAATCAGCCAATCGATGTTGGCTGGCGTGCGCAACAAGGATGTCGGGCCCGCCGGTGACAGCCTGCGCAATATCGTGACAACGATCCGTGGTTTTTCGATCTCTGAGTTGGATGTTCGCCGTGAGCGTAGCTGGTGGGAGCGTCTCTTGGGTCGCGCCGCGCCGATGGCGAAATTCGCCGCCCGTTTCGAAGAGGTCCAAGGCCAGATCGACAATATCACCGGTGATCTTCTCAAGCATGAACATGTCCTTCTGAAAGACATCGAAAGCCTGGATGTGCTTTATGACAAGACCCTGCAATTCTACGATGAATTGGGCCTCTATATCGCCGCAGGCGAGGCCAAGATCGCCGATCTCGACGCCACGACGATCCCTGCCAAGGAAGCCGAAGTCGAAGCCGCGCCAGAGGATCAAGCCGTCATGGTTGCCCAGGAACTGCGGGACTTGCGCGCGGCGCGCGATGATCTGGAACGCCGTGTGCATGACTTGAAACTGACCCGTCAGGTAACAATGCAATCGCTACCGTCGATCCGTTTGGTGCAGGAAAACGACAAGTCGCTGGTCACCAAGATCAATTCGACCCTCGTCAACACTGTGCCACTCTGGGAGACCCAATTGGCACAGGCCGTCACGATCCAACGCTCTGCTGAAGCTGCCGAGGCCGTCCGTGGCGCGAATGATCTGACAAATGAATTGCTCAAGGCCAACGCGGAGAACCTGCGTCAGGCCAACACCGCGATCCGCACGGAAATGGAGCGCGGCGTCTTTGACATCAATGCGGTGAAAGAAGCCAACGCCAATTTGATTGCGACGATCAATGAAAGCCTTGAGATTGCAGACGAAGGCAAGCGCAAGCGCGCTGAGGCCGAGGTCGAGTTGCAAAAGATGGAAGCGGAATTGAAGGAGACACTCGCCGCAGCCAAGGCCCGCAAGACAGGCACCGGCGACACGATCGGCACTGCAGCAGGCGCTGACTAGCACATGGCGGCAAGGGGCATCAGATATGGCCTGATCGCGCTCGCCTTTGGGACGGGTGTGATGGGGTGCACACAGGTGGCCCCGCCTGTGTTACCGCCTCCGCCAGCGCCTCTCTTGCCAGAACAGCCAGCGGATGCAGCCCCGGTCGAACCCAGTCAGGCCAGCAAGGATCTGGCCGCTTATTACGGGCGCCTGCAAGACCAATTGTTGGCGCAGGGGTTGTTGCGCGGCGATGGGGGCGGGCCTGACACGCCGTTTACCGACACGCAGCTTGCGCGCAATTTTGTGCGGATCGCGCTCTTTAATGAATACCGCGATGATAGTGATCTACGACGTCCACAGGCGACGGTTTCAAAGCTGCGACGCTGGTCCGGCCCGATCCGGATGTCGATCCGTTTCGGCGACACCGTCCCGCTCAACCAGCGCCGCATGGATGAGGCCACGGTCAGCGCCTACGCCGCCCGGCTATCGCGGATATCGGGCGTGCCAATCCGCCTGACCGATCGCAATCCGAATTTCCATGTCCTGTTTCTGGGCGAGGACGACCGGCGCAATTTTGGTGACGAGTTACGTGCGTTGATCCCCAACATCCCCGATGCGACCCTGCGCAGCTTCGTGAACCTGCCACGTGAACAGCTTTGCGTCGTGATCGGCACCTTTGCACCCGGTCAATCGAATTACACCAAGGCCGTGGCCCTGATCCGCGCAGAACACCCCAGCCTGATGCGTAGTGCCTGCATTCAAGAAGAACTGGCCCAAGGCATGGGTCTGGCCAATGACAGCCCCGGCGCACGCCCTTCGATCTTCAATGATGACGAGGAATTCGCCCTGCTCACCCGGCAGGATGAGCTGTTGTTGCGGATGCTCTATGATCCGCGTCTTCAGACTGGCATGGACCCAGCGGTTGCCGCACCGATTGCGCGCCAGATTGCACGCGAATACCTCGCGCAAGGGGAAAGCTGATGCGGCTCTTGCTTGTCCTTGCGCTACTTTTTACTGCCTCGGCGACGTTTGCACAGGACCGTTTCGGGGACTGGGTATCGCAACAGCTGGGATTTGAACCCGTCTATGCCCAAAGCATCGGCTGGGATATGCCGGAGCCTTCAGTGCGCGTGACCGATCCAATGTTTCCTGTGAATGGGGGCGCTAGTGTTATTGACACCCCCGAAACGACAGCTTGGCTTGTTGGAATGTCAGCAAATCCGGAGGACGATGACCTTGCGGGCATGGCGCTCGTTTGGTCAGACGGCCCGTTCGCGCGTGTCGTACAGCTTGTTCCCGCAATCAGCCAAAGCGGCATTGTGGCGTTTCAAACGCCCCGGCAAATTGGCGTGATGGATGATTTTGCTGCAATCCTGGCAGATCAAATGGCCCCATACGCCCCCGGGCCCGTTTTGGCGCGCCTGTCGGACAGCTCTGATTTTGCAGTCGGGGACAGCGGCAGACCGGGACAGTGTTTTCAGTTCAGCGCGCTTTACAAAAGCAATGACGACCTGGTTGCACTTGTCGTACTCTTCCAATCGCACCTGCGTGATGACGCGGACGCTCCGGCGTGCGGGCCGCTCACATCTTGACCTAAGGAGGCTCTTCATGGGCATTTTCGATTTTCTCACCGGCGAATTTATCGACGTCATCCACTGGACTGACAGCACCCGCGACACGATGGTCTGGCGCTTTGAACGCGAGGACCATGAGATCAAATACGGCGCCAAGCTGACCGTCCGTGAAGGGCAATCGGCCGTGTTTGTGCATGAGGGCCAATTGGCGGATGTCTTTACTCCGGGCCTTTACATGTTGGAAACCAACAACATGCCGATCATGACGACACTTCAACACTGGGATCATGGTTTCCAAAGCCCCTTCAAATCCGAAATATATTATGTGAACACCACCCGGTTCTCGAACCTGAAATGGGGCACGAAGAACCCGATCATGGTGCGCGATCCCGAATTCGGACCGACCCGTCTGCGCGCCTTTGGCACCTACACGGTCAAAGTCGCCGACCCTGCTGTTTTTCTGCGTGAAATTGTCGGGACCGACGGCGAATTCACAATGGATGAGATCAGTTATCAGATCCGTAATATCATCGTGCAGGAATTCAGCCGTGTTATCGCCTCTAGCGGAATTCCTGTGTTGGATATGGCCGCGAACACCGCCGATCTGGGCAAGCTGGTTGCCAGCGCGATTGACGGCACAATGAAGCAATACGGGCTGTCCATTCCCGAACTCTATATCGAAAATATCAGCCTGCCCCCTGCGGTCGAAGAGGCATTGGACAAACGCACCTCCATGGGGTTGGCTGGTGATTTGGGCAAATTCACCCAGTACTCTGCGGCAGAGGCCATGACATCTGCGGCCAACAATCCCGCAGGTGGTGGCATGGCCGCCGGTCTAGGTGCCGGCATGGGGATGGCAATGGCCGGACAAATGGCACAAGGCGGCCCTTGGGGTGCAGCCCCTGTCGCAACGGCCCCACCACCCCCACCGCCGCCAGTTGAGCATGTGTGGCATATTGCAAAGGGCGGTGACGTCACCGGTCCGTTCTCGAAGGCTGCAATGGGTCGCATGGTGACCCAAGGCAAGCTGAGCCGTGACAGCATGGTCTGGACCCAAGGTCAGGACGGCTGGATGGCAGCGGGCGATGTGATGGAGCTTGCCCAGCTCTTTACTGTCATGCCCCCACCCCCTCCCGGCGCATGACCCATCGACGGCTGGCGATAGGCTTGCATTGGTCGATCCTGATGCTGGCGCTTGTGATGGTCAAAGGCGGCATCCGGGTCGCGAGGGCGCTGGCCAATGGCATGTTGTGCAAACCCGGTCCCAAGCTGACCTGGGTATTGCGCACGGTCTCTCGGTGGGTGCATCGCGCAACGCATACGGTGCTGGCCGTGACTGTTGTCTTGAACGGCACGGCGTTGGTAGGTGCCGTTCCGCATGACACGGGCTGGGCCGCGCTTTTGGTTTTACTAGCGGTTGGCAGCTTTCACGGTCTGTACCTATTCTGGCGACATAACGTCCTTTTCGACGGTGCGCTACGGGTGATGACACCGCGCTTCATGCATAAGATCCTGTGATGGCTGAAAGCACAATCACAACGGTCGAACATCGCTTTCCTTGCGACAACTGCGGCGCAGATTTTCGCTTTGATCCGACGACCGACCAGTTGACCTGCGATTTTTGCGGCAACACAGCCGCGATCGAAAGCAGCGGGCCTTGGGCCAGTATCATCAGCGAGCTGGATTTCAAACAAGCCGTGAACGCCAAGCTCGCCGATGCTGATCTGGAAGAAACCCGCGTGAATACCTGCCCCAATTGCGGCGCACAAACCGAATATGACCCTGCCATTCACGCCGCTGAATGCCCCTTCTGTGCGACCCCCTTCGTCACGGACACAGGTGCGCATCGGCACATCAAACCGCGTGGGCTGCTGCCCTTTGCGATGGACGAACGGGCGTCGAAAGCCGCCGTGTTGGACTGGTTGGGTGGTCTGTGGTTCGCCCCAAACGGCTTGGCGGAATACGCGCGAAAGGGCCGCAAAATGAACGGTATCTACGTGCCATACTGGACCTTCGATGCCGATACCAAGAGCCGGTACACCGGCCAGCGCGGCACGTTCTACTACGAAACCCGCACCGTGATTCGTGATGGCAAGCGCCAACAAATCCGTGTGCGCAAAACCCGTTGGCGGGCTGTCTCTGGTCGGGTAGCACGCTTTTTTGACGATGTGCTGGTGCTTGCATCCCGATCCTTGCCCAAGACATACACCGATGGGTTGGAACCATGGGATCTCTCGGCTCTGGAACCTTATAAACCCGAATATCTGGCCGGGTTTCGCGCTGAAGGCTATCAGGTTGAACTTGTCGATGGCTTCGGTGAGGCCCGCGCTTTCATGGATCGGATGATCCGTCGCGATGTCAAATATGATATCGGTGGTGACGATCAACGGGTCGGAACGGTACAGACGCAGGTCAGCGACGTGACATTCAAACACATCCTGCTGCCAATCTGGGTGGCCGCTTACAAATATCGCGGCAAGAGCTATCGCTTCGTGGTAAACGGGCGCACGGGGCGCATACAGGGTGAGCGCCCCTATTCCGCCTGGAAAATCGCATTTGCGGTTTTGATCGGGCTTGTCCTTGCGCTTGGCGCAGGATTTGTTATCGCCAACAGTCAGTAATTCCTTCGAGAGGGCAAACCGATGATCCTATGTGCTGGCGAAGCCCTGATTGACATGTTGCCGCGCGAGGCGACGACCGGCGAAAACGCCTTTGCCCCGCATGCGGGTGGAGCGGTGTTGAACACAGCCGTGGCGCTGGGTCGTTTGGACGTGCCGGTGCAGTTTTTCTCAGGCCTTTCGACTGACCTGTTCGGCGACGTCCTGCGCGCGCATTTGGATGCGTCAAAGGTAGACAGCAGCGTGGCGGCCATGTCGGACCGCCCGACAACGCTGGCATTTGTGACATTGACCGACGGCCATGCGTCCTATGCCTTCTACGATGAGAACACCGCAGGCCGGATGCTGTCCGCCCCCGACTTGCCAGATACATCGCCGGATGCGCTTTTCGTCGGCGGCATCTCGCTCGCGGTTGAGCCTTGTGCCGCGGCCTATGAAGCGCTTGCGGCGCAACATGCCTCTGACGCGGTGGTGATGATGGACCCCAATGTGCGCCCCAGCTTTATCGCAGATGAGAGCGCATTCCGCGCACGTATGGGGCGGATGATCGATTATTGCGATATTGTAAAAATGTCCGATGAGGATTTGGCGTGGTTCATGCCCGATGAAACGACAGAGGACGCAGCCCGACGGGTCGTGGAAGGCGGCGTGAAACTACTTTGTATCACGCAAGGTTCCACCGGTGTGACCGGCTATAGTGCTGAGCACGAAGTCTTCGTGCCTGCCAAGAAGGCGCAGGTCGTGGATACGGTCGGGGCCGGTGACACGTTTAATGCTGGGCTTTTGGCCAGCTTGCATCAGGCGGGTGTTCTGACCAAGTCTGCGTTTGCAACATTGGACCCCGACGTCATCGGTGATGCGCTGACACTTGGCGCAAAGACCGCTGCCATCACGGTCAGTCGTGCGGGCGCAAACCCGCCATGGGCATCTGAGCTGTGAGAGCATTGATCCAACGCGTGACAGAGGCCTCGGTGAGTGTCGACAACACGGTGATTGGGCAAGTCGGGCAAGGCATTCTGATCCTGATCTGCGCGATGGAGGGGGATGACGCTGCCAAGGGCAAAGCCTTGGCCGCGAAGATCAGCAAGCTGCGGATTTTCAAGGATGACGCGGGCAAGATGAACCGCTCTTTGGTGGATACCGGTGGTCAGGCACTGATTGTCAACCAATTCACGCTATCCGCGGACACCTCACGCGGGAACAGGCCGGGCTTCTCTGCGGCGGCGAAACCGGATGAGGGCCGCGCACTTTATGAAAGCTTTGTCGCTGATATGGGCGCGTTGGGGATACCCACCGTAACGGGTGCATTCGGGGCGGATATGGCCGTGCGGTTGACCAATGAC
>NZ_JBELFI010000035.1:0-20548 GCF_042093035.1 Yoonia sp. | reverse complement strand
CAAGACCCTGTCATCTCCTGCCGCCGTCATTGCCGCTGGTAGTGCGCCGATCACCGGAACGAGACTGCCATCCAAGGAGAGTTCACCCAATGCGACGGTCTGGGCGGCATCTTCATGGGGGACGATTCCAAGGGCCGCCAACAATGCCAATGCGATAGGGAGATCGAAGTGTGATCCCTCCTTGGGCATATCCGCTGGCGACAGGTTAATTGTAATCCGCTTGGACGGCAGTGCGATGGCCATTGCACTCAGCGCGGACCTGACCCGTTCACGCGCTTCGGACACCGCTTTGTCCGGCAGGCCGACAATCGAAAACGCAGGTATGCCCGGCGCGACGGCGCATTGCACTTCGACCAGTCGCGCTTCGATCCCTTCAAAGGCGACCGTGTAGGCCCGTGCGACCATATCCGCCCCTCCATTCTTGGTTAATCGTTAGGGCGATTGCGTTTAGGAATGGTTAATGCAGTTTTAAGCCTTTGCCGCCGTGACACCCGGCCATGGCTTACGAGGGAGATCTCGCGGGTATGGCCAAGGGGTATATGTTGTCTTCAGCCCCTCGGACCGCCAATGAAGAATAGGTGGATCACAGAGATGCGCATTTGCATACTCCCTTGCGCCGTCGCTGACCGGTAACCCGTAGGCTGCGATGCGCATGGCAACGGGCGCGTAAAACACGTCTGCCAGAGTGTAGTCACCGAACAGCCACGGGCCTTTGCCACCGTGTCGGTCGCGTGCCAGTGACCAAAGCAGCTCAATTCTCCTTAAGTCCTTGCGGACGTTTTCGCTTGCTTCAAAGCCGTCCCAGCAAAACGTCAACATCATTGGGCAGCTTTTGCGTAGCGCACTGAAACTGCTGTGCATCTCAGCCGTTATTGATCGAGCCAGCGCCCTTGCCGCGCGGTCTGTTGGGTAAAAATCGATGTCTGGGTGAGTTTCGACAAGCGTCTCAGCCATGGCAAGGCTGTCCGTAATTACATGCCCTTCGTTCGTTTGCATGACCGGCACAGTCTGCGCCGGTGCCAAATAGGCGAGGTCGTCTTCCATTGTGCCGCTGTAGAGCCCCACCATATTCACTTGATGTGGAATTCCAAATTTCTCCAACATCAGCCAGCCGCGAAGGGACCAACTGCTGAAGGTGCGATCACCGATGTAGAGTTTGTATGTCATGGGCGTTTTTCTAGCCCGCAGGTGCTGCGGATCCCGAATGATCGTTTGTGAACGAAACCATCACGGTCTGTGATTGATGTGCTGAACCTGCCAATCCGATGACCCGCAGTTAATCTTCGTGACCGACAGATTATCTATTTTGTGACCAAAGGCGGCATAGGCATGGAGCCCAAGTGCCCTTTGGACCTGTGTCAGGATCGCTCCGAAATGAGCGACAATAATCAGATCGCCGTGATCTTGTTGCAGATAGCTGTCGATAGCCTGATCCACACGGGCGCGCACTGCATTCCAGCTTTCGCCGTTCGGTGGGGCGACATCCCCCGGCGTTTCCCAGTAGGCGCGTATCGTCTTCGGATCGGCTGCTTCAACTGCGGTGAATGTCTGCATCTCCCAGTCACCGAAGTTGATTTCGCGCAAGGCTGGATCGTTTGGCAGGCGATGAGTTGGGTTGAGCGCGTCTGCGGTCGCCGTTGCGCGGATCAAATCGGAAGAGACAACCGGCGCGTCAGGCAAGAAGTTTCGTAGGCGCCCAAGGGCGGGCTTGTCCGAAAGATCGGCTGGAATATCGGACCAACCGACCATGGCATTTGCATGGGTTGGCCCGTGCCGGACCATCCATAGCCGCGTCACGGTAGGCGCCCTTTCAGAGGCAGAGGCAGACCCGCCATGACAGCGAC
The DNA here is from genome assembly GCF_042093035.1 of Yoonia sp. Taxonomy (GTDB): domain Bacteria; phylum Pseudomonadota; class Alphaproteobacteria; order Rhodobacterales; family Rhodobacteraceae; genus Yoonia. The sequence goes on along the minus strand of NZ_JBELFI010000035.1, from coordinate 18,704 downwards.
GACGAGATCGGCACGTTGCGCGATCTGCTGGTTGAGCGCACCTTGCGCATTCCGAAACCGCCGTGAGAGTGCATTGTCGGGGACAATCCCTTGGCCAACTTCATTTGAAACTATCACAACAGGATTGGAAGAAGCGGCGATTGCGTCAAAAAGCGCCTCCCTCTGCGCGTCAAAATCATGCTCACCCAGCATGATGTTGGTGATCCAAAGCGTGGCGCAATCAATTAAAATTGGTTGATTTTGAGGGGCGCCATGCACGGCGGCAGCGATCGCCAGAGGTTCTTCGATTGTGTGCCACGACGTACCCCGGGTTTGCCGGTGCCGCGCAACTTTCTGTGCCATTTCATCGTCATAAACTTGTGCCGTTGCAATATAAGTCGGACAGTTTCCGGCCTTTTTCACAAGGCCTTCTGCATAGTCTGACTTCCCCGAAGCCGCGCCGCCTAGGACGAGAGTGAGCTTGGGCAATGTCATGTGCAAAACTTTTTTTGATCCATGCGCGTCATCGCTCCGTAACAATTTTCAATAACAAAGTTAATGCAACGTGCGACCACTTGGGAGAGTTAACATGGGCGTGACCGGATTTTCTGATCAGACTTTGTCTCGGACGGCAATGAAAGCTGAATTGCTTGATGCCGAGACCGAATTGGCGCTCGCTTATGCGTGGCGTGACCAACGCGACGAAAAGGCGCTGCATCGCCTGATTACTGCCTACATGCGGCTTGCTATTTCTATGGCTTCCAAGTTCAAGCGTTACGGCGCACCGATGAACGACCTTATCCAAGAGGCGTCGGTCGGCCTGATGAAGGCCGCTGACAAGTTCGATCCCGATCGTGGTGTGCGCTTTTCAACCTACGCCGTTTGGTGGATCAAGGCATCGATTCAGGACTATGTTATGCGCAATTGGTCGATGGTGCGCACAGGGTCCACGTCTTCTCAGAAGTCCTTGTTCTTCAACATGCGCCGCGTGCAAGCCCGATTGGAGCGTGAAGCCGCCGCCGAGGGTCGTGCACTTTACCGCCATGAGATGCGCGAGCTGATTGCGATTGAAGTCGGTGTTCCGCTGCATGATGTGGAAATGATGGAAGGCCGCTTGTCTGGCTCCGATTTTTCCCTGAATGCGACACAGTCCGTCGAAGACGAGGGTCGCGAGTGGATTGATGCGCTTGCAGATGACGGCCCGCAAGCTGCTGAGACTGTTGAGAATAGCCACGACAATGACACGCTGCGCCAATGGCTCGTGACAGCACTTTCAGGGTTGAACGACCGCGAGCAATTCATTGTAAGTGAGCGGAAGCTGCGCGAAGATCCACGGACCTTGGAAAGCCTCGGGACCGAGCTTGGGTTGTCGAAAGAGCGCGTGCGACAGCTGGAAGCTGCGGCTTTTGGTAAGATGCGCAAGAGCCTTGAATCCCAAAGTTCTGAAGTTCACGCGTTTTTTGGATAGTCCCTGACATTGTCTTTCCGGTGCCTTGTGACTTAGGTTCAAGTCAACCATCATCGGAGACAGCAAATGCTGGCGGACAAACACATCCTCTTGATCGTTGGGGGCGGCATTGCCGCCTTCAAGTCCTTGGACCTCGTCCGCCGGTTGCGTGATCGCGGCGCGCGCGTGACACCTGTATTGACCTCAGCCGGGGCGCAGTTTGTGACGCCCCTTAGTCTTTCTGCGCTTGCGGCGTCAAAACTGTATCAGGAGCTTTTCGATCTCAATGATGAGGCCGAGATGGGTCATATCGAGTTGTCGCGTTCTGCCGATTTGATTGTGGTGGCGCCAGCGACGGCTGATTTGATGGCCAAGATGGCGGGTGGAATGGCGAATGATCTTGCATCAACCCTTCTGCTGGCCACAGACAAGCGTGTATTGATTGCCCCTTCAATGAATGTGCGGATGTGGGAACATGCCGCGACAAGGCGCAATCTTGCCACTCTTCAAAGCGATGGCATTCTGGTCGTTGGTCCGAACGAGGGCGACATGGCCTGTGGTGAGTATGGCCCGGGGCGTATGGCGGAAGTCTTTGAAATTATTGATGCAATTGACACAGCCCTTGCAGATGGTCCGTTGAAGGGCAAGCATGTATTGGTCACGTCTGGCCCGACCCATGAGCCTATCGACCCAGTGCGCTACATCGCAAACCGCTCATCAGGTGTGCAGGGGACTGCAATTGCAAAGGCGATGATGGCGCTGGGCGCGAAAGTGACGTTTGTGACGGGCCCTGCTGACGTTGCCCCACCAAGCTCTGCCGATGTGATCCAAGTGCAGACTGCGCAGGAAATGTTGGCTGCCGTGAAAGCAGCAAAGCCTGCGGACGCTGCCATCTTTGCCGCAGCGGTAGCCGATTGGCATGTGGTCAACGCAGGCGTTCGCAAAATCAAGAAAGACGGCAATGGCCTGCCTGCGCTCGAATTCGCAGAAAATCCTGACATTCTAGCGACTGTTTCTCAGATGACGGAGGGGCGTCCGAGACTTGTTGTGGGATTTGCCGCTGAAACGGATGACGTTATCGCCAACGCCACATCCAAGCGCAAACGCAAAGGCTGCGATTGGATCGTTGCAAATGATGTGTCGCCGGAGACGGGGATCATGGGTGGCTCTGAGAATGCAGTTACGTTGATTTCCGATGCCGGTGCAGAGGCTTGGCCGCGGATGGGGAAAATGGCGGTGGCGACCCAGCTGGCCAAACGCATAGCAGAGGCGATTGCGTGACTGTGATAGTTGAATTTGCCTGGGAAGACGGGGCGGATCAGAGCCTGGGGTTACCGGCATTCCAGACCTCTGGTGCAGCGGGTGCCGATCTTTGTGCGAATTTGACAGGTGATGCCCAGATCATTTTGGCCCCGATGCAACGCGCGCTCGTTCCGACCGGCCTTCGCATGGCGATCCCGCAGGGATTTGAAGCGCAGATCAGACCGCGTTCTGGTTTGGCGTTGAAGCATGGCGTTACTTTAGCGAATGCGCCGGGAACCATCGACAGCGACTATCGCGGACCATTGGGCGTGATCTTGATAAATCTTGGCGATCAGGCCTTTGCGGTCACGCATGGTATGCGGATTGCGCAGATGATTATTGGGCCAGTGATCCAGCCCGATCTTGTCGCTGTGCCATCACTGGATGTCACCAAACGCGGCGTTGGCGGATTTGGATCAACCGGACAATGATTATGGTCGGCGCGATTGCTGCCACCCTTTGGGTGATTGGCGCAGTAATGAAAGTCCCGAATGCCGCACGCTGGAATATGCTGGCGGTCTTGTTTGCGGGTGTTGTGATTGTTCAATTGGTCTTGCCTGCCGGTCATCCCTTGCGCATGGCGACAGGGGCGGATGCGCGTCTTTGGGCTATCCTGTTTGGCTTTGCTGTGCTGATTTGGGGCTACCGCAAATTGCTTGGCAATCTGCGGGTGCGTGCTAAGCCCCCGCAGGCGCAACCCGAAAAGCCAGACCAATTTTCCGCTACTGAATTGGACCGCTATGCCCGTCATATCATCCTGCGCGAAGTAGGTGGCCCGGGGCAAAAGGCGCTCCGTCATTCCCGTGTTCTTGTTTTGGGTGCCGGTGGACTTGGCTCACCTGCGTTGCAGTATCTCGCGGCGGCTGGTGTCGGCACAATTGGCGTTATCGATGACGACATCGTTGAGAACGCGAATTTGCAGCGACAGGTTATTCATCTCGATCGCAATATTGATGAGCCGAAAGTTCATTCTGCGGCTGAGATGATGATGGCGCAGAACCCTTTTGTCACGGTTCGTCCATATCATCGCAGGTTGGATGCAGAGAATGCCGAAAGCCTGTTCGCTGATTACGATCTGGTACTGGACGGGACCGATAATTTTGACACAAGATACTTGGCGAATGAAACAGCGGTTGCAACCAAGACCCCCTTGATTGCTGCGGCATTGACCCAGTGGGAAGGTCAAATCAGCCTCTATGATCCCAAGCGCGGCACCCCTTGTTATGCCTGTATTTTTCCCCAGGCCCCCGACCCCAGCTTGGTCCCGTCGTGCGCGGAGGCAGGTGTTATCGGTCCGTTGCCCGGTGTCATTGGCGCGATGATGGCAGTTGAAGCGATCAAGGTGATTACCGGGGCGGGGGAGGGGCTTGGCGGTCGGTTGCTGATTTATGACGCCCTCTACGCGCAAACCCGCGTGATCGCAGTAAAACCTGACCCGGACTGTCGGGTCTGTCAGGGGCGTGGTGCCGCGCCCTAGTTTTGGCGGTTTTGCACTGGCAACTCAGCCCTGCGCGCACTACCTCGTTCGCAAAGGAGACTTGCCATGACAAATCCACTGCTCGCTGATTGGGACACACCATTTGGTTTGCCGCCATTCGATCAGATTTCAGATGACGACTATATGCCAGCGGTGGAAGAGGCGTTGGCAGTCTCACGCGCGAATATTGCGGCAATTGCTGAGAACCCGGAAGCGCCTGACTTTGCAAACACGGTTGAGGCGCTTGAGCGTGCGGATGACCTTTTGGGTCGCGTTCTGGGGGCATTTTACAATGTCGCTGGGGCTGACAGCAATCCCGCGCGCGACGCTTTGCAGCGCGACTTTGCACCAATGCTGAGCGCCTACGGCTCCGAGGTGTCAGAGAACAAGGCGCTTTTTGCCCGGATTGAGGCCATTTGGGATCAACGCGATGCACTGGATCTGACGGATGAACAACGGCGTGTCTTGATGCTGACCCGCCGTGGTTTCGTCCGTTCTGGCGCGCAATTGGAGGGCGAAGCGGCGAAAAAACTGAGGGCGGCGAAGGCGCGATTGTCCGTTTTAGGGACGGAATTCACGCAAAACCTGTTGGCTGACGAACGCGGGTGGTCTATGCGCCTTGGTCCCGATGACATGGGCGGCCTGCCGGATTTTGTCGTGGCAACTGCCAAGGCCGCGGGCGTTGAAAAGGGTGCCAATAACCCGGTTGTGACATTGTCACGCTCGTTGATTGTGCCATTCTTGCAGTTTTCTGAACGCCGCGATTTGCGCCAGAAAGCATATGATGCCTGGGGTGCGCGCGGTGCCAATGGGGGCAAGACAGACAACCGCACGATTGCGGCTGAAACCCTCAGATTACGCGAAGAGCGCGCGAATTTACTTGGCTACAATACGTTTGCCGATTTCAAACTTGAAACCGAGATGGCGGGCACGCCACAGGCTGTCCGGGATCTTTTGATGCAAGTGTGGGAGCCCGCCAAAGCGTCAGCGCAAGCCGATGCCGCGATATTGGAGCGCATGTTGCACGCGGATGGTTTTGATGGGCCGCTGGAGCCATGGGATTGGCGCTATTATTCCGAAAAACGTCGCAAGGCATTGCATGATCTCGATGAGGCGCTCCTGAAACCCTATTTGCAGCTCGACCGCATGATCGAGGCCACTTTTGCTTGTGCCAATCGGCTCTTTGGGTTGTCGTTCGCTCCGATTGAGGCGCCGGTTTATCATCCTGATGTGCGCATGTGGGAAGTCACGCGTGACGGCGCGCATGTCGCTGTCTTTATTGGAGATTATTTTGCCCGTGGGTCGAAAAGATCAGGTGCCTGGTGCTCTGCCATGCGCGCCCAACAGCGGCTAAGTGGTGATATCCGGCCCCATGTCGTGAACGTCTGCAATTTTGCCAAACCTGAAGAGGGCAAGCCTGCGTTGCTTTCATATGATGACGCGCGGACTTTGTTTCACGAATTTGGTCATGCGCTGCATCAGATGCTTTCGGACGTGACCTATGAAAGTATTTCTGGCACATCGGTGGCGCGTGATTTTGTCGAATTGCCGAGCCAGCTATATGAGCATTGGCTGGAAGTACCGGACGTACTGGCAGAGTTCGCAACGCACGCTGAAACGGGTGAGGCGATGCCGGAGGATCTGCTCAAACGCATGCTGGGTGCCGCCACCTATGACATGGGTTTTGCGACGGTTGAATATGTGGCCTCTGCGATGGTGGACCTTGGTTTTCATGATGGCCCGGCACCCGCTGACCCGATGCAAAAGCAGGCAGAAATTCTGGAACAGATCGGAATGCCGCATGCAATCCGAATGCGACATGCGACCCCCCATTTTGCGCATGTCTTTGCAGGTGACGGCTATTCGAGCGGTTACTACAGCTATATGTGGTCCGAGGTGATGGATGCGGATGCGTTTGCCGCCTTTGAGGAGGCCGGAGATCCGTTTGATCCTGAAATTGCGAAGCTTCTGGAAGAAACCGTCCTGTCGTCAGGCGGATCGGTTGATGCCGCCGCGCTGTATAAAAGCTTTCGTGGGCGGTTGCCAGGCGTTGAGGCGTTGCTGAAAGGGCGGGGGCTCGACGTAGCGGCCTAGTTCCGGACTTCGGCGTCAGAGACGCCCCAAAGTGCTGACTTTGGGGCCCATCCGCTATAGCCACCTGCGGTGATTTCACACCAATCCGGCGTGCAGTCTTCCAAATCCGCGACAACGCCGCGTTCGAGTAGTGCACGTTCTGTTGCGGTGGCGTCCGGCCGCGCGCGCAGTGCAATTTCGTCCGCCTCAACAATGACAGTGCGTGCGCCTGAAAGCATTCGGTAATGGACCCAGCCACCCAGCCCGTCGCGATCAATAACGCGGCGCCAGTGTCCGTATTCCGCGACAATCTGAAGCGGCATTTCGCGCCTTTTGAAAACCCAATCGATACGGTGCGACAACGACGGCCCGCGCCGGACATTTGCTTCATGAGCCCGCAAGGACACGAAACGGGGCAGAGGCAAATTAGTTTCGGGACCGATTGCCGGTCCCGCATCGTTCTGCTGGGCGTAGCCCAAGGTCGCCCCGAGGATGATCGCGAAAACAGCGATGTGGATCACGCGAAGCCAATGCGCCATGACACCCATTGTTAGCCCTAACTACTCGTTTTCTTGGCGCTCAGTTCTTGTGCTGCGCGTCCCTTTGGCGCAACCTGCCATGCAATGAACGATTTGAAAACCCGGTGGAGGGACTTGGATGCCAGGAAAGCAGTTGAGTGTTGTTGTGACGCGACGGTTGCCCGAGGTTGTTGAGACACGTTTGACCGAGCTTTTCGATGTGAAGCTGCGTGATGACGATACCCCAATGACAACAGATGAGCTGGCAGAGGCGATGGCAACTGCCGATGTTCTGGTCTGTACGATCACCGATCAGATTGATGCGAAGCTTTTGGCGCGCGCCGGTGAAAAGCTCAAGTTGATTGCAAACTACGGAGCCGGTGTTGACCATATCGATGTCAGTACAGCGCGTCAGCGCGGCATTCATGTGTCCAATACCCCAGGTGTTGTGACAGAAGATACCGCTGACATGGTGATGGCGCTGATGATGGCAGTCACCCGCCGGATGGGTGAAGGGATGCGCCTTGCGCAGTCCGGTGACTGGTCCGGCTGGTCCCCGACGGCGATGCTTGGTGGGCGTATTCGGGGTCGTCGTTTGGGGATTTTGGGTATGGGCCGGATTGGGCAGGCCGTCGCCCGCCGCGCCAGCGCCTTTGGCATTCAGGTCCATTATCACAATCGCAAACGCCTGCGCCCCGAGATCGAGGAAGAACTGGATGCAACTTATTGGGAGAGCCTCGATCAGATGGTTGCGCGTGTCGATATCCTGTCGATCAATTGCCCGCATACGCCATCAACCTATCATCTCATGAATGCGCGACGGCTGAAGCTGATGAAGCCCGATGCTGTGATCGTGAACACCTCACGCGGTGAGGTGATCGACGAAAACGCCCTGACGCGGATGCTGCGTGCCGGTGAAATTGCAGGGGCTGGTTTAGATGTGTTTGAACGCGGTCATGAGATCAACCCGCGCCTGAAAGAACTGCCGAACGCGATCCTTTTGCCGCATATGGGGTCGGCTACGCTGGAGGCGCGTATCGAGATGGGCGAGAAGGTGATCGTGAACATCAAGACCTTCGCTGATGGGCACCGACCGCCTGATCTTGTTGTCCCTGCCATGCTGTAGACGACACTGATTTCTGCACCTGCTTGATGCATTGTCGGTTTTGTACATAAAGCGGTCGGCTGGTTCTGTCGCGCATCGCGCATTTTGCGCAGACTGCACTTCAAAGCACGCAGGGAGTCGGGTCTATGAAAACGCAAGTCAAAGCATTGGTTGTTGGTGGTGGCGCTGTCGGCACCTCAATCGCTTATCATCTGGCCAAGGCGGGCTGGGATGATGTGATGCTGTTGGAGCGGGATGAACTAACTTCAGGCTCGACTTGGCACGCGGCGGGCTTGCTGCCGCTTTTCAACATGTCCTTTGCGACTACTCATATCCACAAGTATTCGGTCGATTTCTATAAATCGCTTGAGGCGGAGACAGGTTTGAATGCCGGCTTTGCCGTCGTAGGAAACCTGCGCATGGCCCAGACGCAGGAGCGGATGGACGAGTATATGCTTTATGCCTCCACTGCGGAAACCTGCGACGTGCCCTACGTCTGGATGACCCCTGATGAGATCAAGGCGAAGTGGCCGTTGATCCGGACTGAGGACCTCAAAGGCGCGATTTATCACCACACAGACGGTTATATTAACCCGGCTGATGTGACCCAAGCGATGGCCAAAGGCGCCCGCCAGCGTGGTGTCATGATTGAGCGGAAATGGCAGGCTGATGCATTTTACTGGACCGGCGACGCGTGGGAAGTCACCTGTACGAAGATGGTCGAAAGAGGGGGCAACCTTGTCGCCTCTGATGAGCAGATCGTCATTACCGCTGAACATGTTGTCACGGCCTCTGGCAACCACGCACAAACGACCGCCAAGAAACTTGGTATCAAAATGCCTGCGATCCCGGTTGAGCATCAGTTTATCGTGATGGATCAGGATCCTGAACTGGTGAAATTCCGCGCGGAAGGGAATGTGGAGCATCCGGTCGTGCGCGATGCTGATGCCCAGTCTTACGTGCGCGAAGAGCGCGGCGGCTGGATCTTGGGGGTCTATGAAAAAGGCGCACCGGCCGTCTTTGAACATGGCGTCCCTGACAGCTTTCGTGCCGATCTCTTCCCGCTGGATCTGGAGCGTATCGAAGAGCAGTACATGGCGATGATCCACCGGATGCCGTCCTGTGAAGAAAGTGGTCTGAAGGATGATTTCAATGGCCCGATTTGCTATACGCCGGACGGCAATCCTTTGGTTGGTCCTGCACCGGGGCTGCGCAACATGTGGCTCGCTGAAGGTTTCAGCTTTGGCATTACGGCAGCCGGTGGCACCGGATACTACCTTGCTCAGATGATGGTCGAAGGTGAGGCAGATATCGACATGGCCTCGCTTGATCCCAAGCGCTACGGCGATTGGATGACGACCGAGTTTGCCGCGCGCAAGAACGAAGAATGCTATGACCACGTCTATATCCTGCACCATCCTGATGAAGAGCGGCCAGCTTGCCGTCCTTTGCGCACATCGCCGGCTTATGACCGTCAGGCAGCCCGTGGCGCGCAATTTGGCTTTGTAAATGGCTGGGAACGCCCGAATTACTATGCGCCGATGGGTTTTGACGATCATGCAAGCCGATCCTTCCGCCGCGGTGGTTGGTGGCAATACGCGGTCGACGAGGCAAAGGCTGTTCGCGAAGGTGTCGGCTTGATCGACGCCACGGCATTCACCAAACATATCGTCAAAGGCCCCGGTGCGACGGCGTTTCTGGACTGGTTCACCACCAATAAGCTGCCACGAGTGGGGCGTATCAACCTGACATATGCCTTGACGGATCACGGCACGACGCGCACGGAATATACGATCGTTCGCCTGAAAGATGATGAATACTATCTTGTCTCTGCCGGTGCGTGGACGGACTATGACGCGGATTTCTTGCGCAAGGCCGTTGAGGACAAAGAGCCTGAGTTTGGGCGCATTGACGTGCAGAATGTCACAACACAGTGGGGCGTTTTTGCGATCGCCGGCCCCAAGTCTCGTAATGTCTTGAACGCCGTCATCAGCGACGCCGATCCATCAACTGCGCTGAGCAACAAGCGGTTCCCGTGGCTGTCTGCGAAGCAGATTGAGCTGGGGATGTGTCCGGTGAATGCGATTCGTGTTGCATATACTGGCGAGCTTGGTTGGGAGCTGCATCACCCGATTGAAATGCAGAACTATCTCTTTGATTTGCTCGAAAAAGCGGGGGAGCCACATGGCATGAAGCTGGTCGGCGCGCGTGCGCAAAACTGGTTGCGGCAGGAGAAATCGTATCGTGCATTCGGCACTGAACTTGGACGCGATGCCACCCCGCTTGAAGCTGACCTGCCGCGTTTCGTGGACCTTTCCAAGGACTTCAATGGCAAAGCACAGATGGAGGCGAAAGGTAGTCGCTCCAAGTGCGTGACGTTGCTGATTGATGGACCGGACGATGCCGACCCTTGGGGGCGTGAGGCGCTTTATGACATGGATGGCAACCGGATTGGGCGTTTGACGTCTGGTGGATATTCCGTGGCATTCGAGAAGGCTATCGGGATGGGCTATGTGAAGCCTGAAATGGCAGTTGTCGGGACGAAAGTGCAAGTGAAGATGCTCGATCAGCTTTGGAATGCGCAGATTGTTGAGGACAGTCCTTACGATCCCAAGAATGCGACAATTCGGGTGGATGGTTGACAGGTGACCCCTGAGTAGGATGATCTTAGCCCGTCCCTACACGTCAGAAAGGCACACCAATGTCTGAGAAGATCGCTGTCGAAAACGTCAACACGCCCGGGAAAACAACGAATGTTGATAAGGCGAAATATGATGCCATGAAGCAGGCGATGCGCGCGACCCTTCCGTATTCGGCGCCCGGTTTGACCGCGAAGGAAGCGAAAGAGGCGGCGTTGCCGTATCTGCCCGACGACCTGTTTCCTGCGGGGGCAACTTCAGGCTGGTGGCAGAAATGTGTACAGCTTGATCTTGAGGCTAAGGGTGTGGTTGTTCGCGAAGACACCAAGCCGCTGCGCTTTCATCAGGTTTAGAACGACCTGCGTTTTAAGCGAAGCGCGTCGGGGATAATTCTTCGACCGCGGATTTCGAAATACAGGGTGTGCGTCCTGAAATGAGATCAGCGAGCAGCTGGCTTGCAGCTGGCGATGATTGCATGCCGTAACCACCTTGACCGGCACACCAGATAAATGTGCTGTCTGCTGGATCCGGACCCAGAACCAGCGTCCGATCAGGGGCGAATGTGCGCAAGCCCGCCCAGGAACTGAGCAAGCGCGTGACCTCGATTGTGACATTCTCGCTGAACCGCGCGATGCCTTCTGCCAGCACCATATCGTCGGCATAGGCGTCATGAGGTTCCATGGGTTGCTCTTCGCCGGGTGACACGATCAACGCACCGGCGTCGGGTTTGCTGTACCAGTCTTCGCCGGGGCCAACGACCATTGGCCATCTGCGTAGATCATGGCCATCGGGCGCAGGGATGCGCGCCATTGAACGGCGCATGGGTGTGAAGCCAATTTTTTTAATCCCCGCCATGCCCGCAATGAGATCGCCCCACGCACCTGCAGCGTTGACGATATTGCGCGCAAGGTAAATGTCAGCTTTGGTTTTCACTTCCCAGCCTTGAGGTATGCGCCGGATGGCGGTGACCTGCGATTTGGTCTTGATATGGCTGCCATTTTCACGCGCCATGCGTGCGAAGGTCTGCACCAAGCGGTCCGTGTCGATATCCCATGCATGTGGGTCGAAAGCAGCCATTGTGATCCGACTTTCGTCAAGAATCGGCCATTTGGCCTGCGCCTGCTCGACTGTAATTGGCTCCAGTTGCATGTCATGCCGGTTGCGATTGAATTCTTCTGCCTGTTCCCGACGACCGACAAGCATGAGACCTCTGTCAGACAGGACGTTGGCTTCGAAATGAAAGTCCCTGCTGGCGGTGTTCAGCGCGACTGTCGAGGGCTTGCCGTAGTTTTGCTCAAACAGCGCGGCAGAGCGGCCTGATGCATGATATGCCAATCCGTCTTCGCGTTCGAGAAGTGTCACACTGTCCAATGCGGACAGGCGGGCAGCCGCTGACACGCCTGCGATGCCACCGCCAATGATGAGAAAGTCGATCATGCAGTTTGATCCTTTGCATTTGCCAAAAGTCTGCCATGGCGATGTTGTGATGAAAAGACGCGTGAATGCCTGCGGGAAACGCCAGCGACGAAGTTTGAATCTGCTCCTATTGACACATACAGTTTTCAAATGGCTACTACACGCCAGCAAACTGCGGGTTTTGACAGACAAGAATGACCGGTTTTCCACATGCATCGGCAGGTCAGACAATTGGGCTTTTGGGCGGGTCATTTGATCCGCCGCACGCAGGCCATGTGCATATCACGAAAGCTGCGCTCAAACGATTTGGGCTCGACCATGTGTGGTGGTTGGTCTCGCCGGGCAATCCATTGAAACAGAAGGGGCCAGCGCCCTTGGCTGAAAGGATGCAAGCGTCGCGTGCAATGATGCAGCATCCACGTGTCATGGTGTCAGATATCGAGGCCCGACTTGGCACGCAATTTACCGCACAGACGATAGCGGCATTGCGTCGTCGCTATCCTGCTGTGCGATTTGTCTGGCTGATGGGCGCTGATAATTTGGCGCAATTCCATCTTTGGCAAGACTGGCGCTGGATTATGGACACGGTGCCCGTCGGGGTGATCGCCCGCCCGGGTGACCGGATTTCAGCACGGTTGTCGAAGACCGCGAAGATCTATGCGGATGCGCGGGTTTCGGGGCGAAGCGCGCATATTTTGGGCCGAATGCAAGCACCGGCCTGGTCGTTTGTGAATGTGCCGATGTCGGATCAGTCCTCGACTGCGATCCGCGAGAGAGGGGAATGGTGATGCAGCTTTCTCGGCGTGCGATGTTGGCGGGTGCCGCCTCAACTTTGGCCAGTGTCGTTCTTGCTGATGCACCTGCAACGTCGATGCGGCCCAGGGCCCGCGCACAGCCTGCCGATTACATTGTAAGACGGGTAGCGGATGCGGGTATCACCGGGCATGTCGGTGTTGCTGTTGTTGACCTTGAAACCGGCGTGGCGCTCGAAAGTATCGAAGCGCAAACGGCCCAGCCGCCAGCCAGTGTCACGAAGGCTTTTACCGCTCTTTATGCATTGGAAACGCTTGGTCGCCAGTTCAGATTTGAAACCGGTATTTATGCAAATGGACCGATAAATAATGGTATTTTATATGGTGATTTGATTTTGGCTGGAGGCGGGGATCCAAATTTGGCCACCGATGATCTGGCCGCACTCGCTGCATCTGTCAAGCAAACGGGGTTGTTTGAGGTAAGGGGCGAATTCCTTGTTTGGGACGAAGCGTTGCGCAATGTGGAAGAGATTGATGCCGGTCAACTCGATTACCTTGGCTATAATCCGACCATTACGGGGCTCAATCTCAATTTCAACCGCGTGCATTTTGAATGGAAGCGTGAGGATGACGATTTCGCAATAGCCATGGATGCGCGCAGCACGAATTACAAACCCACGGTAACGGTTTCCCGTATGACGTTGGTTGACCGTCAAAGCCCTGTTTTTACATATCGAAACTTGGGCGATGTGGATCAATGGACTGTCGCGCGGCAATCCTTGAATGACGAAGGCTCACGTTGGTTGCCGGTGCGCCACCCGGCGCGCTATGCTGGAGAGGTGTTTGCAACTTTTGCGCGCAGCCATGGTATTGTTTTGAAGGCGCCGAAGGAAACCACAAACGGACCTGCGGGCCGTCCCCTGGCCACGCTACGGAGCGCTGAGCTGAATGAGATGATGCAGGGCATGTTGCGCTATTCGACCAACTTAACCGCAGAAGCATCAGGCATGATGGCGACAACGCGGCGGGTTGGCGCCACGCGTGGTATGCGCGCATCCGCGCAGGAGATGGGCCGTTGGCTGGCGGAAAGATTTGATGGGATTGCACCTGCATTTATCGACCATTCGGGGCTGGGCGACCGGTCGCGGGTGTCGCCGTTGGATACTGTGAAGATGTTGGCATCGCCCAATGTGCGCGACATCCTGGAGCCGATCATGCGCGAAATCAGGCTTGTTGGTGATGACGACCAAGTCATCGAAATAGGGAATATTGGCGTGCGTGCAAAGACAGGGACGCTAAACTTTGTTTCTACGCTGGCGGGGTATGTCCGAACCGACAAGGGGCGCAATTTGGCCTTCGCGATTTTTGCCTCGGACTTGGACAAGCGCGAGGCTGGCAAGCGTGAAGGCGCCGAAAGACCCCGGGGCGCACGGTCCTGGAACCGCCGTGCACGGGCGTTGCAGCAGGATATCCTCAGGCATTTGGCGCTGCGGTTGCCTGGCTAAAGGGTCATATGACGTGCGCGTGATCCCCGCTCGATCGCAGCGGCATGGAGGCGATCTATGTTCAACTCGTCGCGAATCTCTTCCAACATGCGGACTTCTGGCCCGACCACGTGCCCATCCGCGGCGGCAACATCACATGACAGTGCATATGCTGTTTCGGACAAATGCTCAGGAAGGGCGTCTCGGATCAGACCAAAAAGCGCTTCTAATCCGTCTTCTTGCTCCAGCAGGTCGAAAACCATCTTGGATATGCGTGGAAGACGTTCGGTGTCGTAGCCTGCAAAGATTGGCAGATTGTTGATTGCATTGCTCATTTTCACAAGCTCCGCAGTGCGAATATGCTCGTCAGAGGCGGACATTGCGATCATCAGCGCGGCGAGGCTGTCCTGAGCGGTCATTGGGGCGTCTTCGAGCATGCGTGAATCCTTTGCGTCTACCGCACCCATTTATTGACGCCTTGGCAGTCTCGCAATAGGGAGTGCGCGTTACGGCGATCACAATGAGAGCCGAAAGTTGCGAGAAACACTATGACCGATTTGCGTGAAGCTGCGATGACATCCAAGGCCTGGCCGTTTGTTGAGGCGCGCGCATTGCTCAAACGCTATGAAAACAAGGCACCTGAGAAAGGGTATGTTTTGTTTGAAACGGGATATGGCCCGTCCGGGCTACCGCATATCGGCACGTTCGGAGAGGTTTTGCGCACCACGATGATCCGCCGCGCATTTGAGGTGATTTCCGACATTCCCACCAAGTTGATCTGTTTTTCGGATGATCTGGACGGGATGCGCAAGATCCCCGGCAATGTCCCACAGCAGGAAATGCTGGCTGAGCATATGCACATGCCGCTAACATCTGTCCCCGATCCTTTCGGAACCCATGAGAGCTTTGGGCATCATAACAATGCGATGTTGCGCCGTTTCCTTGACACGTTTGGGTTCGATTATGAATTCTATTCAGCGCGTGAGTTTTATCAAACCGGGCAGTTTGATGAAATCCTTCTGCGTGCTGCGGCCCGCTATGATGATATCATGGCGGTAATGCTGAAGTCATTGCGTGAAGAACGTGCCGAAACTTATTCGATCTTCTTGCCGATCCATCCTGAAACTGGCCGTGTGCTTTACGTCCCGATGAAACATGTCGATGGCGACAAGGGCGAGATTACGTTTGACGACCCTGAGGGCCTTGAATGGACGCTGCCTGTAACTGGCGGCAATGTGAAGTTGCAGTGGAAGCCTGATTTTGGTGCACGCTGGGCGGCACTTGATGTCGATTTTGAGATGTACGGCAAGGAACATGCGACAAATACGGCGATCTACGACCGGATTTGCGAGATATTGGGCGGGAAGAAGCCCAATCACTTTTCTTACGAATTGTTCCTTGATGAGAACGGCCAGAAGATTTCGAAGTCTTCCGGTAACGGCATTTCGATTGATGAGTGGTTGACCTACGCCTCAACGGAAAGCCTCAGCTATTTCATGTATCTCAAACCGAAAACGGCAAAACGGATGCATTTTGATGTGATCCCGAAGGCTGTGGATGAGTACCACCAGCAGCTGCGTGCCTATGAGACGCAGGATGCCACGGGGCGCGCAAACAACCCGGTTTTTCATATACACGGTCCTGATGTGCCTGTCTCCGATATGGTTGTTCCGTTTGCGATGTTGCTCAATCTGGCGTCTGTATCGGGTGCTGAGGATAAAGATACCTTGTGGGGTTTTATTCAGCGTTATGCGCCGGACGCGTCCGCTAAGAAAAACCCGCAGATGGACCGGGCTGCCGATTTTGCGGTGCGCTACTACAACGACTTCGTCAAGCCTGAAAAGACCTACCGTGCGCCTACTGATCGGGAACGTGATGCTCTTGCTGATCTCGCAGAGCGGTTGCGGTCCTGGGATGGCGGTTTGGATGCGGAAGAGCTGCAAACGATGGTGTTTTCCGTTGGCACGGACCACGGTTTTGACCCGCTGCGCGCATGGTTCACGGCGCTCTATGAGGTTCTACTGGGTGCATCGCAGGGGCCAAGGTTTGGCGGCTTTATCGCGCTTTACGGTGTTGATGAAACGATCAAGCTCATAGAACAGCGACTTTCGGCTTGAATTGCGCGTGACATTGCGGGTTTGAAGCTGCGAAGAAACGGAAGCTAGCCGAAAACCAAACCGATTTGGCGTTATGTGCGTATCTGAAGTACGAAGACCCGAACAGTTGGAGGCTCGGATGCGTATTTTGTCACTCGCTATGGCGCTTTGGATCGCTGCATCGTCAACTCTGGCGCAAGAAAACGCGGCCATTGAAGAAGTGATCGGAAGTCAGCTCGATGCTTTTAATGCGCGGGACATTGATGAGGCCTGGACCTATGCCAGCCCGAATATCAAGCGGCTTTTTGGAAGCTCCGGGAATTTCGGTATGATGGTCCAACAGGGCTATCCAATGGTTTGGGACAACGCTGATGTTCGTTTCCTGGAGTTGCGAGATGTGCGCGGAAACCTGTGGCAAAAAGTGATGGTCCGCGACGCGCAGGGTGGTCTGCATCTCCTTGATTATCAAATGGTGGAAACCTCTCAGGGATGGCAAATCAACGGTGTTCAACTGCTGCCCTCACCGGACGTCGGCGCGTGATGTTGCGTACCTCACCGTGACGGCACCCTCAGTCCTTCTTTAGCAACGATCATTAGCCCTTTGGATGAGCGGTCTGTGCGCAAAGCGCGGGCCTTTTGCTTTTCCAAGCCAAAAGGGTCAACTGATGAACAAAGCAATTACAGACGGGATCGTCTTCGATCCACTTCCATTTTCCGCCGGTCTTGCCTTGTGGTCGAGCGGTGATGGTACGCCGGGATCGCCGTCATATGCGTTCAGTGGCGGCGGCACCTTTGTTGCCGCCGATCAGGATTTTGCCGGTTGCCTTGAGATCCTGACACCCGAGCCGACGACAAAGCTCAGGTTCATGGGTGAAACCCCGATCTTGGCGGGCAGCTATCTACAGGTGACAGCCCGTGTAAAGGCCGTGGCCGGACCTTTGCCGGCGGTCGCAATCGCGGGGTGGGCCGGTGCAGGCGGTGGGATGCCAGCCTCTGGGCTGCCGCAAGCTGCATCATCGGTCCAGCTTGCAACCTACGGCGAGGTCGTTGAAATCACGGCCATCATTGCGACGGCCAACCGCAGTGGCGTTGATTTGCCATGGTACGGGGCAGAATACGGACATATCGGGATTGATATTGTCGGGACTGCCGGTGCGTTGATCCGGGTGGATGATATTCGGATTGCGGACGTCTCGACCGCTTTTCTGGGTGATAAGGTCGGACTGATTGATGTGCGGGACTTCGGCGCAATTGGCGACGGCGTGACCGACGACAGTGCGGCGTTCAACGCGGCCGACACTGCGGCAAATGGTCAAACTGTGATGGTGCCCGCAGGAGACTATTTGCTGGGAAACAGCGTAACTATGCAAAGCCCGGTGCGCTTTCAGGGGCGGATCATTCAGTCGCCCACATATCAGTTCATTCTTCAGCGCGACTACGATTATGATGCCTATCTTTCTGCATTTCAGGATGAGGAACTGGCATTCAAGAAAGCCTATCAAGCGCTCATCAACTTTTCAGATCACGATTCGCTTGATCTGTGTGGTCGGCGTGTTCAACTGACTGAACCCGTCGATATGCAGGCCACCGATCCGACGCGCACCCGCTTCGAGACCCGTCGCGTCATTCGCAATGGCCAGTTCCAGCCTGCCGATGGTGCGGCTTGGGATACCGTTGAGGTCACGTCACAAGCGACCTACGCAAGTTCCAATGAAAACCGGCTGACCAATGTTATTGATGCTGCCAGCATTGCGGTTGGTTCATTGGTGAGCGGAAACGGTGTTGGACGCGAAGTCTATGTCAGCGCGGTCAATGTCACCGCGCAAACGGTTGAACTGAGCCGTCCGCTGTTTGATGCTGAAGGTACGCAGGTTTTCACCTTCACGCGCTTTCAATACATGTTGGATTTTTCCGGCTATGAGAAGCTCAGCCAGTTCATTCTGGACGATATTGAATTCCAAGGACGGGGCGTTGCCAGTGGGATCATGATGGCCCCTGACGGGTTTACATTTCATGTGCGTGATTGCTTCATCAATAAACCAAAGGACCGCGGTATCACCTCTCCCGGTATTGGCTGCCAAGGGATGATGATTGACCGCTGCCAGCTGATCTCGGATGAGCAGGCGGTGCCGGTCGCGGATCGCGTCAGTGTTGGTTTCAACACCAACGCCAATGACGTGAAGATCCGCAATAACCGCACCAGCAGGTTCAAGCATTTCTGCGTTCTTGCAGGCTCTGGCAATTTGATAGTTGGCAATCACTGGTTTCATGGTGATGACCAGATCAATGGCGTGCGCAAGGGCGGCGTTGTCATCACACTTCCTAACCCAAAGAGCATTTTCACCGGCAATTACTGCGACAACAACTTCATTGAATGGACGAATGAGCATTCCAGCGATCCGGCACTTGGGGCGCA
>NZ_JBELFI010000034.1:0-21311 GCF_042093035.1 Yoonia sp. | reverse complement strand
CCCGCCTACACACTTTCCAGGCGTGCGCCTTCGACCACTCGGCCACCTGTCCGTGGGACGCGGTTTAGCCCTAACAGGGCGGGATACGCAAGACCCCAAAACGATGTTTCTGCCGTACTCAATCCTGCACGGGACGCGCCGCTGGTGGCGGCTTTCCGGCGAGACCTACCTGGACCGAAAGGGCTAGGTCTTCGGCTAAGTATTGATAGCTGTCTGCATTCTTGACGGCCAGACGCGGCACCTCCTGGGCCATCTCGCCACAGGCGCTTCGCCCGTAGCAATGGTCGTCAGTATCGGCGGCGAGACCGAAATGCGACAATTCATGAATAAAGGTGCCGCCACGGGTGCCATACTCATCCTGCGACTGCCCCTGTGACAATGCGATCGCAGTGGGCAATTCAAAGAAACGCGGACAGATATGCACCATGTAAGGCATCGTAGGATACACAAAGGCGTACCCCCCCGACGCACATGTCTCTTCGCTCAAAGGCTCGCAGCGGGCGCGTACCGCACCGGTCTTGATCGTTGTCAGAACGCTCTTGAACGCGGCGCGCACATCTTGGGCATTGCCCCGCGTGTAGGGGCCAAACCACTGCACATAGGTCTGGGTCGGGCGAATGGATACCGCCGCGCGCAGGGTCAGCGCCTTGGCATCCTGCAAAGCGGTTTCGATTGCGGCCGTTTCTGCGGCACTGCAGCTTGTGACACGTTGCGCAACGGCGGGACCCGCGACAAAGGTTGCAAAAAGAATTGTTAGCAGAAATCGCAACATAATTTATTCCAAATGCAGATAGACCCGCCGGTTCTGACGGCCTTTCTTTTCGATCTTACCCAGACGTACCTTACCAATCTCTGAGGTTTTGGCCACATGGGTGCCGCCACAAGGCTGCAAATCCGCCGTCTCGGCGCCGACGCCAATGCGCACCAGTCGGATTTTTCCGGCCCCGCGCGGTGGTTGCACCGACATCGTCTTGACGAGCGAGGGCTGCGCATCAAGCGCGTCTTCGCTGATCCATTCCTCAGTGATGGCCATATCACATGCTATCAAACGGTTCAGATCCGCCTCCAAGGCCGCCTTGTCGCCAGGGGCATCGGGCATATCAAAGTCCAGGCGCCCTTTGACGGCTGTGATCGCACCACCCGAAACGGGCTGCGGAATAACGACGGACAACAGATGCAGTGCCGTGTGTACGCGCATATGGCGAAAGCGACGGTCCCAATTGAGCACCTGTGTCACCGCCTGCCCAACCGGCGGCAGACCGGCAGGTTCAGCGGGGATCAGGATAATTTTGTCCCCGTCGCCTTTTTGGGTGGTCGCGATATCAATCTCATGGTTGCCCCAGCGGAGTTTACCACTGTCACCGGGCTGTCCGCCGGATGTGGGGTAAAACAGGCTGGCGTCCAGAATGATCCCGCCTTCATCCGTCAGGGCCGTGACCCGTCCCTGCGCTTTGCGGGCATAGGCATCGGTGCGAAAAAGCATTTCAGTCATCTAGGCATCGCCTTTCAGCGCTTCTGGATTGCGGAGCCAGACATCGCGCTGGGCAAACGGTATCTCAATACCGGCTTCGGCGAATTGCTTTGCAATCTCATAGTTCATTTCAGACTTTGCAATCATGACATAATTCACATCCCGCAAAATTGCCCGGATCTCGAAATCAAGTGAATCCGCACCAAATCCGACGAACAATATCGACGGAGGAGGCGTCACCACAACCATCGGATGCGCCTCTGCTATGCCGCGCAAGATGCCAGTGACTTTCTCCACATCCGTCCCATATGCCACGCCAACAGGCACAATAACCCGCCCAATCAAGTTGCCGCGGGTCCAATTCGTAACCTGCCCACTGACAAGATCGGCGTTGGGAATTATGACATCGGTGCGGTCGAAGGTCTCGATCCGTGTCGACCTGACCGAGATTGACCTGACATATCCCATCTGCCCTGAGACCTCGATCCAGTCCCCTTCGCTGACCGGGCGCTCGATCAGCAGGATAATCCCGGACACGAAGTTGGAGACGATATTTTGCAAGCCAAAGCCGATCCCCACAGACAGCGCGCCGGCCACAATCGCAATGTTCGAAAGATCAAGTCCCGCAGAAGTTATCGCAATAATTGCAGCGAGCAGGATACCGACATAGCCAAAGCCCGCAACGATGGCGTTCTGGCCGCCGATATCAAGGCGGGTGCGCGGCAGGACGGATTTGCGAAGCGCGCCCTGAAAAAAGCGGGTCAACAGATAGCCCACCACAAAGACAACCGCGAACCGCAGGAAATCGGTCGGTGAAAGCGTTGTCTCACCGATGGTAAACCCTTCACGAAAGCGGCTCCAGATCTCAATCAGGTCGTCGGGACTGGCACCCCAGATCAACGCAAAGAGCGGCAAACTGAGCATGAACAAGATGACGGTTATCATGACAGGCAAAAGCGCATAAAGGCCGCGATTGTCTTCCTGATCGGCGACAGAGGGGCTCAGCAAAGTGGCGAGCCGCTGCATCAACATGACCAGCCCGATCAGGCCAACCGACATGATCGCAGGAACCAGGAGCCTGCCAGCCGCCTCCACAAATCCCAATGCGGCCAGCGCGGGGCTGAGGATCGCGATAAAACGGCAGGCGCGCGCAACAAGCGCGCGCTTGCGTCCTCTGGGGGCTTCGGGATCCTCTGCGTCAGGCGGTTGCGTGCCGATAATCTTCGCGAACCGCCAAAAGAGATAGCCCAGCACCGCGATCGGAATAAACGACAGGGCTGAATTAGTGCCATCGCTGGTGTCAATTGTGCGCAAACCTGCATCTATCAAACGGCTGATCGCCAGCACCCAAACCACCGCCGCTGCAATGCGCCGACCAGAGGCACGCACATCGGCAGTATGTCCAAGAAAGCTGAGCCGTTCATCTTCAGGGAATATCTGCCGTGCCAACCACCAGCCGAAGATAATCACAACGCCGGCCAGTGGCAGCGCGTCAAGCAGGTCGCTGCCGCGCAGGCCAAACACGCCCAGACCTTCCAAAGCCCTGGTGACCGCAAAAAGACCCAATGTCGGCACGATGATCTGGACAAGCGACAACGCGAAGGATTGCAGCACACCCAAACGCCCAGCACGCAATGGCAGACTGTTGCGCCACCCCGTGGTGATCCGCCGTCCCATGGACATCAGCGCAAGCCCGACCCCCAGCAAGACAAAGAAGCGCGGTAAGTCACGGTGCCAGCCGTCGCCGGTCAGCATCAGCGATATCCCGGCGGTCAATTCAACGCCGATCACCTCAAAGAGGCTCACAACCGTTGTGACTGCGGCAAACATGTAACCGGGGTTGAGCGGCGATGGGCTGCGAATACCCAATTGCGCGGCCTCCCGACTTTGCACGATCGCATCAAATTCGGCGATCAACCCGTTGGCGCGGGCATGGGCCTCATCCGCGAGCAATCCAGGCGCGCGCAATTCCAGACGTTGCGCAATCAACTCTGCGCGTCGCGCCGCCACAGAGGCAGGCTCAACACCATCCTCAGGAACGGACCCGAGAGCTGCAAGCTGTGCATCGACAGTCTCAATCCGGCCCGCATTTAAACTGGTCCGCGCAAGGAATTCATCACGCCACCGCACCAAGTCGGCGCGCAATCGGCCAATTGCAAACAAGGATGCATCATCGCGCGCAGCCAGATCCTCAGCGCGTAACGCCAACCGCGCAAAGGTTTCTTCATCGGTGCGTTCTTGCGCAGCCAGCGCATCAATTGCAGGTCCGATACCTTGGACAGTTTCCGCCTGCGTTTGGGCCGCAACCGGCATCGCAAAAGCCCAAAGGCCAAGTGCAACCATCCAAGCAGCGCGCCGGATCATACGTCCTCAAACACCGCTGGGACATTGACCTCGGCCTCAAGCCATGCCGGGAACGGCAGCTGTTTTTCACGCAAGAATGCAGGGTTGTAGATCTTGGACTGGTAGCGTGTGCCGTAGTCACAAAGGATCGTGACAATCGTATGGCCGGGTCCGATTTCACGCGCCAGCCGGATCGCACCCGCGATGTTGATGCCGGTAGAGCCACCCATGCAAAGCCCCTCGTGCTGCAACAGATCAAAGATAATCGGCAGCGCCTCGGCATCTGGGATTTTATAAGCAAAGTCAGGGGTGAAGCCTTCCAAATTCGCGGTAATGCGGCCCTGTCCGATCCCTTCGGTGATCGAATTGCCCGGCGCGGGGGTTTTGCCAGTATAGAGCTTATACAGACCAGAGGCATCAGGATCGGAAATCCCGACTTTCACACCCTTTGGCTGCAAAACCTGCGCGACCCCGGCCAATGTACCGCCGGACCCGCAGGCACAGGTGAACCCATCCACCTTGCCATCAGTTTGTGCCCAAATCTCAGGGCCCGTGGTTTCGATATGGGCTTGTCGGTTGGCGGTATTGTCAAACTGATTGGCCCAGACCGCGCCATGCGGTTCGGTCTCGTTCAAGGCGGCGGCCAGACGGGCGGAGTATTTCACGTAATTGTTGGGGTTCGCATAAGGCACCGCAGGCACTTCAACCAATTGCGCTCCAGCTACGCGGATCATGTCCTTTTTTTCTTGGCTCTGGGTTTCGGGGATCACGATCACGGTCTTGAACCCCATTGACGCCCCCACAAGTGCCAGGCCGATCCCGGTATTCCCTGCCGTCCCTTCAACAATCGTGCCGCCGGGCCTGAGATCACCGCGCGCGATCGCATCCTTAATCATGAACAGCGCTGCGCGGTCCTTGACGGACTGACCGGGGTTGAGAAACTCCGCCTTGCCCAAAATCGTACAGCCCGTCGCCTCCGACGCGGCCCGCAGTTTGATGAGAGGTGTGTTGCCTACGGCCGCAGCCAGATCCGGTTTGATAGTCATCGCAGCACGCGCCTTTTGTTGTTTGTCCTAGGTGTAACAGGCCCAGAGGGGACATCAAGGTGCGTGATCGTGCGCGCCCGGCGCCACTGCGCGCAGATCCGCACGATGACGCATCAGCCAGTGAAGCAGATAGACAGCCGGACCAGTGGAAATTTCACCGCTATCGGCCAGCGCAATTGCGTCCCCAAATGACATCGGATGCAGCCGCAAATCCTCGCCCTCAGTGGCCAGACCGCCGGTATAGGTCGTCTCGTGGGGGATGTCGCAGAGACCTAGATAGGTATAGAAGTAATCGCTCGATGAACCCGGTGAAACATAAAAAGCCCCGGCCGGCCTGAGCGCGCGCAATGCAAGACCGGCTTCCTCCATTGTTTCGCGTATCGCAGCCTCTTGCGGCGTCTCGCGCGGGTCCACAATACCGGCCACAGGCTCCAGCATCCACGGGTTGGGATCATGGCGCAACGCAGGTCCGATGCGGGCCTGTTCGACGAAAAGGACACGGTCCCGGACCGGATCATAAGGAAGAACGATCGCGGCATCGATGCCGATGAAACCTTCACGGATCAAAGGGCCTGAGCGACCGCCATCAAAGTGCCTGTAGTCGAACTTGACAGATTGAAACCGAAAGAACCGGCCCGCGGGCGGGCCATCAGGCATCAGATCAAAATCATCCGCTCGTGGCTGGTATCGTCGGGTGGCGGGGGCCACTGCCGCGCGATGTTTTGCCCAGGCCCGTGCTTCGATCATGGGCCACATGGCGCGCAACTGCACTGCATCAGGCAAAGGATCGTGGGTGAAAAGCTCTTGCGCAGCAAGGACGGCAGGCATCAGATGCCCTTCTTCCCAAACTGCCAACGACCAAGCGCCCTGCCCCGCAGCCAAGCCGTCATTCGGCAAATACGCCTGAACCTCGCGCGGCCCAGCACCTGTTTGCACAGTCACCGGACCGAACCCGTAACCAAAAGCCCCCTCATAGGCATCCAGTCGCGCCATCTGCGCGGCGCTCAACCCTTGCCAGACAAGTCCTTCCGCCGCTTGGCCTTTAGCAGGAGCAATGAATGGCACAACATTGTTTTCAAGCAGAAAGGCGCCGTGGTCAGGCAGCTTCGCGGCAATCGGCTCCAACGGTCCGGGACCAGCAACAGCAGCCATCAATGCAGATGACCGCAAAGTACCGTAAACGAAAAGATCCATCTATCAGGGCAAACGCCGAGCGACAATTTCAACCAAGAAGGCGCCAATGATCCCGCCAACAAAGAGGTTTATCAGCAAGGTAATGTCAAACATGTCTTCTGCGAAGAGGCTCATCTCAACAAAGACGTTCATGATCGCATTCATCACACCGCCATATTCCATATCCAGCGCATTCGAGATCATACGCTCCATGCCGACAAGAAAGGCCACCCAAAAGGCAATGCAAAGGCTGGTCGTGATACCCAGGCCGAATGAGGCCGAATATCCCTTGCCCGCGCGGCCTCCACAAAATTTCCAGCCAACAGCAACGCCCACACCAACGAGCAAAGGATACCAGTAATCCGGCGCACGCTCGTTAGGGAACAGGTTTGTCGATAATAGAGCTAAGTAAAGGCCCAAGACCGCAAAAACAATCGCGCCAGCAAGCCGTGCAGCAGTAGGCATCTCAACGTATCCTCAAGTTTGGACACGCGCTTTTGTTAAGGTGCGCGTGTCACCGTGATCTGTGTTACGTCGCAGTTTCGGCTATCAAAGGTCGCCGCACAAGAGGTCAGATAAAAATCCCACATCCGCTTGAAGCGTGCGTCAAATCCCAGAGCGGCAACCTGATCCCATTTATCGTTGAAGGTCTGATGCCAGCGGCGCAAGGTCAGCGCGTAGCTTTTGCCGAATTCAACCGAACCGGCCACATTTAATCCCGCTTTTTCAACCTCTTGACGTAAAACGCTGGGGCTGGGCAGCATACCACCGGGGAAGATATACTTCTGGATGAAGTCTACACCCTTGCGGTACGTCTCCCAGCGTTCATCTTTCACGGTGATGATCTGAAGTGTTGCGTTCTTGCCCGGCTTGAGCCGCTCACGCACTGTCTCAAAGTAGGTTGGCCAATATTGTTCACCGACTGCTTCGAACATCTCGATGCTGGCGATCCCATCGTAGAGGCCCTTCTCGTCACGGTAATCCTGCATTTTGATCTCGACCAAATCGGTCAACCCAGCCTTGGCAATGCGCGCCACCGCGTAGTCATGCTGCTCTTGGCTAATCGTCAGGCCAGTGACCTTGATCCCGCGTTCCTTGGCAGCATATTCCGCAAAACCACCCCAGCCACAGCCGATCTCCAGCACATGATCGCCTTGCTTGGCGCCCATCTGGTCGACCATGCTGGCGTATTTGGCCGTTTGCGCCGCTTCAGTGCTTTCCTGACCCGTCTCAAAGATCGCCGATGAATAGGTCATCGTATCATCAAGCCAGAGGCCGTAAAATTCATTGCCCAAATCATAGTGATAGCTGATGTTCTTGCGCGCTTGCGTCTTTGAGTTGCGCTGCATCCAGAACCGAACCCGTTCATAAAACTGGATCAGCTTTTGCGCAGGAAACCCGTCATAGATGTGGTCGGCTTCATCATGCATGAAATCCATGACAGCCATCAGATCAGGTGTGGTCCACCAGCCGTCCAGATAGGCCTCCGAGAAGCCCATGTCGCCTTCGCGCACCGTCCGCGCAAAAACATCTTCATTATGGACATGCACCTCGGCGACATAGCCCGGCTTGGCACCTTGGGCGCGGAAATGCCGGCCATCGGGCAGGATGATGTCCACCCGGCCCTTTTCAAGATCCTTGACCTGGTCAAAGACCCGCGAAAAGTAGCGTGGCAGTCCGGTTTGCCCATCGGTGGAGGTCAAAATCATCTCTGGTCCTGTCGTGGTCGTCGTCTGATCTGGCAGAATATCGCCATGGTATTCATTTTCAAGTTAACCTTTGTTACGTTGAAGTCACGGGAAACGTTCAAAAATAAATTCGGGTTGACCTTTGGTCAGTTAAAACCCGCGGCACTCATATGCTGCCAATGCGCGTTTACGGCCGACGTCAGCCGGCACGACCGGATCTGGATAAGGGTCCGTGGCTGCCATGTGCCAGGTTTCCGGGATCATCGCAAAATAGTCCAGGGCGGTCTGTTGCTGCGACTTTGTCGTCTCTGCAATCCAGCGCTTCACATAGGTGCGATCCTTGTCGAATTTGTCCAACTGAGTAACCGGGTTGAACACACGGAAATAGGGCGTCGCATCAGGCCCCGAGCCAGCCGACCACTGCCAGCCCATCGCATTGCTGCACGGATCCCAATCGATCAGGCAGTCGGCGAACCAGTCCAGTCCGACTTTCCAATGGGTGAGCAGATGCTTGGTCAAATAGGAGGCCACAATCATCCGCCCCCGATTGTGCATCGTCCCGGTCACATACATCTCACGCATGGCGGCATCGACAAACTGGATCCCTGTACGGCCTTGCTTCCACGCCTTGACCTCTGCCAGCCGTTCATCGGTATTCCATGGGAACGCATCCCAGTCCGGCTTCCAATTCCCATTGATTATGCGTGGCGTGTGATGGGCCAGATGATAGGCAAATTCGCGCCAGACCAACTCCTTGAGGAAGACTTCGGCATTCCCTGCCCCCTCAAGCAAAGCTCGTTGGCCTGCGTGCCAGCACACGCCCGGGCTGATTTCACCGTAGGTGAGGTTCTCAGACAAGCCCGAGGTGCCATCCAGCGCAGGCAGATCACGGTTCCTGACGTAATTTTGCACGCGCGTGTCGATGAAGTCGTCCAAGCGATCTCGTGCTGCGGCTTCGCCAACAGTGCAATGCTGCGTCAGTATTTCAACGCCACGGCGCATCGCCGCGCCCATGCGCCAGCTTGCAAGATTGTCGCTCTTGGGCCAGCGCGCGGGGGCGGGCAGTCTGGTAGGTGTCGGCAGCACATCAGGCACATCGCGCCCGCGCACTGTATTCCACATCGGGGTGTAGACCTTGTAGTAGCCGCCGGTCTTTGTCGCCACTGTCCATGGTTCAAACAACAGATGCCCTTGGAAGCTTTGCGCCGTGATCCCGTCCGCTATCAAGGCGGCTTTGACATCGATGTCGCGGTCCTTGCTGGCGGGATCGTAAAGACGCGACCAATAGACGGCCCCCGCCCCGGTCTCGGCAATCAAACCGCGCAAGACCTCCAATGCAGGCCCTTTGCGCAGGATCAGGCGACTTCCTATCTGCGCCAGAGTTTCCGTGAACGTCGCAACACCAAGCCCCAAGCGCATCTTGGGCGCGGCTCCCAGCCCTGCCACCAGATCATCATGGATAAACACCGGAATAACCGGACGTCCGGTTTTAACGGCCGCCGTGAGCGCCGCGTGATCGCCAAGACGCAGGTCGCGACGAAACCATAGCAGAATAGGTGAATTGCTCATCGGACCTCCGCGTGAGGCGCGCGCGCCTGCTTATACCACCTGATCTAGCGCGCCAATCAGCGCGTCAACCTCTGCCTTGGTGGTGTAATGTACGAAGCTGACGCGAAGAACGCCTTTGGACATGTCCACGCCCATCGCCGCAAGCGGACGCTGCGCGTAAAAATCACCTCCGCCCGCCATAATGCCATGCGGGGCCAGCTTTGCCGCGGCGTCTGCGCCATCCGTTTCAAGCGCCATTGCAACCGTTGGCGCGCGCCGCGCCGCATCCGCCGGACCAATCAAACGCACCGCATTCTTCGCTGCGACATAGTCAAGCAATGGCTGCAACACTGCCACTTCCTGGGCCCGCATCAGATCATGCGCCTTGCGCGCCGCCGCGGCCCCAGCTCCACCCCCGTGATGCGCCGACATCGCGTCAAAATAATCCGCCATGCCAGCGCAGGCCGCGATTTGCGCATGATCCTCCCCTGCGGGTGTGAAGCGCTTGTAAAGCTTATCTGCATTGAAATAGTGCCCCTGATTGGGCAGTTCAAAACCCCAATCCTCGCGGATCACCATGATGCCTTGATGCGGTCCATAGGTCTTATAGGCACTAAAGAGGTACACATCGCACCCTAAAGCACCCACGTCAGGAAACCCATGCGGGGCATAGCTGACACCATCCACAACCACACGCGCACCCCCAGCTTTCGCCATTGCAGAAATCGCAGTTACATTGTTGAGCGCGCCAACAACATTGGAACAATGCGGAAAACAAACCAACGCCACATCTTGCTCCAGTAGTCTGGCAAGATCATCGAGATGCAATTCACCGGTCTGAGGATCAATCCGCCATTCCAGAATGGAAACGCCATCTTCAGCCAGCCGACGCCAGGGGCCGGAATTGGCTTCATGGTCCTGATTGGTGACGACAATGCTTTGCCCCGGTTTGATCCATTTGCGCACAGCTTGCGCCAGCACATAGACATTCTGCGTGGTGGACGGGCCAAACGACAGCTCATGCGTTTTCACACCAAGCATCTGCGCAAGACGCCTCTGTGCCTCATCCATCTCCTCGCCGCCAACGCGCGACGCGTCGTAGGGTGCATAGGGCTGCACCTTGCGCGCCGTGTAAAAGCGATACAGCCGGTCGATCACCTGACGGCAGGCATAAGAGCCGCCAGCGTTTTCAAAGAACGCCTGACCTTGCAGGCTGACCTCATCAAAGGCCGGGAACTGGGCGCGCACCCAAGCGATATCTAGGTTCATCCGCGCAGGATCATGAAAAAGGCCCCGATGCGCAAGCAGCGGAGCCTTGGTATCTTCTTTTCGCGCGCAATTACTCGGCCGGAGTGACCTCATGCGGAATGGTGGTGGCCACGCCAGCCGCTTCACGGCGGCTGTCACGCCAGATACCTTTGAGCAAGGCAATGCCCATCAGCACCATCACAAGGCTAAATGGCAAGGCGCCGATCACCATCGCAGTCTGGATCGCACCCAAACCACCAGCGATAATCAGACCACCCACCACAAGCGCGAGGGCGGCACCCCA
This sequence comes from Yoonia sp., assembly GCF_042093035.1. Classification (GTDB taxonomy): domain Bacteria; phylum Pseudomonadota; class Alphaproteobacteria; order Rhodobacterales; family Rhodobacteraceae; genus Yoonia. Next base: position 10,490 of record NZ_JBELFI010000034.1, on the reverse strand, counting down.
AAACATGATATGCGGCCGTGCCTTGGGGCCTTCGTCGCCTGCGGCATTGATCGTGTTGATAATCAAAACCGCACTGTCGGCAGACGTTACCAGATAGGTCAGCAGCAAGATCACGACAATGATTGACATAATCCAGGCCAATGTCGGCTGCAGGATCACGGCAAGCATCGCAAAGAGCTGGTCAGACTGACCAGCCCCGGTGATCGCACCATTCGCATTTCCGTTCAGCTCAAGATCAATGGCGGTGCCACCAACCAATGCAAACCAGACAAAACACATCGCCGCAGGAATGATGAGGGCACCAAGTACATATTCACGCACTGTCCGCCCCCGCGAAATACGCGCAAGAAACACCCCGACGAACGGCGCAAACGCTATCCACCAAGCCCAGTAGAAGATCGTCCAACCACCTTGCCAGCCAGCCAGCGCATCGCCTTCTTCTGTCCCATCGGCGGCCCAGACAGTGAGGATATTGCCAGGAATGGAGGCCAGATAATCCCAGATGCCGACAAATAGCGCCGACAGACCGAAAATGGTCGACCCGAAGATAAAGAAGAATGCCAAAAGGAAGAAGCTCAGGCCCATGTTGATATTTGAAAGCCACTTAATCCCCTTGCCCACACCTGAAAGCGCCGACAGCGTGGATGCGCCCATAATCACCAGCAATGCCACAATGATCCCCATGGTTGAGGAGGACTGGTCACCTGCTGCATCCGTCGTATAGAGCCATTCACCAAATCCGATACGGTAAAGACCGGAAATGAACTGCTCAACGCCGAAGCCAAGCGTCTGTGAAACACCCAGAACAGTCGCAACAACCGCAACCACATCGATCGCGTGTCCCAAAGGACCAGACAGTGATTTACCGAATAGCGGCGTCAGACCGGAACGGATCGTCAGCGGCAAACCGCGCCGATACGAAAAATAGCCCAAGGCCAGACCGACAATCGCATAGGAGGCCCATGCCGCCAAACCCCAGTGGGTAAAGGACCATACATAGGCAGAGCGCACGTTGTCGGCGGTAGAGCCGGTCGTCTCACCCATGATGGTGCTGGGGTTGGAGGCAAAGTGATACAGTGGCTCTGCCGTGGCGAATGTCAGCATCCCGATACCGATACCGGCACCAAACATCATCGAAAACCACGAGAAGTTGGAAAACTCCGGTTTGTCGTCCGGCATCCCCAGTTTCAAACGCCCTGCCGCCGGCCAGATGGCCAGCCCAAGGCACAGGGCAACAAAGAACGCCATTACATAGACATACCAAAAGTTGAAAGATGCCAGAATGAAGCCGTTGATCCCGCCCAATACGGACGCAGCCTGCGCAGGAAAGGCAACCGCCCAGATAATCAATGCGCCGACCAGGATCTTTGCCGTGATCGTCACATCTTTCGTAAATCCGCGGTAAAAACCGCTTTCTGCCGTCTTGATGGGCAGATCCATTAACGGTGGTTTAGGTGCCATGATATTTTTCCCTGTTCGCCATTTTTTGTGCATTCAGAGTACACGTTTTTGTGAACAATCAAAGCAGTTTTCCGCCACCACTGTTCTGTTTGCGACAACCGTCATTTCGCCGCAGCGCAGCATAGACCCCAATAAAACAATGAAAAACGCCGCTGGAATTATCCATTCCAACGGCGAGACTTGTCTGTTTGCGACATCAATTGTCAGGCGTTTACGTCAACCACTACACGGCCTTTCACCTGACCTTTCAGAATACCACGCCCCAATTCCGGAAGATCGGAAAGCGTCGCAGGCTGGATCATCGCCTCCAGCTTATCCATCGGCAGATCTGACGCTATCCGCTGCCACGCCCGCACGCGATTGTCATATGGCTGCATGACACTGTCGATGCCAAGCAGGTTCACTCCACGCAGCAAAAACGGAATAACCGTCGCAGGCAGGCCCGCACCACCTGCCAAACCGACCGCAGCGACAGACGCGCCATATTTCATCTGCCCCAAAAGACGGGCAAGCATTTCGCCACCCACCGCATCCACACATCCACCCCAGGCTTCTGCCTCAAGCGGCCGCTTTGTGGTCTCATTCAACTCCTCACGGGCGACAATCTGCGTCGCCCCCAGCGACGTCAGATAATCCGCCGTCTCAGGACGACCGGTGACTGCGGCAACCTGATGACCAAGCTTGGCAAGGATTGCCGTCGCGACAGAGCCCACACCACCGGCGGCGCCGGTAACAAGCACGGGGCCATCCTTGATACCATGATCTTCCAGCGCCATGACCGCCAACATCGCGGTGAACCCGGCAGTGCCCACGGCCATCGCCTGACGTGTATCCAAACCATCTGGTAGCGGCACAAGCCAATCGGCCTTCACCCGCGCCTTTTGCGCATACCCGCCCCAATAAGCTTCGCCCACGCGCCAGCCAGTCAGGACAACCTTGTCGCCGGGTTTGTAGCGCGCATCATCAGAGGCCTCGACGGTGCCGGCAAAATCAATGCCCGGCACATGCGGGTAATTGCGCACCAAACCACCACCCGGACCGATGCACAAACCGTCCTTGTAATTCACGGTTGAATACGCAACCGCAACCGTGACATCCCCCGCCGGAAGCTGATCCAGCGAAAGCGCCTGCACCGCTGCACTTGTCTTGCCTTCTTCGTTCTTCTCAACAACGAGCGCGTTGAACATCAGTCTCTCCTCTTTCATCTTGGTCAAAAAACTCCCGCCGGAGGCTCCGGCAGCAGCGACTGGCATTAGAGCCAGAAATTCTCGTGGACTGTCGCCTTGAAGGTGCCCGCCTGGGTGACAACGTCAAGCTCGGTGTCCTCATCCCAATGGGTCATTTTCACCATGCCAATCGCAACATTGGTCTTGTAGTCCGGGGATTTGGCAGATGAGGTCACCTGCCCGATGCGCTTGCCTTTGGCTGACATCAGCGGCCAGAGGGCGTCACAAACAGGCAGGTCCCCTCCAATCGAGATCGCGCGGATTTGCTGGGTTGGACCTTCTTTTGCCACGCGCAAAAGCGCATCGCGGCCGACACATCCGATCGCGGTCTGGGTCGAGCAGAACCGCCCCAGCCCGCATTCATGGGGGGTGTTTTCGCGGGTCATGTCATTGCCGTAAGACAACAGCCCTCCCTCGATCCGCTCAATGAGGTTCGGACAGCCCGCGTATACATCCAGATCCCGACCGGCCTCCATCAGCGCATTCCAAAGCGGCATTCCGTTCTTGGTGCCATCGACATAAATCTCGAAACCGCCCTGCTTGGAATAGCCCGACCGCGCCACGGCCATGCTGACGCCTTGAAAATCAAACCAGCCAAAGCGGAAGAACTTGATCGCGCGGACCGCATCACCAAAGACACGGGCCATCAGATCATCGGCCAAAGGGCCTTGCAAGGCCAATGGGGATATATCCGGCTCATCGACCAACACATCCAGCCGGTATCCATACGCCAGGGCCTTGACCCAAAACAGCAAGTCACTGTCAGCAATGGAAATCCACCAGCGATCCTCTGAGAGTTTCAGCGCCACAGGATCATTCAACATGCCGCCGGTTTCATCCACGATCGGCACGTAGTAGCACTGACCGGGTAACATCCCGCGCAGATCGCGCGGGGTCAACATCTGCATCAATCGCGCGGAATCCGGGCCGCGCAATTCGACCTGTCGTTCAACCGACACATCCCAGACCTGCACCGCGCTTTTGAGATGGCGATAGTCTTCCTCCACGCTGCGAAACACCGTTGGCAGCAGCATGTGGTTGTAGACGGTATAGCCCTTGACACCGGCCGCCTCGACGCCGTCAGTGAATGGAGTGCGCCGGATCCGGCGTGAAGGTGCGATAACAGCCATCAGGGTTTACTCCGGCATAAAGGGCAAATCGGTATCATCTGGTTTGATCCCGAGTGCTGTCAGCATCGCGTGCACTTGACCGCGATGATGGGTTTGGTGATTGAAAAGCTGGATGACACAAAGTGCTTTACGCTTGGTGATTTCCCGTCCGGCGGCACCGGAAAACCACGTCAGATCACCGACCAGATCGAGCGCATTGAGCCGTTCAGCCCACAGCGTGATCCGCGCATCCATCCGAAAGCGCTCCGCCGCCCAAACCGCCGCAGTGGGCGTGAATTCGATGCTTTGCTTGATCGAAGGATCCGGACCTGCGCCGCCATCAAAGCGGCTGATCCAGATGGCATCCCCCCAAAGCAGATGGTTCAGCGTCGCAAAAATAGATCCGAAGAATGCACCACGATTCTTGGTCAATTCCGCGCGGTCCATCGCAGCCACAGTCTTGCGCAGCCCATCATTCTGCCACGCATTATAACGCGCCATGGTCTGGCAGTATTCCGGTGAGATCACGGCTTGGGGCCTTTCCAATCAATCGGGCAAATCTCGGCCGATTTCCCGCCAAAGTCCCATACGCGTCCATAGTCGCGCACTTTCGACCGGGTGCCCGCCGCCGCAATAATATCAGGGCCCATCCAATATTTGGAGTTGGAGACCATCACCGGATGATCCGGACTTGCGCCCTTCAACATCTCAATCTCACCTTGGATTTTGCGCCCGATATAGATGCCGCGCTTGTTGCCCTCGCGCACGATTTCGACCTTTTCCCGCTCGGCGCCGATGATTTCGGAGACCAGCATCGTGAAAAGCCCCGTGGTCCCGCCTGCGGCACCGCTGAAAATCTTCAGGATACCGTTGTAGGCCTTTTGGCTCGATCGTTCGTCCACATAGGCTGCCACGCGCCAGTTACCCTCTGCCATCCGGCCCGGGATATCCACCAGCAGGCCGACGTTCAGACCTGACAGGTCTTCGCCTTCAAAGTGACCTTCATCAATCGCAATGGCCATCCATGCGTGGCAATGCCCTTCGGTTGGCGGATGTGCGCCAAGGCTGACGACACATGGGCAAAACACGGTGCAGGAGCAATTGAGGAACAATTCGCCCTTAATCGCCCATTCAGTCGGTTTCATCTTGCGGCGCAGCGGGTTGGTTTCCATCCGCTGATCTATGCGTTGCGAGATTGGCAACCGATCGGCCACAGCGCGTTTTTTCTCAGCCATCTGTCGTCCCTTTCGTTAGATAAAGAAAAGCCCAAATCCGGCAGCGATCAAAACGACACCGGTAGGCTTGATAACATGATGCCCGATATCGGGCAGTTTTTCGAAAATCATCAACAAAGTGGCAAGACCCATCCAGGCCAGGCTCATCACGCCGCCAACAAATCCGAGCGCCATGTAGCCCCAGCAACAGCCGACACAATATGCACCCAACCGCAGCCCCATATGCAGGCCGCCGCCAAAGCCGGTTCTCCAATGCCCCAGGAAATATGTCATCGGTGCATGGCAAACCCCGTGGCAGACTTCTTTTGCATGACTGAATTGATAGACGCCCACCACGATCAGCAGCACCGCCGAAAACCATAGCGGCGCAACGCCCAGCATGTTGATGACCCCACCAAACAGCAACGACACCTGAACCCCCGCGATCAATCCCGCAAAAGCGACCCAGACGATGAAATACCCAAGCAAGACACCCATCCAGCCCGCGCGGGTGCCATCGGCACTTTCCATCAGATGCTCATAGGTGGTCAGGGTCGGCACCATTGTCGGCAGCATCATTGCCGCCATCATCACCGCCCACATCCCAAAGAGAGACCAAAAACGCGCCATCGGCACATCCGCGAACATCCGCGGGTCCATGTCGGCCATCGCCTGCCCCATTGCCCCCGGACGGCCCAACAGATCAAGGTCCATGTTCACCGCGCGCGAATACAAAGTCCACCACGCAAAAAGGATGGTTCCAAAGAACAACACCCACAGCGTGGAGCGGATAACATGCGGCATGAACGTCCTCCCAAACGCGATCAGCTGCGACTCAGCCCTTGCGCAATCATATGTCAGACGTTTAATTGTCTGACAAATGAAAATTGATCCCAAAAGCCCTGCCGACCTTTCGGCCCAGATCGCCAAGGCGATCCGGGATGCGATCATCTCAGGCGCGCTACCTGTCGATGAACGCCTGCCGTCAGAGGCGGAACTGTCTGAACAATTCGCAGTCTCACGGCCCACGGTGCGCGAAGCGCTCAAGCGATTGGGTGCGCAATCGCTGATCCGCACACAGCGCGGTGCCACGGGGGGCGCCTTTGTAAACCGGCTCAAATTCGAAGACGCTTATGGCCAGCAAATCACCACCTCAACACTGCTGTTGTCGATGAATGACGTCAGTTTCGCGACCGCCTGCGAAGCGCGTTATGCGTTAGAGCGGGCCTGCGCGCCGCTTTCTGCGGAACGACGCAGCGCCGATCACCTTGCTACCATGCGCGCCGAAGCGCATCGTCAATCGCAACCGGGTCTGACGGATGAGGCCTTTTGCGCCTCTGACGTGGCATTTCATCGTGCTTTGGTCGATGCGGCAGGCAATCCGGTTCTGTCCTACCAACTGGCCGGAGCGGTCGAGGCGATGCAGCCGTTGATGAACATGATTACTTTCTCTGCGCGGTCACGTGAGCGGATCGTGCAATTGCACAGCGCCATCGCCGATGCGATTGAGGACCATGACAGCACCGCCGCCGATGCGCATCTTGCTGATCTGGCCAGCTACACGCAGGAATTGGCGCAAAGCGTCATCGCCAAGCGGCAGGCGGTCAGATCACAAGCCTAGTATGCTGTTGGACGTATCGTGTTTTGGACAGCGGCGTTCTATGCGGTCGGGCTCTACCGGGTGCGCGTCTAGGGACACAGGATCGTATCGTTGAGGATTGTGAAGGTCATCAGCGACAGGATCAGCGCGAGGCCGATAAACATAAAGACCTGCACGGCCCGTTCGCTCGGTTTGCGGCGGGTCACGGCTTCATAGGCGTAAAACACCAAATGGCCGCCATCAAGCACAGGGATCGGGAACAGGTTAATCAAACCAACAGCCGCCGAGAGCGCCCCGATGAACCAGATAAAGCTTTGCGCGCCCTGCTCTGCCATTGATCCGCTGGTTTCCGCGATGCCAACCGGTCCAGAGAGGTTACAGGCCGATATCTGCCCGAAAATAATATGTCGCATGGCAGATAGGGAAGTCGTGACAGTCGTCCAAAGACCCTGCGCGCCCAGCGAAACCGCCTCGAACGCGTCGACTGACACGGTGCGTTCATCAAAAAAGATTGTCCCTGAAATGCCGATCAGCCAACGGGTCTCAAACCCGCCTTCCGGGCTTGGCAGATCAACACGGCGCGGCGCAATTGTCTTTTCCAAGGTCTCGCCATTGCGCCAGACATCAAAGACCAGTGGCGCGCCATCTGCCTCAAGCACAAGGTCTTGGAGCTGCGAGAACGCAAAAATGTCGTCGCCGTTCACCCCGGTAATCACATCATTTATCTTGATATCGGCATCATCCGCAGCAGATCGTGGTGTCACGCTCAACACCGCCGTGGGGAAGTAATACGGGCCCTCCACGTCCATCTCAAGCCCATCACGCGACACAGTATAGCTAAGCTGGGCATCCAGAGGGATCTGATCTGTGATATCGTCAAGGCTTTCTGCGTCATCAAAGCGCACCCCTTCCACGGCGATCATTTCATCGCCGGGCTGCAATTCACTGACAAAGCTTGCAGGCAGCGGGCGCAATTCACCGAAGGTCAACGGATCAGCGGAGCGTCCTTGATACATGATTGATCCGGCAAAAATCGCAATGGCGAGGACAAAGTTGAAAACCGGCCCCGCCGCGACAGTTGCCGTGCGCGCCCAAAGCGGCGCCCCCATCATGGTACGGCGCATGTCTGCCGCCAAAACCGCGCCATCACTTCCGACACTGGCCGCATTCGCATCGCCCAAGAAGCGCACATAGCCCCCCAAAGGCAAGGCCGCGAGCTGCCACACCGTACCGTGTTTGTCGGTGCGTTTGAAAATGACCGGTCCGAACCCAATCGAGAACACCTCTGCATGGATGCCGCACCAGCGACCCACAATGTAATGGCCATACTCATGGATGGCCACAATGATCGACAATGCGACCACGAAGGCCGCGATCATGAAGGCGAAATTGCCAAACATCGGCACAAATTGCGTCAGGTCCAAAGCGTTATCCCAGCTGCTCGAAGGCTTCAGCGGCATAGATGCGCGCCAGCCTGTCCGTTTCTAAAACGTTATCTATGGTCATCGCCGCAGATTGCACCCCCGCGCCGGATGACATTTTGTCCAATGTGCGATCAACAACGCGCGACATATCCAGAAAGCCGATCTCGCCCGCGATAAACCCGTCGAGCGCGCGTTCCTTGGCGGCATTGAAAACCGCACCTGATAGCCCGCCTTCGCGCATCACACGTTTGGCGATACCAAGTGCAGGATAGCGCGCATCGTCAGGTGCCTCAAACGTCAAACTGCCAATCTTGGCGAGATCAAGCCGTTCAACCGGCAAATGCTGGCGCTCTGGCCAATGCAGCGCGTAACCAATCGCATGGCGCATATCGGGCGGGCCAACATGTGCCATCAACGCCCCATCATTGAAGCCCACCAAAGCATGGACCAGACTTTCACGATGCACCAGCACTTCAATCATATCAGGCGATACGTTAAAGAATTCTTTTGTTTCAATAAGCTCCATGCCCTTATTGAACATAGATGCGCTATCAATTGTGATCCGCCGGCCCATATCCCAATTGGGATGGCTTGATGCCTGCGCCAATGTGGCCTTCGCCAGTTTCTCAATCGGCCAGTCGCGGAATGCACCACCAGAGGCGGTAATAATCACCCGCTCTACGGCGGCCATATGTTCTCCGACCAGCGCCTGAAACACTGCGGAATGCTCACTATCAACCGGCAGGACCGTGGCGCCATGCGCCTTGGCGCGCCCCAGCATCAACGGGCCTGCGGTCACCAGCGATTCCTTATTGGCCAAGGCGAGCGTGGTACCATGGGACAATGCCTCCAACCCCGGAACCAGGCCCGCTGCCCCCACAATTGCCGACAGCGCCCAATCCACAGGACGCGCTGCGGCCTGCGTGATTGCATCAGGGCCAGCGGCCACCTCAACATCCGTATCGGCTAGCAAGTCCTTGAGTTCGCTATAGCATTCAGGGTAACAGGTGACTGCCATATCAGCATTCAATCGCCGCGCATCATGGGCCAACTGCGCCACATTGCGTCCACCCGTCAGCGCAACAACATCATAGGAAGCCAAGTCGCGCGCGACCAGGTCCAGGGCGCTTTGCCCTACCGACCCGGTCGCCCCAAACACCGTGATCCGCCTCAAAAGACAACCCCGGGCACATCAAAAATATCGGCAACCAAGATCAGAAACAATGACGCCCCCAAAAGCGCATCAAAGCGGTCGAACAGCCCCCCATGTCCAGGGATCAAGGTCGAGCTGTCCTTGACACCCATCCGGCGTTTCAAGGCACTTTCGGCAATATCACCCATCTGGCCCGCAAAGCTGAGCACCATTGAAATGACAATGACCCACAGACCCGCATTCGTGAACAATGTGAAAACAAAGCCCACAAACCCAGCTCCGACCCATCCAGCAACGGTGCCACTCCATGTCTTTTTGGGGCTGATTGCGGGCCAGAATTTTGGGCCACCCAAGGCTTTGCCCGCAAAATACCCAAAGATATCAGTGACAATGACAACAAACATGAGCCACAACAACCACGTGAAGCCATAGTCGTCACGAAAATGCACCAATCCCCAGCCCGCCAATTGGATCCCCAGCGCGAAGATAAAAAACATCTTGGTTTCGGTCTTGAGCTGCGATGCGCCAATGATCGGCACGATCAGAAACAAGAGCATCCCCCAAAGCGCCCCATCAGCGATCTGACCTGACATGATCGAGGCCACCAATGCAGCCATCAACATACCCTTGGTCGGCTCGTTGGGGCGGATCATCATCCACAATTCCCAAACCATCACCGCGGTGACAAACACAACCAGCATCTGAAACCATACCCCACCCAATATCACGCCAGCCGCACCCACGACCACCATCACCGCGCTCGACGTAAGCCGGACTGTCAGGTCATCCCATTTCGCGGGCGGTTGCGGGGGTGTTTCGCGCATCTCAGGCCCTGATTGCACCAAAGCGCCGGTCACGGGTGCCGTAACCCTTCAGCACATTTGCAAATTCATCTGCCGTGAAGTCCGGCCAAAGCGTATCGACAAATTCATATTCCGCATAAGCCGACTGCCACAGCAGGAAGTTGGATATGCGCGCCTCTCCGCTGGTACGAATGACCAGATCAGGATCTGGCAAAACATGGGTATCAAGGAAACCGGCCAGGGTTTCGGCGTCGACATCCTTGTGGCTCAACCGCCCCTCCTGCACCTCAAAGGCGAGCCGTTTGGCCGCGCGTGTCACCTCATCACGGCCCCCGTAATTCAGCGCGACTGTCAAATGCACCCGGTCATTGTCGGCGGTGCGCAACTCAAGTTCATCCATGAGTGTGACGAGTTTTTCATCCAGCCGAAAACGATCGCCAATAAAGCGCAAACCGACCCCGTTTTAAAAAATCGCGGTCGCCTCACGCAACAGATATTTA
>NZ_JBELFI010000033.1:0-21328 GCF_042093035.1 Yoonia sp. | reverse complement strand
AATCATCGAAGGACGTGACAGAAAAAGCATCTGGTGCAAGGAAACGATGCCCGCATGTGGTGTTGCCGGATGTAATGCCATCAATGTCCAGCGGCACTACCGACGCACCCGCTTCATCGCTCAGGATACACAGGATAGAATGCAGCGGGCGCACCCACCTCAGCGCCCCATCCCCCCAGCGCATCGATTTTGGCCAAGGGAAGTTGCGGATGGTACTTTCAAGCACCTCAGCGATGATGTCAGCGGCCAAACGGCCTGGCTTTTCGATCACCGCGAAATAGACTTGACCCTTCTTGTCATCACGGATTTCAAGATCGTCCATCGCGACGCCGGAACCGCGCAAAAAGCCCTCAATCGCTTTGTTCGGCGCGTCGATTTTTGGCCCGCGGCGTTCTTCGCGCAAAGGCTTGCTTTCGGCGCTTAACCCTTCAAGCGACAGGGTCAATCGGCGCGGGGTCGAAAAGGCGGCAGCGCCGGCGTAGGTCAAACCGGCTTCAACCAAACCGTCGGTCACCAATCTGCGCAGATCATCCGCCGCGCGCGATTGCATCCGCGCGGGAATTTCCTCAGAGAACAGTTCAATCAGAAGATCAGGCATTAATTCTGGCTTTCAGGAATGGGTGGGCAGTCCTCCGGGGGACGATTGCCATCAAACACGACTTCACCGCAGGGATTGATCTGGTGCCAGACAAACCCGCGCCCGTCTGGGTAGATCGCGACAACACGGTCGATCCCGTATTGGATATTTTCCGTCCCCAGGAAGACAATCGCGTCATTGTCCAGATCGGCCCCGATCTGGGCTGCATCAAAGCAGTCAAACCAGCCCGGTGCGATCCGTGGTTCGGCGTTTTGGACAATGACATAGCTTTCTGACAGTGCCGCTTGGCTGAACGATGTTTGAAAGCAGGCACGATACCGCAGCGGGCTGCTAGCCGCATCAATCGCCGCGAAGTCTGCGACTTCGATCGGCTCCGCCATTCCTGTTGTCCGCGAGGTTAGCTGCACAGCATCAGGCGCGTAGCTCACTTCTTCATAATAGGCATAGACCTGCAAGTAATAGATTGCGGCGCCCGCAATCACGCCAGTCAAAAGCATCAATACAATGACAACCCGCCCCATTATGCCGCCGCTCCGCCAGCATCGGTTTGCACAAAGGCATCGGCACAAGCCTTCGCCAGCGCGCGTACACGCCCGATGTAGGCTTGCCGTTCGGTGACGGAGATCACACCGCGCGCGTCAAGCAAATTGAACACATGCGAGGCCTTTATACATTGGTCATAGGCAGGGTGGGCCATGATGATTTTCAATCCTGTTTTGGGGTCATCGGCAGGCGCGTTCAGAATGCGTTTGCATTCAGCTTCCGCGTCCAGAAAGTGCTGCAACAAGACATCCGTATCTGCCACATCGAAGTTCCAGCGCGCATATTCCTGTTCAGTCTGTTTGAACACGTCACCATAAGACAGCGCAATGGGCGCATCAGGATCATTGAATGGCATATCCATCACGTGATCGACATTGAGCACATACATCGCCAAACGCTCCAGCCCGTAGGTCAACTCTCCCGATACGGGTTTGCAGTCATGCCCGCCAACCTGCTGGAAATAGGTAAACTGGCTGACCTCCATCCCGTCACACCAGACTTCCCAACCAAGACCCCAGGCACCCAGCGTCGGGCTTTCCCAGTCGTCCTCGACAAAGCGGATGTCATGCATGGATGCATCAATGCCAATGGCCTTCAAAGACCCCAGATAATGCGCTTGTAGATCAGGCGGGGATGGTTTGATGAGCACCTGATACTGGTAGTAATGCTGTAACCGGTTCGGGTTCTCGCCATAGCGCCCGTCGGTTGGCCGCCGTGAGGGTTGCACATAGGCCGCCGCCCAAGGCTTGCCGCCCAGCGCACGCAGGGTTGTGGCAGGGTGAAATGTGCCCGCTCCGACTTCCATGTCGTAGGGTTGCAGGATCGCACAGCCCTTGCCGGCCCAGTAGGTCTGTAGCCGTAGGATGATCTCTTGGAAACTACGTGGTTGATCGCTCATCGGAACCCTCGAATAGATGTCCGCCGTTCAATAGGGCGTGGCGCGACGAGGGTCAATCAGACATGCCGCTATGTAACAGACGTACAGGCTGAGGCGGGTTGCCATCATCACGCAAATGCCTAAAGTCAGACTGGTTTTGGGTTTAGCCGCTGGTGGGGGCAAGAATGTTCGAAATCGTGTCGCCGACGGTTCTGTTTGGCTTCTCTGTGATCTGGTTGGCTGCCGCGATGACGCCTGGGGCAAATGTCGCTTTTACTGTTTCAGTCTCCAGCAGATACGGGTTTCGCGCCGGACTGATGTGCGCGGCGGGGTTCGTCACCGGCGTCTTCATCTACGCGCTGATCGTCGTCTTTGGATTGAGCTTGGTTGCGCAATGGTTTGGCCCGGTCCTTGCTGTCATGCGCTGGGTCGGTGTCGTCTACCTGATTTGGCTGGCCTATAAGATTTGGAATGCACCCGGAGCCGGGGCTACGTCGCGTGCCGTCGATGCGCCTGGTCATTGGCAGATACTGGTGCAGGCCGCGCTCGTTTCACTGACAAACCCCAAGGCGATGATCTTTGTCCTTGTGGTCGTACCGCAAGCGGTTGATGTCACCCGCCCGGCGACGCCGCAGCTACTGGTGCTGGCCGTCTTCGCGTCGTTGATGTCGCTGACGGCCCATAGCATTTATTCAGCGCTCGGTTACATGCTGGGGCGCGCGGTGCCATCACAAAAGGCCGGTGTCTGGGTTAACCGCTTGATAGCGTCGATCCTGATTTTTGGCGCAATCGGCTTGTCGGTCGCAACGCTGCCGGAAAATCTTTAGCGGTCCTGTGGCGTCGTCGCCTATACTGCCGTCGCCGTCACGACATGGATGCGCGCAGGGACCCGCATTTGCCCGTCTACCTCAAACACCCGGTTGGCTTCTGCGATAGCTTCCTGCATGCGGGAAACCTGGCTCTCGGTCACCTCTATCCCATCCAGCATCCGCGTTATCGTGAGTTTCGCATGTAGTCGCGCCACTTGCGCTGCGCCTCCCGGCGGCAGCAGAGTGACGTCACAAGTGTCGATGCAAGGCGTCCATGCTGCCTGCTCAAGATAGTTCTTCAACGCGGTCGGATCGCCAAATCGCATAGGGCCCGGTCCAGTCGGATCAGGCCTCGGGACATCCGGAACAATGCTATCAACTATTTTGCGCGGCATTGAGAACCACGGGTTTTCTGGTGGTGTCGCCCAAACCGTCGCAGCAAGACGCCCGCCGGGACGCACCGCCTTTCGCAGGTTTTTGAATGCTGACACGCTATCATCAAAAAACATGATCCCGAAGTTCGCCAAAATGACATCAAAAGAGCCTTGCTCAAACGGATAGGTGCCTGCATCAGCGACCTCTACCCTGACGTTGTCGGGAATACGGTCAGCGGCCCTTGCGAGCAATGGAGGGGCGATGTCGACACCAAAGACACGGCCTGCCTCACCCACCGCCTCGGCCGCTTTGATGAGTGTAGGGCCGGTCCCGCATCCCACATCCAGCACGTTCTCTCCCGGCGACAATGCTGCCGCTGCGAAAAGTGTCGCGAATACTTCCTCAAACGCGATTTCCAGTTCCGGCGCCGCTTCGAGCCACGGACGTGCCATCCCATCCCAATCCATCTGTGATCCAATCCATTCCTAAGTTCGATCCAATGGCCTGATCCTAGCAGATTTTCACAGGCTCCTGGCGCATGATTGCAAAGTTCAAACTGCGATATCGGAGATCACGCGAATGACAGTCGGTCCCTTACGGGCAAACGCTTCCTGCAAGGCCCCGGCAAACCCCTCCAATGTTTTGGGTTGCACGGCAGCGGCTCCATAAGCCTCAGCCAATTTCAGGAAATCCGGGTTGCGCTGCACTACTGCATTGGGCGCGATTTGGGCGCGGACCATGCCGTCCTCGATTTCGCCCAATTTGCCATTGTCCCAGATGATGATTGGCAGAGTCAGTTCCAGTTCAACCGCGACGGCAAGTTCCTGTACGGTATACTGAAACCCGTAATCCCCAAGGATCGCGACGACAGGCTGGTCGCCCACACCGACCTTCCCGCCAATCGCCGCAGGCAGTGCATAACCGAGCGTGCCAAACCCGTAGGGATGATGCCAATGGCCGGGGCGGTCCATCGGATAGACCTCTTTGGCGGCATAGGCGAATTGGGTCATGTCGGAAAAGAACATCGTGTCAGGCGGAACCGCATCTTTCAATGCCGCCACGACAGGCAGGATACCTGGACGCTCCGCGTTCAACTCCGCACGCCAAAGGGCGCGTTGATCTGCGACCTCTTTGGCAGTCCAGCCCGATTTTTGCACATCTTCGATTTGCGAAAGACTTTCCGTCAGATGGGTACTCGCGTCAGCCAGAATGCGCACCTCTGCCCGGTGCTGATCCGTGAGGCTTTCGGGATCAAGATCAATCCGGATCAACGGTGCGGTATGTCCCAAACCGTCACGCCAGAGATCAACCTCGCTCAGGCGCGTCCCAACGGCCACGACCAAATCCGCGCTTGCAATCACATCAGCGCTGCCCGGACGCGCCAGCATGGCACCATAATGCAATGGGAAATCGTCAGGGATGATCCCGCGCCCGGCATAAGTCGTAAATGACGCCGCATTCAGGCGCTGGAAATGCGGCAACCAGCTTTCCACATTGCGCGCAGCACCGCCGCCAAAGATGAACAAAGGGCGCTTTGCGGCCAACAGTCGGTCAACAACTGTGCGGCTAACCAAAGGCGCAGGTTCTGCGCAAGTAGGCCAGTCGGGGGTGCGGGCAGGTGCGGCCTCTGCCTGCGCTTCAAGCTGCGCGATGGGCACTTGAATATGTTTTGGGGACGGCACGCCCATAACCATCTGCATCAAGGCGCGGTCGATGAGTTGATAGCTGGCTTCCGCTGTCCGCGCCGTCACGGACCAATCGCAGACCGTACCTGCGGCAGCCTCTTGATCTTTCATCTGATGAAGCTGGCCGCGTTTGGCCTCCGTTTCATCCAAGACCGAAGACAAGACCAGCATCGGCACACTGTCCGAATACGCCTGCCCCATCGGTGTCATGATGTTGCAGACACCGGGTCCGGAAATCACGTAAGCCACACCCACTCTGCCGGTCGCGCGCGCATAGCCGTCCGCCATAAAGCCCGCACCTTGTTCATGGCGCGCGAGCACATGAGTAATCCCCGCCTCTTCAATCCCGCGATACATTTCCTGATTATGCACGCCGGGAATGCCAAAGATCGTATCAACCCCGCGATCTTTGAGCATATGCGAAATCTGGGCGCCAAGCGGGCGGGTGGTCATGTCAGGGTCTCCAGAATTTGATCGATAGGATGGTCAGGACGACCATGATCTCAAGCCGTCCAACGAACATGGCAATGGCAAGAATCCATTTCGCGGTGTCGTTGATACCCGCGTAATTGCCCGCCGGACCAATTTCGAGCCCCAAGCCGGGGCCGATGTTGGCCAAAGCCGCCGCCGCCCCGGAAATCGAGGTGATAAAGTCCAAACCGGTCATACCCAAAAGCACCGCTGTTCCGCCAAGCGACAGGATGAAAGCCACCAGAAATGCAATCACCGAATTGAGAACATCTTCGCTGATGGGCCGTCCGGCGTAGCGCGGGGTGAACATCCCATGCGGGGAATGGATCTGCCGGATCTGGCTTTTGATTGCAGCGAAAACAATCTGATAGCGAAAGACCTTCACCGAGCAGGATGTTGATCCCGCGCAGCCACCGATCAGACCAATCAAGAAGAACATCACGACCGGAAACGTGCCCCAAGTCATGTAGTTGGCGTTGGCATAACCTGTGCCTGTCATGATCGACGTGACATTAAAGAGCGCCTCTCGGAAGGACTGCTCTGTCATTGTGCCGCCACGTCCCCAAAGCCACATCGTGATGAACAGCACGCAGCTTGCGATGATAGTCAAAAAGATATGGACCTGACGATCATGCAGAAGCGGCTTTGCGGTCCCGGCAAGGATTTGGACATAGCGCACGAATGGCAGGGCGGCCAAGATCATAAAGACGACGGCCACGTAATGCACCCCTGCCCCGAAAGTCGCAAAAGACGCATCATAGTTGGCCATGCCGCCGGTGGAAACCGTGGTCATTGCATGGACGATCGCATCGAAATTACCCATCCCCGCAAAGGAATAAGCCACAACGGCAGCAAGGGTCAGGCCGGCATAGATATATGAAATACGCTTGGCGATCTCACCGGCGCGCGGCAGGATTTTTCCGCTCGTATCAAAGCCTTCCGAGCGGAAGATCTGCATACCACCGACCCGCAGCTCCGGCAAAAACACCATCGCGACCACGACAATACCTACCCCTCCGAGCCATTGCAGAACACCGCGCCACAGCTTGAGCCCGTCCGGGAGCCCTTCAAGATTGGAAATGCTGGTTGCCCCGGTCGTTGTCAGGCCCGACATGGCCTCAAAGAACGCGTCGGTGAAGCTCGCCTCAGTGGCGCCCAGAACGAAGGGGATTGCGCCAAAAATCGGCAAGGTCAGCCAAACCAGCGAGGTCAACAAAAACGTCTGCCGCAGCGACAACCCTTGCGAGACACCGTTGGCGCAGGCCAGCGCAATCAGACCGCCGGTCAGGATCGTGATGACCGCGCTTTCAAAGAACACATGCCACTGCCCGTTGCCCGCCAGCAGGTCAGCCAAAAGCGGGCCGAACATGGTGAACCCAAGCGCGGCAACAAGCAGACCAATGACGTACCCAACCGGGCGAAAATCAACCATGCGGCAGCGTTGTCCTGCCAAATGCGCTAAGTCAAGCAGGGTGGGGCGAAAACCATTGGCTCCTGCGGCTTGAAACGGCCCCCTGCGCAATATCTCTCCGCCATGTTTAAACCCAATCGCACAGCCGCGCTGACGCGCCTGAACCGCGTGCAGTCGGAACGCGGCTTACAGCGGGTATGGGAGGCCGCCTGCAAGGGGTAAACTGGCAACAATTGCTTTGACCATTGGGCGCGGCAGCTTACGCAAACCGCTTACCTGCGTAACCCTGCGCGGATGTGGTTCGCCGGGTTGCAGATAGTGTGGGCTGACGCAAATCATTCGCCGTTACGACACAGCGACCTGCCCATATGCACCCCATGGGTTTTTTCGTTTCAAAGAGAAAATCCCACGGCTTCTGGCAGGCCAGCGCGGGATTGCAGCCCTTTAGCCCGCCCGACACAAGCCGCCTACGGCGTGTTTGCGGCAGGCATCTCCGAACGCCTCAAACAACGGACGCGAGACAGGATCAGTCGCTGCCTGCCATTCAGGATGCCATTGCACAGCCAAAGTGAAGCCGGGGGCATCGGCGACATAGATCGCCTCTGGCGTGCCATCTGGTGCACGGCCATCGATGACAATACGCGACCCAGGTTCCTTGATCCCTTGGCCGTGCAGGGTGTTTGTAACGACTTTTGGCGCGCCGAAGATACGGTGAAACGGACCGCCCTCGGTGACTGTGACCTCATGGCGGCGACCAAATTTTTCTTCCAACGTGCCGTCAGGCGGCATCCGGTGATTGTCGCGTCCGGGCAAATCACGAATTTCAGGGTAAAGCGTGCCGCCCATGGCTACATTCACTTCTTGAAACCCAAGGCAGATGCCTAGGATGGGTTTGCCCTGGGCAACACAAGCGCGGATCAATGCCAGCGAAAGCCGATCACGGTCGCGTTCGAAGGTGCCATGCGCTTCTGTCGGTTCTTCGCCATACTCCTCTGGATGGACGTTAGGACGGCCACCGGGAAACAAAAAACCGTCAAAAGCCGCCATCAACGTGTCCAGATCTGTGGAAGGGTCCACGGGTATGATGACCGGCAACACGTCAGATACATCTGCAAGAGCCTGCACCATCATCGCGCCACCGCCATAGACGTGGTATTCGTCGTTTATCATGTGACTGTTGGAGATGATGCCGACAACAGGCCGTGTCATAGGGTTTCCTTTCGACTTACCGGGTATTTAATCCCGATCTGCGGAATTGAAAAGATGCACGACGCGCACAGTCGTGTTGACATCCGCGCACATGGCGCAGAAATCACCGCCAAGGCCTATGATCTAGGCAGCATTGAAATGCGGTCTGGCCGCGCTAGGCCTCTGCGATCAGATTTGCGGCTTCAATCCCCGCCAGAGCTGCAATGACGTCATTGTCGGATGTATCACCAGTCACGCCAACTGCACCGATAACACTGCCACGCTTGTCGCGTACCAAAACACCGCCCGGCACAGGCACCACCTGCCCGCCATAGACGCCATTTACGGCCGCCATGAAGTAGGCCTGTTGTTCGGCGCGTGCCATCTGCGCGGTGCCCGCCATACCAAGCATGATGGAGCCATATGCCTTGCCATGCGCAATCCCGAAACGCCCCGGGGCGGCACCGTCGGCGCGTTCAAAGGCTTTGACGTGACCACCGGCATCCAGAATGACAACAGACAGCGGTTTGAAACCCATCTCATCGCCTTTTGCCAAAGCTTTGCGAATGATAGAGCGTGCTTTGTTTGCAGAAATTTCGGTCATGTTGGTGTCTCCTGTAGGGCTTAATGGTTGCGCTGTGCTTTGAGTTCGAGGCGGCGCTGGTGCAACACAGGCTCTGTATAGCCAGATGGCTGGACACGGCCTTTGAACACCAGATCGCAGGCCGCCTGAAAGGCGATGCCATCAAAATCTGGAGCCATCGGCCGGTAAGCAGGGTCGCCTGCGTTTTGGTCGTCAACGACGGCGGCCATTTTGCGCATCGCCTTCATCACTTGGCTCTCACTGACCACATCATGGTGCAGCCAGTTCGCTAGCGCCTGACTGGAAATCCGGCATGTCGCACGGTCCTCCATAAGCCCGACGTTGTTGATGTCGGGCACTTTGGAGCAACCAACACCCTGATCGATCCAGCGCACGACATAACCCAGAATACCCTGGGCATTGTTCTCAACTTCCTTGATCTTTTGCGCATCCGTCCAGCGTTGATACTGGGCCAGCGGAATATCGAGGATAGAGGACACATAGGCCCGCCGCCCACCTTTGCGCAGCTTCGCCTGCACAGCCATGACATCAACCTTGTGATAATGCAGCGCATGTAAAGTCGCCGCTGTCGGGCTCGGTACCCAAGCGCAGTTTGCGCCTGCCTGTGGATGGCCAATCTTTTCCTGAAGCATCGCGGCCATCATGTCGGGCATCGCCCACATCCCTTTGCCGATCTGCGCCCTTCCAGAAAATCCGCATTCCAATCCGATATCAACGTTCTGATCTTCATAGGCGCCAATCCATTGTTTACGCTTGATAAAGTCCTTGCGGCTGAAGGGGCCAGCTTCCATCGAGGTGTGGATCTCATCACCGGTCCGATCAAGAAAGCCAGTATTGATAAAAGCAACGCGCGACTTGGCCGCGCGGATACATTCCTTGAGGTTCACCGTCGTGCGGCGTTCTTCATCCATAATCCCGATTTTGACGGTGTGGCGCGGCAGACCCAGAATATCTTCGACCTTGCCAAAGATGTCATTGGTCAATGCCACTTCTTCGGGGCCGTGCATTTTGGGCTTCACCACGTAAACAGAGCCAAGCGCCGAATTGCCACCCTCTCGCTTGAGGTCATGCATGGCGATCAGCACCGTTACCATCGCGTCCATCAAACCTTCGAAAATCTCATCGCCATTGGCGTCAAGGATCGCTGGGTTTGTCATCAAATGACCTACGTTGCGGATCCAGAGCAAGGCGCGACCTTTCAAGGTCAAAGCCGAGCCGTCAGGTGCAGTGTATTCCATATCTTCAGCAAGGCGCCGCGTCAGCGTCTGACCGCCCTTATTGAACTGCGCCTCCAGATTACCCTGCATCAGGCCGAGCCAGTTACTGTAAGCCTCCACCTTATCTTCGGCATCGACACATGCGACACTGTCCTCGCAATCCATAATCGCAGAGATCGCACTTTCCAAACGCACATCCGCCAAAAGCGCCTGATCGCGGCTGCCGATGGGATGTGCGCGATCAAAAACAAGCTCCACATGCAAACCGTTGTTTTGCAATAGAACGGCGTCGGGCGCTTTGGGATTCCCACGGTAGCCCACAAATTTCGCCGGATCGCGCAGAGGGTTGTCATCAACAAGCAGCGCGCCGTCATGGACATAATAGCGCGACACATCCGCATGGCTGGTGCCGACAATCGGGAAAGCCTCATCAAGGAACACGCGGGCACGGGCCACGACACGGGCGCCATGGCCGCGATCATATGGTCCTTTGGGCGGCGGCACGCCCGTCGCATCTGTGCCATAGAGCGCATCATAAAGGCTGCCCCAGCGCGCATTCGCGGCGTTGAGCGCAAAGCGCGCATTGGTGATTGGCACGACAAGCTGTGGACCGGGCAAGGTGGCGATCTCTGGATCGACATTTGCGGTCTCGATGGTAAAATCGCCACCTTCGGGGACCAAATATGCGATGTCCTTCAAGAATGCCTCATAGGCGGACCGGTCAATTTGTTCGCCCTTGTGAGCAATATGCCACGCATCAATCTGCGCTTGGATGGTATCGCGTCTCTTTAGCGCGGCCCTGTTGCGCGGTGTCATTTCAGCGATCAGATCGGCAAAACCTTGCCAGAAAGCAGCGCTATCAACGCCAGTCCCCACCAAAGCGCGGTTGTCAATGAAATCCGCCAATTCCGACGCGACCTGAAGGCCCGCCTTCTCGACCCGGTTTGACATTAATCCATCCCCCTAGAGCATTGCATACTGCGGCACACATCCGCCTTGCGACACGAAGTAGTGTGGTTGTTTCCGATAAGCAACAAAGCTACGTGCTTTTTTGGTGCAGCTTGGGGCAATCAACGCGGGCGATTGGATTAGCAATGCTCAGATCGATAGCGCACCTCATCCCAAACCTTCGCCCGTTTCTTGCGCCACGCGAGTAGTCTGTCTCAGGTGGCACAAGTCTCTTGGGGAAGGTCAGATTTGCGACGCATCTTCGGCATGGGCCTGAGTTGGTGCCGCGGCTCGGAAAATCAGCCATCAGCGCCAGTTCTTCGCGCCACAGGACGCCATGGGCCATCAAATACTGTTATGAATCTGTCATAATCGCATCACCAGATCGTTACGAAGACCGGCGAAAAAAGCTACATGGAACACCGTATCGAACCGCTGATTGCAGAGCGCGCACCGTGGCTTTACAGCAATCATCTTTCGACTGACTTGGCCCGCCGCATTTTGCATCGCGTCCTGGGCTATCAAAAGACCATCACGCTCGCCGATAGCTTCGCGAAAAAAAATTCAGCCCAAATCATGCAGGACTTAGGAAAGCGCCTTGCGCAGCACGTGCAGGTTCAAGGTCTTGGCAATCTGCCCGCGCATGGGCCTGCGTTGATCGTCGCCAATCACCCTACAGGCATCGCTGACGGGATCATCCTGTATCATTTGATCGCGCGCCAACGCCCTGATGTCTACTTCTTGGCCAACCAAGACATTCTGCGCGTACTGCCGCAAATGCAAAACATGATTGCCCCCGTTGAATGGCGTCATGACAAGCGTAGTCACAGCAAAACACGTGCAACGATGGCGTTTATCCGCAAATCAACCGATCAGGGTCGGATGGGCGTCATTTTTCCGTCAGGACGTTTGGCAAAGCGGCGCGGCTTACGCCTTTATGAGCGGCCTTGGATGGCATCTGCAGCGATGCTGGCGCGGAAGTTTGACTTGCCCGTGGTGCCAGTCAACATTCAGGCGCGTAATTCGGCGCTGTTCTATCTGTTGGATAAATTGCACCCGACACTGCGTGATATCACTCTGTTCCATGAAACGCTGAACAAAGACCGACAGCCGTTTCGGGTGACCATAGGAGAGCCGATTTCTGCAAGTGCCCTGCCCCGCGGCTCTGAAGAAGGGATCGCGTTGCTGCGCAAAGCAACACTCTCTTTGGCGGGCGACGACGCACCCACGGTCAATTTGGTGAAATCTGCGCGGAGTTGGGTGCGCTAGAATTCGCTTGCTCACTTGAAGCTGCCTGCGCGTTCTTTTACAGATCAGCCAACGCAGTACATCAAGGAAGCGCCGGATGCTCGACCTCGCCTACAAAAGCCCCGCCCCCAAATCGATTGCCGGTGCTACCAGCGATTGGGAATTGGTGATCGGCCTGGAGGTCCACGCACAGGTCGCAACGCAAGCCAAACTATTCTCGGGCGCGTCCACCAAATTTGGCGCAGAGCCAAACAGCAACGTGGCGTTTGTGGACGCCGGCATGCCCGGCATGTTGCCGGTGATAAACGAAGGCTGTGTGGCGCAGGCCGTCAAAACCGGCTTGGGTCTGAACGCAGAGATCAATCTCCTTTCAGCCTTTGACCGCAAAAACTATTTCTACCCTGACCTGCCGCAGGGCTATCAGATTTCCCAGCTTTATCACCCCATCGTCGGCGAAGGCGAAGTGCTGGTTGAAATGGGCAATGGCGAAGCGCGCAATGTGCGGATTGAGCGCATCCACCTTGAACAGGACGCAGGCAAATCCATCCATGACATGGACCCGCATATGTCTTTTGTGGACCTCAACCGCACCGGCGTCGCCCTGATGGAGATCGTCAGCCGCCCCGACATCCGTGGCCCAGAGGAGGCCGCCGCCTATGTCCTGAAATTGCGCCAGATCCTGCGCTATCTGGGCACCTGCGATGGCAACATGCAAAACGGGAACCTGCGCGCGGACGTCAATGTTTCTGTCTGCCGTCCGGGCGACTATGAAAAATATCAGGCGACACAGGATTTTGGCCACCTCGGAACCCGCTGCGAAATCAAGAACATGAACTCCATGCGCTTTATCCAAATGGCAATCGACTTTGAAGCCCGCCGCCAGATTGCACTGATCGAGGACGGCCAAGACGTCGTTCAGGAAACCCGCCTTTATGATCCCGACAAGAACGAAACACGTTCCATGCGCTCCAAAGAAGAAGCGCATGACTATCGGTATTTCCCGGACCCTGATTTGCTGCCACTGGAGATTGAACAGGCTTGGGTCGATGACATCGAAGCCACGTTGCCCGAACTTCCCGATCAGAAAAAAGCGCGCTTTATCAATGACTTTGGCCTGTCAGACTATGATGCATCCGTGCTGACCGCCGAGGTCGTGAACGCGGTCTATTTTGAAAAGGTGGCGGACGGGCGGGATGGCAAACTTGCTGCGAACTGGGTCATCAATGAGCTGTTTGGCCGCCTCAAGAAAGAAGACCACGGCATTGAGGATAGCCCCGTCGCGGCACAGCAGTTGGGTGAATTGATCGGTCTCATCAAAGCCGGGGACATCAACGGCAAGATTGCCAAGGAAGTCTTCGAGATTTGCTACACCACGGGCCGCAATCCCACCGAAATCGTTGAAACCGAGGGCATGAAGCAGGTCACCGACACCGGCGCAATCGAAACAGCCGTTGATGAAATCATCGCAGCCAACCCCGCGCAGGTTGAAAAGGCCAAGGCCAACCCCAAACTGGTGGGTTGGTTTGTTGGTCAGGTGATGAAAGCAACCGGCGGCAAGGCAAACCCTGCGGCCGTGAACCAAATCGTCTCTGGCAAACTGGGCCTTTGACATCTGACCGAAGGTAAGGTTGGCCTGACCGCCGTTTCTTTGTTAACCTCTACCGATGAAAAATAAGGGTGACGTCATGTCTTATGAATACAAAGTCGTGCCAGCGCCCCAGCGCGGCCTGAAAGCGAAGGGCAAAAAGACCCATGAAGACCGTTTTGCCCATGCGCTGGAAACTGCGATGAATGCATACGCAGCTGATGGTTGGGAATACCTGCGCGCGGACACATTGCCCTGTGAGCAGCGCGAAGGCTTGATGGGCAGATCCACAGTGTTTCAAAACATACTTGTGTTCCGCCGCCCGGCGAAGGCAAAACAGCTGGCACCTGCCCCGGTGGTGCCAGCGCCACAGCCGCAATTGACCGCCGATCGCCACAAAGACCCGTTGATGATCGAGAAGCCAGTCATCACGGACAATCCGGATGTGCCCGAAACCGAAGAACCCAAGGCCGAGACCGCCGAAAAATAACTACTGAATATCAATCGCTAGCGCGTGAATGCGCCCGATGATGTCCTTACCCAATGCAGCATGAATGGCCCGATGGCGCGCGATGCGCGACATATTGCCCAAACGATCGGCCTTAATCACAACGCGCCAATGGCTCTCTCCCGATCCGTCATCACCCATATGCCCACTATGCAAGGCGCTTTCGTTGATGACATCCAAATGCTGGGGGTCCAGCGTCGAAAGCGCAGCACGAATTTCTGTCTCGATTGTCATTATTTTGGCCCTGCCCTCTTCTATCCTGTGCTGCAGAGTTTAAAGTTACTTCTCCGAGTCGGAAAGCGAAGAGACGCACCATGAAAAAAGATGACCCTTTTGGTTTTGACATGTCAGTGTCCAGCTCCAAGAAAAAGAACCCGCGTGGCCGGCGTGGGATGTCGGGGGCGTCTGAAACGTCCAGACGGGTCTGCGACCATGAGGGTTGCGAGGAAGCCGGCAAATACCGCGCGCCGAAATCGCCTGATGTCCTGGACGATTACTTTTGGTTCTGCCAACAGCACGTACGCGAATATAACCTGAAGTGGAATTTTTTCGACAGCACCTCAGAGGCCGAATTGGCCGCGCAAATGGATAGCGACCGCGTTTGGGAACGTCCCACAAAGCCATTCAAACGCAGCACCGAGGAACGCGCCTGGGCGCGACTGGGCGTCGATGACCCGCATCAAGTCTTGGGCGAAAACGCGACGCGCAACCCCGGCCGCGGTGCCGCAAAGGGGCGCAAACTGCCGCCCACGGAACGACGCGCGGTTGAGATTCTGGAAGCCAAGGACAACATGTCCAAACAGGAAATCCGCAAAGCTTACAAAGCTTTAATCAAGGTCTTGCATCCCGACATGAATGGGGGCGACCGCAGTCAGGAAGAACAATTATCAGAGGTTGTCTGGGCCTGGGATCAAATCAAGGCCAGCCGCTTTTTCCGTGAGAAAGACTAAGTCGACGGCCTCTCAACCAACGCCCTGGCAGCTATATTTTGTCTGAAAAGCTTTAGTTCCGGCGGTACAGATTGGCGCGGGTCAGTGCGCTCAACTCCGACGTGTCATGCGGTGACGCCTGGGGTTCTTCAATATCAGCCACTGGCAAAGCGGCAAAAAGATCATCCTGAAAGGCCCGCGGGATCATCAATGAATGAACACGCCCCATGACGATCAAGGCGGCTGCCAGCAACAGCGGCTGGGTCGCAAGCGCTGTCGCGAGCACGATTGGGGCATAGAACGCGCCATAAATCGGCATAATCACGGCGCCCGCAACCACGGATGCGATGATTGCTGTCACGATAATTCCAACAATCGCGCGGACAAGACCGAAAAGCCCCCGCCCGCCAAACCATGAACTGGCCGCATAAAGCGCCCCGATCCCGCCGACACCGCCGCCAAGGGCCGCCCAACGCGGATCAAACGTACCAACACCTGCTGTGTTGACCACGTGAACTGCGACAGCCGCACAGAGAATGGTGACAAGAGAATAAGCACCTAACCGTGCCTTTTGCGTTTGATCGAATTCAAACGCTGCCTTGCGACGCGCAAACATTGCGACACTCCTTAACTCGATAACACCGAACACTTGGTGACGAAAAATAGCGTTTCCCCGACTCGTATGTCGAAAACCTAAATATAAGGGTAAATTTGCCATACTTCGCCCGACCAAACAACACAAAACCGGCAAATATCCGCCTGACCTTAATATTGGCATATAAACATTTGTTGCAAATAGGCTTTATTCGTTTTTCTGGTTTGCGCCTCCGGTCTGATATGGCAATTTCTGCGATGCGCTTCTTCGCCTTTTCACCGAAAACCGGGCGTGAACACCACACCTGCCGCACCCCGCCATCGGCCGTTTTCACCCCGATTTCCGCCCCAAAACCGGACGCATTTTCCGCCCTTTCCCTTGCGGCCTCTCGCTTTATGTTGCATTTGCGGACGCAGAATAGATGACAAAGCGCAAAGGCTCTGAGAGATGGCTGACGGCACCACAGACATGCAGGCGAAACCAACTGAGGAAATCTCGGTCAGGGATGTATTCGGCATTGATAGCGATATGAAGATCAAGGGCTTTGCAGAGCGCACCGACCGCGTACCTGAGATTGACAGCACCTACAAATTCGATCCCGATACGACTTTGGCGATCCTTGCGGGCTTCGGCTATAATCGCCGCGTGATGATCCAAGGCTATCACGGCACCGGTAAATCAACCCATATTGAGCAGGTCGCCGCCCGTCTGAATTGGCCTGCTGTGCGTGTGAACCTTGATAGCCACATCAGCCGGATCGACCTGATCGGCAAAGATGCAATCAAACTGCGCGATGGTGTGCAGGTCACCGAATTCCACGAAGGCATTCTGCCTTGGGCTCTACGCAATCCGGTTGCGATCGTCTTTGACGAATATGATGCTGGTCGCGCGGACGTGATGTTTGTGATCCAGCGTGTTCTGGAAGCTGACGGCAAGCTGACATTGATGGACCAGAATGAAATCATCACGCCAAACCCGTATTTCCGCCTCTTTGCGACGGCGAACACAGTTGGTTTGGGCGATACAACGGGTCTTTACCACGGCACGCAGCAGATCAACCAAGCGCAAATGGACCGTTGGTCACTTGTGGCGACGTTGAATTACCTGAGCCATGATGCAGAGGCGGCGATAATCTTGTCGAAATCTCCGCATTTCAACACGGCAGATGGGCGCAAGACGATCAGCCAGATGGTCACCGTGGCCGATCTGACGCGCACAGCCTTCATGAACGGTGATTTGTCCACGGTCATGTCCCCACGGACAGTTCTTGCATGGGCCGAAAACACCCGCATTTTCAAGGATGTCGGCTATGCATTCCGCCTGTCATTCCTCAACAAATGTGACGAGTTGGAACGCCAGACAGTTGCCGAATTCTATCAGCGCTGCTTCGATGAAGAACTGCCCGAAAGTGCCGCCAGCCTTAGCCTCGGCTGAAATGGCGCAGTCATCGCATCACCAATGAGCCGCAGAACTTGATAAATCGCCGCCGTTTCCGACGAGGAGACGGCGGCGCCTTCAATTCACGTCGGTGCGCCGCGCCACAAGTTTTCATTTAGCTTAATTTATAAACCTTATTTTTGCCTTTATGCTGTATAAACTGGCGGTATGAGAACTCTTGCGATTTGCCTTTGCGTGTCGCTTGGCACGGCCCCGCCGGCTTTTGGGTTTGAAGATGATCCGCTGCGCACATTCGCCGCCTGCGCTGGCAGGCTGTCGGCTGTGATGGAATATCAGTGGATGTTTGACGGCGCGGGCTCCGAAAAGACACAAGCCGATCGAGCGGCTGTGCTGGATTTGATTGCCGCCGTGATGGAACCGGGTCAGGGGCGCAATGTGTTGGAATGGCGCCTTGAAGCCAAGCGGGCGCAGTCAGTCTTGCTGACACGTGCGACATTCAATGATGATGAAAATGACGCGGCCTGGGCCCGCGCACAGGCCCTGCAATATCAACAAGACTGCAGCGGAATGTTGCTAGGCTAGTATTTTCATCAATTTTTTTTGCGCTTCAGCGCAGGTTTGCCATAATCTGGTTTCTATTTCTGCGCATCCTGCAAAAATACACGATTCAAGATACCGGAGCTCACACCATGAAGATGAAAATTGGAACTGAACTGCCCGAAGGCTATCACGTCAGCCACGAAGACCTGTCGGAATCAGCCGCATCGCTGATTGCGCACGCTCTCCTGCCGCTTTTTGCCGAAAACATGCCCGACGCGCTTGCGAAAGCGAATGTCGAAGGCATCGTCACCGAACTTGCCTATCTTTTTGATGAGGGTGAGATTGAGATCGGCGGTAAAACCTACCGACCCAAATTGGCCTTTGCTGATGAGGCGGGAGATATCCTGCCCGGCGTGGCTGCCCTGAACAATCTCAATGAATTGGCGGGCGACCCTTTTGATATCGCGCCTGAGGCCGAGATCAGCTTTGAAGACCCCGAATTCGCGGAAGAGTAACGGCGGTTTTCATGCGCGAGGGACTGGTCTTTGGCCCCCTTGAGTTCTAGTTTGCGCGGTAGCAAAGGACCGCGCAATGAACAAACCATCCGACAACCCAGCTGATCCGTTCAAGAAAGCATTGGCCGAAGCGACCAAAGTCATGGCAGATGATCCGGAATTGGCGGTCACCTATTCGGTGGATCCGGCAGGCCAGACATCGGACACGATCCGCCTGCCGCAAGTGTCACGCCGCATGACCCGGGATGAGGTTTTGTTGGCGCGCGGGACTGCTGACGCTTTCGCGCTACGCCACAAATTCCACGATCCCAAGGTTTCAGCGCGCTACATGCCGCAGGGCCAGATGGCGCAGGATCTCTATGACGCGATGGAGACCGCACGGATCGAAGCGGTGGGTGCTGCATATATGCCCGGCACTGCCGGCAATATTGATGCCAAGATCGGCACCGAAGCCATGCGCAAGGGCTACGACCAGATCAATCAAGCCTCTGATGCGCCCTTGGCTGTCGCCGCAGGCTATCTCATCCGTCACCTCGCCACTGGCCGCGATCTGCCCAAAGGCGCGGATAATGTCATGGAGCTTTGGCGCGGTTTTATCGAGGACCACTGCGGCGGCACCCTTGAAAACCTGTCAGAGACGCTCAACGATCAGCAGGCATTTGCGAAATTTGCCCGCCAGCTCATCAGCGATATGGGCTACGGCGACCAGTTGGGCGACGACCCCGACACGCTGGATGACGACCAAGACGACGCGGCCGAAGAGGGCCAGGATGACGATCAGGACGAACCCGATAGCACCGGTGATGATGACAGCGACGGCGATGAGGCCGAAGGCACGCCAGAGCAGTCTCAGGAAGACAGTCAGGATGCGAGCCAGGCGCAGGTCAGCATGGATGACCAGGCCGACCAGGAAATGGGTGAAGATGCTGAAATGCCCGAGGGCGAAGCCCCGCTTGAGCCACCTGCCCCGCAACCAGTTTCGGAAGCTGATCCCGATTACCGGGTTTATACGACCGAATTTGATGAAGAAATCGCCGCCGAGGACCTCGCCGAGCCGGTCGAATTGGAGCGCTTGCGGGCCTACCTTGACCAGCAGTTGGAGCCGCTCAAAGGGGCTGTGTCGCGTCTGGCGAATAAGCTGCAACGGCGTTTGCAGGCCCAGCAGAACCGGTCATGGGAATTTGACCGCGAAGAAGGCATCCTTGATGCGGGACGCTTGGCGCGCGTTGTGGCCTCTCCGACGACGCCTTTGTCGTTCAAGGTCGAGAAAGACACGGATTTCCGCGACACGGTCGTGACCCTGTTGTTGGACAATTCCGGCTCTATGCGGGGGCGGCCCATATCCATTGCAGCGATTTGTGCCGATGTCATGGCGCGCACGTTGGAGCGTTGCGATGTGAAGGTTGAGATCTTGGGCTTTACCACGAAAGCGTGGAAAGGCGGCCAATCGCGCGAGCAGTGGCTAGCAAATGGGCGTGAGGCCACGCCGGGCCGTCTGAATGATTTGCGCCATATCATCTACAAATCCGCAGATGCCCCTTGGCGCAGGACCCGACCGAACCTTGGGTTGATGATGAAAGAAGGCTTGTTGAAGGAAAACATCGATGGCGAAGCGCTGGAATGGGCACATCGCCGGATGATGGCGCGCCAAGAACAGCGACGCGTTCTGATGGTGATCTCGGACGGGGCGCCTGTTGATGACAGCACCTTGTCGGTCAACCCGGCGAATTACCTTGAAAAGCACCTGCGCGACGTGATCGCCATGGTCGAAAAGCGCAAAGCGGTTGAACTGGTCGCGATTGGTATCGGCCATGATGTCACCCGCTACTATGAACGCGCTGTCACCATCACAGATGTTGAGCAATTGGCCGGTGCCATGACCGAACAGCTTGCCAGCCTGTTTGACAACGACCCGCGCAAACGCGCCCGCGTGTTGGGGATGCGCAAAGCAGGATAGGCGCGCGCGCAGCTCCGGGCGGATGCCTCCGGCGGAAGTTTTTTGGGATTAAGAAGTTGGGGATGAGAGATGTTTCAAACCTTTGAGGCGAGGTCTTCGCCGGATCAGGGCCCGCCACGGCTTGCGGCATTGCGTGCGCTGATGGCCGGGCGCGGGATTGATGCATTTCTTGTGCCCCGTGCGGATGCCCACCAAGGCGAATATGTGGCACCCCGTGATGCGCGTCTTGAATGGCTAACCGGGTTCTCTGGGTCTGCCGGGTTTTGCGCGGTGCTCCCGGAGCTTGCGGGCATGTTTATTGATGGCCGCTACCGTGTTCAGGTGCGCGCGCAGGTTGCAGGTGACTTCACCCCCGTGCCTTGGCCAGAGACACAATTGCATGATTGGCTGGCAGCACAGCACCCCGCAGGTGGTGTCCTTGCCTATGATCCCTGGTTACATACACATAGCGAGATCAACGATCTCCGCGATGCGCTCCCGCAATTTACACTGACGCCAACCGATAATCTTGTTGATGCGATATGGGATCATCAGCCTGCCGCCCCCGCGCAACCATTCACCGCCCAAGCACTTGAACATGCAGGCGAGACACATTCGGCAAAATGTGCCCGGCTTGCCAAGGATATGGCCGAAGATGCCGCCGTTTTGACACTGCCCGACAGTATCGCGTGGCTTCTGAATATCCGTGGCACCGATATTGATCGCAACCCTGTCCCGCAAGCTTTTGCCATCCTGCACGGCAATGGCCGCGTTGATCTTTTTGCGGGTGCGCAAAAGGCTGCCGGCATTGCCGATCACCTCGGCCCTTACGTGACAGTCCATGCGATCAATGGTTTTCTCGATGCCTTGAGATCGCTGACTGGAAAAGTGCTTGTTGATGCGCGCAGTTGCCCCGATATCGTGGCGACGACCCTGACCCAAGGCGGCGCCGCACTTGTGCAGGGCAAAGACCCTTGCATCTTGCCCAAAGCCTGCAAAAATCCCACGGAAATCGCCGGAGCCAAAGCCGCGCAAGCGCGTGATGCCGTGGCAATGGCCCGTTTCCTGGCCTGGCTGGATGCACAAAATCTGTCATCGGGCCTGACAGAGATTGACGTCGTCAAAGCGCTCGAGGGGTTTCGCGCCCAGACAAATGCCCTGCGCGATATCAGTTTCGAGACGATCTGCGGGTCTGGTCCCAATGGGGCGATTGTCCATTACCGCGTGAGCGAAGAGACCAATCGCACTCTTGCTGCGGGCGAACTTGTGCTTGTGGATAGCGGTGGCCAATACATTGACGGCACGACGGATATCACCCGCACAGTGGCCATTGGCACCCCAACGGATG
>NZ_JBELFI010000032.1:15606-21814 GCF_042093035.1 Yoonia sp. | reverse complement strand
AAGTAAAAACATATACTTGAGTGCCATTTGGTTGAAGTTGTATTTGTACACAAAATGGTACACACGAGTTTATATTACAATTAATGTACTGTTATATATAGATATATATTAATGCTGGCCTATTGCAAATCCGTGTAGACCGGTTCGATTCCGGTACTCGCCTCCAGCACTGACTTAATTCGATCATCACGTCAGAAATTCACAGAATTTACGGACGTAGAAATCTCAAATTTGACTTGTCCAAAACCTCTTTCTTTGCGGCTTCTTTCTTGCCGCCTTTCCGCTTCTGTGGCATGACGTTGTAAACCACTGAACGAAAGAGTTTAGATTGTGACCGACTACAAAGCCCGCCGTACGATGATGGTTGACACGCAGGTGCGTCCTTCGGATGTGACCAAGTTCCCGATCATCGACGCCATGCTCTCTATCCCGCGTGAAATCTATGTGCCGGACAGCAAGCGCGAGGCTGCGTATATTGGCGAAAATCTTGCGATTGATGCGGATCGGGTCATGCTGGAGCCGCGGACCTTGGCAAAAATGCTCGACGCATTGAACGTGCAGCCGCAGCACGTGGCGCTGGATGTAGGTTGTGGGTTTGGGTATTCGACGGCATTGCTCGCCCACTTGTGCGACTTTGTGGTCGGCGTGGAAGATGATGCAGCGCGCGCTGATGAGGCGCAGAGCATCCTGTCCCAAAACAGCGTTGATAACGCAGCGGTCGTCACCGGGCCTCTGACGGAAGGTGCTGCGAAATCAGGGCCGTATGATATTATTGTGGTGAATGGCGGCGTCGCAGAGATGTCACCTGCGCTTTTGGATCAGCTGCGCGAAAGCGGGCGGATTGCATGTGTCTTTATTGAGGGGACACTGGGCGTTGTGCGCGTGGGTCACAAAATTGATGGTATGGTAAATTGGCGCTTCGCATTTAATGCGGGCGCTCCGATCCTTCAGGGCTTTGAAAAACGCGACGTTTTTGCGCTCTGAGTGATGAAACATAGGTGCCATGATGTACCTATGAAAAGCTGATGAAGGGTAACGCGTTATGAAGCGGAATGGGTTGGGTGTTGTTGCAATCGTGGTGTCGCTTCTTGCGGCACCTGTGGCCAAGGCCGATACACTGTCGGATGCGCTCGTATCTGCATATAATTCTTCTGGTTTGCTGGAACAAAACCGGGCTTTGTTGCGCGCTGCCGATGAAGGTGTCGCGCAGGCGATGGGCTCGCTCTTGCCAGTTATCAGCTGGTCCGTCTCAAGCAGTCGGACCGATACTGATGCAGCTTTCGGTGGCGGCGTGACCAACAGCACCGTGGCCCGCCTTACTGGCAGTCTGACGCTCTTTGATGGTGGGTCAAACCGGCTTGCAATTGATGCGCAAAAGGAAGTCGTTCTCGCGACCCGTCAATCATTGCGCAGCGTTGAGCAAAGCGTCCTTTTGCGCGCCGTACAGTCGTATATGAACCTGATTAGTGCGGGTGAATTTGTACAGCTGCGTCAAAACAACGTGCGGCTCATTACCCAAGAATTGCGGGCTGCCGAAGATCGGTTCGAAGTCGGGGAGGTGACGCGCACGGATGTATCCCTCGCGCAGGCCCGTCTTGCGCAGGCCCGCAGTTTGCTGGCATCAGCGCAGGGTGACCTGGCCATCGCACGCGAAGAATATCGTGCTGCCGTGGGTGAGGAGGCAGGTGCGCCACGTGGGGTTGGACCGGCGCCGGTGTCGCGCAACCTAAGCGATGCGCAGGACTTTGCAGCGCGCAATCACCCTGCCATTCTTGAGGCGCAACACAACGTAGCTGCCGCGGAGCTGAATATCCGACGCGCCCAAACGGCGGTCATGCCCTCTGTCACTTTGGACGGCTTCATGTCGCGCGACAACAACGACACGAATACGGCGCAGATCGGAGTCAATATTGGTGGCCCGCTCTATGCGGGGGGCGCGATCTCCAGCCAGATCCGTCAGGCGCAAGCGAACCGAGACGCGGCCCGTTCTGGTCTGCACCTCGGATTGATCGGCATCGAACAACAGGTTGCGAACGCCTTTGCGCAGTTGCAGGTCGCGCGTGCGACCCGCGTCGCGTCAGAGGAGCAGATCAGAGCGGCGACAGTCGCGTTTCAGGGCGTGCGAGAGGAAGCAACGTTGGGCTCACGCACCACGCTTGACGTTTTGAACGCCGAGCAGGAGCTGCTCGATGCCCGCGCGAATCGCATTGCGGCGCAATCAAGCGAAGTCGTCGCATCATATGCGGTTTTGTCGGCAATGGGCCTACTTACGGCGGAGCATTTGAACCTTCCCGTGCAGCAATATGACCCTTCAGAATACTACAATCTGGTCACCGATGCCCCCGGTCGCGTGTCCGCTCAGGGTGAAGCACTGGACCGGGTGCTGCGGGCGTTGGGACGGAACTAACAGATTGTTGTTTGAAAACGGAAATTGGGCTACGATTGGACAAAGATCGGAAAAACCAGAAACGAGCGGATTTCTAACATGGCGCGAACAGATGAAATTGACAAAGTTTTGTCTTCGGTGCGAAACCTCGTATCGCTGAAGGAAAAGCAGAAGGCCAAGACTGAGCAACGGCTGGTTTTGATGCCAGATCAACGGGTCAGCGACGAAATTGACACCGAAAATACCGGCTTTGGCGGCGCGTTTGACGCAGACAACGTGCTGAAACTAACCCCACAGCACAAGGACGCCAGCGAAAGACTTGAAGCCACGATCGCGGAGCTCGAAGCGACAGTTGCTGCCCAATCCGATCAATTTGAAGTTGACGGAGGCGAGGAATTTGCAGAGGCGGCTTGGGCCGCCAGTGCCTTCGAGGCGCCGCGAAAGGCGCCGGACGAAGATGCCGAAATTGCACCTGAAGACGACACCGAAAGTGAACTTTCCGCGCATGACGCGCTGATGGTCGCAATCACACAAAGCATCAAGGCCGGGCTCGATCAGGATGTGTTACGGGATTTGGTTGTGAATACCGTGCATGAGGAACTCTCTGGTGAATTGGGCGAGCGCATCACGCAAAACGTTCGCAAAATGGTCCGTCGTGAAATCAAGCGGGCAATGACCAACAGGGATTTCGGTCAGGACTGATCGGTCATCCGGCAATCGAAAGCAGCCGATCAATATCCATATGCGTTTCCAGATGGGCGGCGAGGGCATCCAGTGTATCTTCGACGCTTTTTGCGTAATCATATGCCGCAATCGGTTTGCCCAGTTCTTTGAGATAGGCTGACCGAAATCCATCAGCGG
Organism: Yoonia sp.; assembly: GCF_042093035.1. Classification (GTDB taxonomy): domain Bacteria; phylum Pseudomonadota; class Alphaproteobacteria; order Rhodobacterales; family Rhodobacteraceae; genus Yoonia. The sequence continues at coordinate 18,567 of NZ_JBELFI010000032.1, read as the reverse complement.
CAAAAAGCCCGTGCAGATAACAGCCCATAACACGCCCGTCGCCCGATGCTGCACCTTCTGCGCGCCCGTCCAACGACAGCCAGGACCGGGCGCAATCAGGGCCGGTCGTGACGCCAAGATGGATCTCATAGCCTCTCACGGCGTCACCCGTAGGCAGGTACCGCGCATGAGAGAGCGCCAGCCGCTTTTGCGGCACCATCCGGGTTGCCACGTCCAGCAACCCAAGCCCTTTCACGCGTGCGGGCGGTCCTTCTATCCCCAGATCGTCAATGATTTCCCGCCCCAGCATCTGATAGCCGCCACAGATGCCCAGCACATGCCCGCCGCAGCGCACATGCGCTTGCAGGTCGATATCCCAGCCCTGTGCCCTGAAATGCGCGAGGTCGGCAATTGTCGATTTGGAGCCTGGAATAACAATGAGATCCGCATTCTGGGGCAGGGGGCGGCCCGCCTCAACGATTTCAACACTCACGCCTTGCGTCGCAGAGAGCGGATCAAGATCATCAAAATTCGCGATCCTGTTCAGGCGCGGCACGACGATTTTGATGTCGCCGCCGGTCTTGCTGGCGATGTCCATGACGTCTTCCGCGGGCAGCTTCCAAGCGTCAGAAAACCAAGGGACGATACCCAGAGACGCCCAGTTGGTGCGCGCTGCGATGATGTCCATGCCGTCATCAAACAGTGTCGTATCACCGCGAAACTTGTTGATGGCGAAACCTTTTATCAAAGCCCCGTCTTCAGGCGGCAGGACGGCATGGGTGCCTACCAACTGCGCAATCACGCCGCCACGGTCGATATCTCCGATCAGAACAACGGGAACATTCGCCGCTGCCGCAAATCCCATATTGGCGATGTCGCCTGCGCGCAGGTTGACCTCAGCCGGGCTGCCAGCCCCTTCGACAATCACCAGATCGCGCCCCTGCCCAATACGCGCGAAACTCTCAAGGACAGGGGGCAGCAGTTTGGCTTTTTGCTTGCCGTAGTCCCGCGCCTTCATGGTCGCAAAGCGTTTGCCTTGCACGATGACCTGGGCGCCTACTTCGGATTCAGGCTTCAGCAGGACGGGGTTCATATCAACCAATGGATCGAGGCCACAGGCCAAAGCCTGCAAGGCCTGCGCGCGACCGATTTCGCCGCCATCGATGGTGACGGCGGCATTGTTGGACATGTTTTGTGGTTTGAAGGGGGCGACGGAAAAGCCGCGCCGCACGCAGGCACGCGCGATGCCTGCAACCAGCATGGATTTCCCCACATTCGAGCCGGCGCCCTGGATCATGATTGACTTGGTCATTGGCTTCCCTTCCACTCACTTCATAGGGGCGCATGTGGCGCGGGGAAAGAGCATGAACACGCCGGCGCATTTAATCTTTGGCATGACTGCTTTCGGGAAGGCTGAAAAGCCGGCAATCACGGGTGCGGCGCTGGCCGGTTCGCTAATCCCCGACCTGTCGCTTTACTTTTTGGCGGGGTGGCATCTTTTTGTGCTGGGCACATTGCCGGAAATTGTTTTCGGGCAGCTTTACTTTTCGGATGCGTGGCAGAGCCTGTTTCGGATTGATAATTCGATTATTTTGTGGGGGATCGCGTTCGGGCTTGGCGCAATGTTGCGCGCACCCGTTGCAATCGCCCTATGCAGTGCCGCCTTGCTGCATCTCGGCTTCGACTTCCTGTTGCACAATGATGATGGCCGCGCGCATTTTTGGCCACGGACCAACTGGATCTTCCAAAGTCCGGTCAGCTACTGGGATCCCGAGCACTACGGCAATATCGTGAGGTCTATTGAGACCGCTCTGGTCATTTTCTTTTGCGGCGCCTTGTGGCGCAGGCATGTCGGGCGCTTGATGCGCGCACTTGTCCTGAGCCTTGGTATCATGCAGCTTGCGCCCGTCGTCATTTTTTCAATCATGTTTGCAGGGCACTGAAACGCGAACCGCGGCCCCCGAGGACCGCGCAACTGTTGCCGTCAGTAGCTGGGTTTCTTACGCCGCGCGTGCTTCTTGCTCAGCTGCGTTACGGCGTTCGCTTTCTTCACGCGACAGAGCGACAGATGTGCGAACACCTTTGCCAACGAAATCCATCAAGCCGCCAACCACACGCTCGTTCGGGTCGATACCCGCACAAGACAGCACTTCACGCCCATCGCGTGAGCGTGCCCATCGCGCAATCTGCTCCGGTCCATTCCCGTATTTCTTGTCGTCCGCAATTGCATCATCCAAAGCCGCCAGAACAACAGCCGCAAATAGCTTGCGGGCACGGTTACCTTGTTCATTGTTGAACGCTGTACCGTCGACGAAATCTCGCATGTTATTTCCTTTTATTGCTCTTGTACTTCCAGCGTGAGGGCCTTTATGCATCTTCTCAGTCGATTCGGGAACCCTCTTTTGGAATGGCAGCCATGCATTTTACGCATAGCTCACTGCCGTCCGAATGCTTGGTGATGATCTTGCCACCCTTCTGACGACTAGATATAGGCCTTCAATACGTTCATTCAACCGTAACCATCTTTATTGAGACGAAGTGACAATGCCCAAAATCAACGGTAACGAAATCCGCCCCGGCAATACGCTTGAGCACGAAGGTGGTCTTTGGGCCGCTGTCAAAGTTGACCATGTGAAGCCCGGCAAAGGTGGCGCGTTTGCGCAGGTCGAGCTGAAGAACCTCCGCGATGGCCGTAAGTTGAATGAGCGGTTCCGCTCTGCCGATAAAGTTGAGCGCGTGCGCCTTGACCAAAAGGATCAGCAGTTCCTTTTTGAGGACGGCGATATGCTGACGTTCATGGACAGCGAAACCTATGAACAGATCGCACTGCCTGCTGACATCCTCGGCGACCGTCGCCCGTTCTTGCAGGACGGGATGACCGTGAAGATCGAATATTATGGAGAAGAGGCGCTGAACGTCAGCCTGCCGCAGAAAGTGGTTTGCAAGGTCGTGGAGACCGAGCCTGTCGTGAAAGGTCAAACC
>NZ_JBELFI010000032.1:0-15596 GCF_042093035.1 Yoonia sp. | reverse complement strand
TAATGATCCCGCCTTTTGTGGGGCAGGACGAAGATATTGTCGTCAACACTGAGACATTTGAATACGCTGAACGGGCTTGAAGTCGGGCCCCGCGCTCATCTTTGACAGGAGACGAATGTCTCTCTGAAATAGTTCGCGCCATTTCGAAATCCGCTTATTCGGTGTCGTTTGTTGCTGTGGATGCTTTGAAGGGCGCGGCAACAGGCCTCGATAGGTCCTCAGCATGGGGTTTATATCTGACCGTTATCCCCCTTCCGCTTTTGCCACGTTGCGCAGCACGCTGACGAAGCTGTCCGGTGTCACAGAAATACTGTCGATTCCATAACCTACCAGGTGTTGCGCATAGGCCGGGTCGTTGCTGGGCGCTTGCCCGCAAAAACCAACCTTTGATCCTGCCTTATGCGCTTCTCGGATCACCGTTTCGATCATCCATAGCACCGCCGCATCGTCTTCGCGGAACAGTCCCGCGAGCGCATCTGAATCGCGGTCGATCCCCAGCGTCAGTTGCGTCAGATCGTTGGATCCGATGGAGAACCCGTCAAAGCGTTCAGCAAACTCCGCCGCGCGGACCACATTGGCGGGGATTTCGCACATCACATAGACTTGCAGACCGTCCTTTCCCCGTTCCAACCCGTTTTCTTTCATCACGGCCAGCACATTGTCGGCCTCTTCGGGGGTCCGGCAGAACGGGATCATCATGATGACATTGTCAAAACCCATCTGCCCGCGCAGCCGTGCAATCGCCTGACACTCCAGCGCGAAACCATCGCGGTAGTGCTCGGAATAATAGCGCGAAGCACCGCGGAAACCGATCATCGGGTTTTCTTCCTGAGGTTCAAAATCGTGCCCGCCCAGAAGGTCGGCGTATTCGTTGGTCTTGAAATCACTCATCCGCACGATCACCGGCTTGGGATAACAAAACGCTGCAATCCGCGACAGGCCCCGCGCCAGATGATCGACGAAGTAGTCCGGTTTATGCGTGTAGCCTGTGGTCAGTTCCTTGATTTCATCACGCGTGTCGTCATTACTGATCTTGTCGAAATTCAGCAGCGCCATCGGATGGACCTTGACCGCATTGTTGATGACAAACTCCATCCTTGCGAGGCCCACACCGTCAACAGGCAAGCGCCACCAGCGCAGCGCTGCGGAGGGGTTGGCGAGGTTCAGCATGACCTTTGTTTTGACCTCCGGCAGCGCATCGAGCGTTTCTTCCTGCACCGAAATCTCCGAGATCCCCTCGGTAATCAGTCCTTCTTCGCCCCCCGCACAAGATACGGTCACGTCCTGCCCATCGTGCAACACATGCGTGGCATTGCCGCAGCCCACGACCGCAGGCAGCCCCAATTCTCGGCTGACAATCGCCGCGTGTGACGTGCGCCCGCCGTGGTCGGTCACAATCGCGGCAGCCCGTTTCATGATCGGCACCCAGTCGGGGTCGGTGGTGGAGGTCACAAGCACAGAACCATCCACAAAGCGGTCAATATCAGCGGCCTTTTCGATCATGCAAACGCGCCCTGCGACAGCCGCGTTGCCGACGCTGAGCCCCGCAATGAGCAACTTTCCCGGATCGGTCACGGTGTAGGATTTCAGCGCGCCCACATCCGCGCGCGACTGCACCGTCTCTGGTCGGGCCTGCACGATGTATAATGTACCGGTTTTTCCGTCGCGCGCCCATTCCATGTCCATCGGACACCCGTAGTGATCTTCGATCACTTTTGCCTGCCGTGCCAGCGTCAGGATTTCTGCATCGCTCAGCACGAATGCCGCCCGTTCCGCCTTGGATGTCGGCACGTTGCGCGGGGTGCCATCGCGGTCGTGGATCATCTTGATTTCTTTGGCGCCGCGGGCCTTTTCAAGGATCGGCGTTTTGGTCTCATCCTCCAGAAACGGTTTGAAGACTTCGTATTCGTCCGGGTCCACCGCCCCCTGCACCACATTTTCGCCCAAACCCCAAGCAGCATTTATCAGTACCGCGTCCGGAAAGCCGGATTCCGTATCAATTGAGAACATCACGCCAGACCCACCGGTATCGGCGCGCACCATCTGTTGAACGCCGACCGATAGCGCCACCTGCGTATGCGAAAACCCCTGAATTTGCCGATAGGAAATTGCCCGGTCGGTAAACAGAGATGCATAGCATTTGCGGCAGGCGTCCAGCAGAGCGGCCTCGCCGATGACGTTCAAAAAGGTCTCTTGCTGGCCTGCAAAACTGGCGTCGGGCAGGTCTTCGGCGGTGGCGCTGGAGCGGACGGCGACGGGAATGTCAGGCTCTCCGGCGGTTTTGGACAAGGTGCGGTATTCGGTAATGATGGCGTCGCGCGTGTCATCGGGCCATTCCCCGCTGAGGATCAATTCACGGATGGCCTGCCCGGTTTTGCGCAATGTTGCCCTTCCTGCGGCCAATGCATTCAGCGCCGTGCTGATTTGGGAATCCATATCGTTGGCCGTCAGATAGGCCCGAAACGCATCTGCCGTGGTCGCAAACCCCGGCGGGACCAGGATGCCTTTCGGCCCAAGGGTCTGGATCATTTCGCCCAGTGAGGCGTTCTTGCCGCCAACCGTTTCCACATCGCCGCGACGCAGCTTGGCGAAATTCATAACAAGGGGTGTTGCATCTGCCATTTCAGGGTTCTCCTGCTTTCGATTTGCGAGAACTCTGCCGCAGTATCGAATGGACAGACTGACATAGGTCAATCGGCGGCTCCGGCTTTGGTGCAGAATTCCACGACACATCACCCAAGCAGGAGGCACCCGCCCGTGAACAGCAACGACGCACGCAAATCGCAAATCGAAGCCCGGATCGCGGAATTGACCGCACAAATGCAAAAGATATCGGATGATCTGGACCAACCTCTGCCTGCCGATCTGGAGGATCAGGCGATTGATCTTGAAGACGACGAGGTGCTTGAGTCTATCGGTCGCGCCAATAGCCAAGAGGTGCGGTTGTTGCAGGATGCGCTCAAACGGATTGCGAAGGGAACCTATGGGATTTGCGCCAAATGCGGTGATGAGATCTCAACCGCGCGTCTGGATGCCGTGCCCTATGCGGTGATTTGTCGGAATTGCGCGGCGCAGAATTGATTTCGATCAAGGTGCGCGCACACCGCATAATATATTTTAATATTGCAATATATTTCTGGAGAACAACCCTATGACTTATCCTGTTGACATGACCGTCACACCGCATGTGTCAGCGTTCTTTGACGAGGCGACGAACACGATCAGCTATATTGTCTCAGAGCCCGATGGCGATCATTGTGCCATTGTCGATAGCGTGCTGGACATCGACTATGCCGCTGGGCGCATCACCTATGACAGCGCCGACGCACTGATTGCCGAAGTGAAGCGCCGCGATTTGAAACTGGACTGGATTATCGAAACCCACGTCCATGCCGACCACCTGAGTGCGGCCCCCTACATTCAGGACCAGCTCGGCGGCAAAATTGGGGTTGGCGCGAAGATCACGATCGTGCAGGACACATTCGGCAAGGTCTTTAACGAAGGCACGGAATTCCAGCGCGATGGATCGCAGTTTGATGCGCTCTTTGAGGATGGCGACACCTACCGGATCGGCGGGATGCAGGGTCTCGCCATTGCGACGCCCGGACACACGCCTGCGTGTATGGTGCATGTGATCGGTGACGCCTGTTTTGTCGGCGACACGCTCTTTATGCCGGACGGTGGATCGGCCCGTGCTGACTTCCCCGGTGGTGATGCGGGCACACTTTATGACAGCATACAAAAAGTCCTCGCTCTGCCTGATGAAATGCGGCTCTATATGTGCCACGATTACGGGCCGAACGGGCGCGACATCAAATGGGAAACCACCGTGGCTGAGGAAAAGGCGCATAACATCCATGTCGGCGACGGCAAAAGCCGTGATGAATTCATCAAATTCCGCACAGAACGTGACGCGACGCTGGACATGCCCAAGCTAATTATTCCATCGCTGCAAGTGAATATGCGCGCAGGCGAGGTGCCGACGGACGAGGACGGCAATGAGGTGCTCAAAGTGCCGCTGAATGTGCTGTGATCGGACAATAAGGTGGATCTCGAAAAGTTGACCTCTGAAATTCAGGGACACCTCAGGTCGAAGTTACCGATTTGCCGGCGATCAAGAAACAGGGGTTCCGTTCTATCATCTGCAGCCACCCCGACGGCGAAGGGACGGACCAACCAGCCCATCGCGAAATCGAGGCTGATAGCGCGGCTTCAGAAAGCGAGAATTGCCCCTCCGGTTGACTGGCGTGCAACGCCCAAGAGGCACGCGCGGATAGCGAAATCTGAAAGTGTGAATGGGGATTAACGAGATGGCGCAGGCAAAGGTATTAATCGCAACTGTCACATTCATGGTCATTCTGACGACGTCAGCACAGGCGCAACCGCAGCAATGCGCGGGGGCAAATGTCTCGGTTACGGCAGAAAATCAGGACGATATTGATCTCGCGTGTGAGGCAGCGGCCAAGACCGTCAGCCTGTTTGCTGAATGCGCCATTCCGGCATTGAGCGAACCGACAAAAATCGAGATCGTTGACGACATTCCGCAGGGCTGCTTTGGTCTGTTTCATTGTGATACACGCTTGATCGAAGTGCTGTCTCGGGACGCATTGGACGGTGCGCGCCGTCCCGAAAGTGCACTTTCCTTTCTTGCCACCGATGATTTCTTCCAAAGCATCGTGGTGCATGAATTGACCCATGCGGCAACTGAGGGGATGCCTTGTCCATTTGACGGCTGTGTGGTCGGGCCTGAATATGTGGCCTATCTGATACAGCTCAGGTCACTTGACCACGAAGCGCGAGAGGTGTTCGAAAGCACGATAGACATGCAAAGCCCCGTTATGCCCGATAGCTTTCATCCAATCATCATTCTGATGTCCCCCGATCTTTTCTCGCAAAGAGTGTGGGCGCATCATTGGCAGCTGGATGACCCATGCGGTTTCGTGGGTGAATTGATGCGCGGTGAAAGCATTCTCGACTTCGAACTCTTCGATGCCGATTGATCCAGCATTGCGACCAATGAAGAACCGGCTTGCCAGCTTTATGATCTGACATTTCTGAAGGGTTTCGCAGTGGCGGCCTTCCGTATGGTACCCACGGGCGCAAATCTCCGATTAAGCACTGTCCTTCATCCTCGTGTGGTCGTTTTGCATGACGTGCGCATCACACTTCTTGTCGTAACTTGACGCCTAGCGAAGTTACGCATCTGAGGATTTTCCCATGGACCCCGCCATCTTTCTATCAAAGCAAGCATTTCAAAACAAACCCGACCGCAAGCCCGATCCGGATGAGATTGAGGCCTTCTATGCTGAACACGGTCTGGAGGTTTTCACGACCATTTTCCGTTGGCGCGCAGGTCTGGTAGCCCTTTGGCAACGGTCCCGACGGCAGCAGTCAACGGTTACACATGTTGCATCAATGGCGCATCGCAGCTAGCATGAAAAGCATGGCCAGAGCCCACGGCGACCCTGTTTTGATACCCGTCTGCACCGACGAAGAGGCCGAAATCATTGCGGTTATCAACAGCGAAACACAGACCTTCATGGATGCCGATTTCGACGCCTGGGCAACCAAATGGGTTCAGGACGCGCGGGCACAAACAATCTGCGTTTCATCTATCGGAAAGAGCGCGATAAGCGGCTGGCAACTCGTTGCCAGCCACATGAGACATGCCCTTGCACATGGTGGCGGCTGTGGGATGCTCCGGTTCCATCAGGACAACTTCCAGATTACGATTGATAACCAGACGGCCTGGGCGGTATTCGATCAATGGGCAGAAGACAAAGACGGCGGGACATGGGATTCATTCGAGACACGCATTCTCGAACGCGTCGATGGCCAGTGGAAGATCGTCTATATGCAGTTCATGGAAAAGCACTACAATCGGGTAGCCCGCGATGCCTTGAGCGTGGATGAGACGGGGCGCATCGTATGGGCCAGCCCGGAAACGCTGGAGACACTGAAACGCCACCCTCATTTGACCATCTCTGCGGGACGTATTCGCGCACGTCAAAGCGCTTGGGATCGAACGCTTCAAACGGCCATTGCCAGGGCAGGCAGATACCATAACTTTTTTGAGCAATGGCGTTTCACGCAAGAGAACGGTGCGCCGTTCCACTATCCGGTGGTGCTAGGTGAATCCGATGAGGGAAATGTTATTGTGGTTCATGTCTCGGTGCGTGACAACGCCACCTGCATTTTGGTCGGCGGCGATGGCACAGTTCATCGCAGGCTGGCCGTTGCCCAAGCTGTGTTCGGGCTTTCGGAAGGGCAGCTCAAGGTCGCGCGCAACATTGCCGACGGTGTTGGGTTGAAGGCGGCGGCGGAGGCGCTGGGGATCACCGTCAACACGGCGCGTACGCATCTCTCAAGGCTATATGAGAAGACAGGTGTAAATTCGCAAACTGCACTTGTCAGGTTGCTTTTGAGTGTTGGGTAAGTGCCGATTGTGACGATGCGCGCGATCAGCCACCAAACACCTGCGCCTTGCAGTCTGCCCTATTCCGGCAATCCAGCCGCGCGCAGCCCCGTGATGTGACGCGCCATGACATCGGCATGTTGGAAAGGTTGCGTTTCGGCAAAGCGTTTCAACGAATAATCCGGCGCGATCCTCAGGATGTGACTGGTCGCGGTGGCCGCTTCTTCCATCTGTCCGATCTCGGTAAACGCCAGAGCGAGCAAAATGTAGCTGTAGATGTAATCGGCATCAATCGCGACCGCTTCATGCGCCAATTGGATCGCCTCATCATGGCGCTGCATGAGAAAGTGCATCCAACCCAGCGTTTCCGCGCACCAGGCGGGGTAGATAGGGGAAAGCCGCATGGACCTTCGCAGATGTGGGATGCCGTATTCGGGATCGTTACAATATTGTCCGACGATGCCCGCGACCTCAAAGGCAAAGGCGTTGTTGGGTCCGAGCCGCATCGCCCCTTCGGCATGTGCGCGCGCAAGATCAAAGTTGCCACGGCAGAGCTCAGTAAAGCAGAGCAATGTGAACGCACCGGGGTTCTTTTTGTCAATTTGACGGGCGCGATCCGCAGCTTTGAAGGCAAGGTCAAGCGTCTTTGCGGGGTTCGCGCTCCATCCGTTGAAGGCTTCCTCTATGTAGGACCACCCCAGACTGGTTGAGGCTTGGCCATAGTTCTTGTCGAGTTTCAACGCGCGCTCGGCCAATTCTCTGCCTTTGAGGACATCTTCTCGGCGATGCCCCGCCAGAAGCGCGCCAATCTGAAAGACGCATTCCCATGCGTCGAAATTTTTGTTGCCCCTTGCGACCAGCCCTGCTTGTTCGCCTTCAGTCAATTCGATCTGAAGCGCGGAGACAACTTCACGTGTGATATCGTCCTGAAGTGCGAATATGTCCGTCAAAACCCGATTGTATCGCTGTGCCCAGATGTATTTCCCGGAAAACGCATCAATCAACTGGGCCGTAATGCGCAGCCTTTCTCCAACGCGGGCCGTGCTGCCCTTGAGAACGTAGCGCACCCCCTGTTCATTGCTGATGTCTGCAACATCGATCGTCTGGTTCTTGTAGGCAGAGGTGGAAACCTGCGCGACTACAAACAGCTTGGGAGTTTTTGCCAGTGCGGTGATGATGGCATGGGTGATGCCGTCCGAGATATAGTCCTGCTTTGGGTCCCGTGACAAATTTTCAAAGGGCAGAACCGCGATTGAGGGCTTTTCGGTAATGGGTGCTATGGGCAGCGCGGCTTTGCCTGTTGTGCCTTCAAGGCGCAAACGTTCATCGCGCAGCCAATCCGTAAAAGCGGGATCGTTGACATGAAAGCCGGACAGGAATTCTTCGCCATTTGCAGGGATCAATGTGACGATATCAGCATTCAGCGCGACACTCTCTCGGTCAATGCGCAACACGTCTTTGCCAACTTGCCTGCGCAGACCTGTCAAAACCTGCCTCAGCGATGCGCGGCCCTGCGTTTCGTCCCGCGTTGACCAAAGCAGCGCCAGGATTTCCTCGCGGCTGCGCGGTTTGCCGGGCGTCTGTGCCAAATAGGCAATCAGAGCGCGCGCTTTCTTGGAGGCCACGCGAATCTGCGTCCCGGCGATTCGGTGATTGCGAAGGCCCCAAAGAGGGTCAGGCGATACATGAAACAGACCTGATGTGCGAAAGATTTGCCATTCAACGATTAATAGCGGCGAAATCACGTTTGGCCTAGCGTTTGCCGCTGCGCACTCACGGCTGTGCTCACGCGGTAATCACGGGTGAGCGGTAGATTGACCCTGACTTGAGAGGCGAACCAGTCGCCACTCAAAGGAAGGAGCGATCAGATGTTACATGAAATACTTTTCAACGCGACAATCCCTGGCGCCTGCATAAATGCGGTTGACGCCACGAAAGAGCGGGACCGAGCGTGTAAAAGACATCCCGCTGGCAAACGGGTCGGCAATAAACCCACCAAGGCGCCTTTGTGGGCCGGCCCGGCCATCTGGGTCAAGTTCATCTCTCAGTTCAGCCGCCCCCGCACAGGAAAGCGCAGGTCAAAAGCCTAAGGTGTAGACAACGCCTGTTGGCCTCACCTTGATTTTTGCACACAGATCGCGTTTTGCAATTGGGCTCAGGTCTCAATCAGAGTGATCTGATGCTTACAACAGGTCTTACAAGCGCGTAAGTGTCGCGTTTCCCGCCCGCATTGGGCCATCGGCGCGGTCATAGCGCAGAAAGGCCAGCGCTTCTCTGCCGCAAACAGTATAAAGCGTTCCCACCGGTTTGCCGCCTGCAGTGATTTCGTCGCCAGTTCTGGCCTTGCCTGTGATCGCCACGCGCGACAGACCTTTTTTCAGCACCGTCTTGTGCTTCATGCGGGCGACGATTTCTTGCCCCACAAAACAGCCCTTTTTGAAATCAACGCCGTGCAGCACTTCAAATCCGGCCTCCAACACGTAGGTTTCAGGGGTCAGTTCGATCCCCGTCTGGGGGATCAGATGTGCGACACGCAGCGCGTCCCAATCGGTGTTGTCACTGACATCTTCGTCGCCATATGCACGCCAACCCATTTCAGCGTGGCGGGGATCGGCGAATGCGCCGTTTGGCGCAGGTCCCGTCCCGCAGGAGACAATCAGATCAGTCTGGTTAATCGCAACCGCTGCGCGCAGCCGGTACATCATCAACCGCTGACCCAGCGTTTGCGCATGAGAGGAGGCCACGTCAAGCAATAGCCGATTACTTTCACCGATCACGAAGAAGTCTACGATAAACTTGCCTTGCGGCGTCAAAAGGGCCGTGTAGATGATCCCGCCGCTGGCCTTGGTCACATCATTGGTCACCAGACCTTGCAAAAACGAAACGCGGTCCGCGCCGCTGATTGAAATGACGGTCCTGTCATGCATCATCTTTGCTTTCCGTTTTCGAGAATTGCAGGCGGTGCAGATCTGCGTAGATCCCGCCCTTTTGCAGCAATGTATGGTGATCGCCCTGATCGACAACATGTCCATGATCCATGACAACAATCGAATCTGCATTGCGGATCGTGGAAAGCCTGTGCGCAATCACAAGGGTCGTGCGGCCCTTGGCGAGTTTCTCCAGCGCCTTCTGCACGATCGCCTCAGACTTGGTATCAAGGGCACTTGTCGCCTCATCCAGCAGAAGGATCGGCGTGTCGCGCAAAAGCGCACGCGCAATCGCCACACGTTGGCGTTGCCCCCCTGACAGGTTCGACCCGCGCGGTCCGGCGGGGCTGTCCAGACCATCGGGCAGCTTTGACAGGAAGTCGGTCACATGTGCTGCATCGAGCACAGCTTTCAACTGCGCTTCGCTGACATCTTCGCGGCCAAGCAGGATGTTGTCGCGTAGGGTTTCGTCAAACAAGGCGGCATCCTGTGTCACCACTGAAAACAACCCGCGCAGATCGGCCAGATCGTATTCTGCGATCGCGCTGCCATCGACGCGCGGGGTGCCGGAATGCGGCTCAACCAAACGGGTCAGGACGTTGAACACCGTGCTTTTGCCCGCACCAGACGCCCCCACAAGGGCGGTTGTCTGTCCCGCTCTTGCGGTAAAGGACGCGCCGCGCAAAACGGGCAGGTCGCCATAATCGAGATGCACATCCTCAAACACGATATCAGGTGAGCCTTTTGGCGCTGGTTTGCCTTGAGCGGGGGAAAGAATGGTAGGACGCAGGTTCAGGACGTACTGCAAACGCTCCACACTGGCGGCGGCCATCTGCCATTGCCCGCTCATCAGTCCAAGACGGCGCAGGGGATCAAAGGCCAATGACATGGCCGTGAAAAACGCCATAAATTCGCCGTTCGTCTTTTCGCCGCTGATAATCTCAGAGCCACCATAGAGCATGACGCCCAGAAACCCGATTCCGGTCATGATATCAATCAAAGCAGGCACCGCTGCCTGACCGACAGATGTGCGTACCTCTGCGTCGACACCCTGCTTGATAAGATCATCGTAACGCTTGGCCTGATAGTCCTCAAGCGCGTTGAGCTTGATCGGGTTGATGCCGTGAAATACTTCGTCCAAGCGGGTCGAAATCCGCCCCGCCACTTCACGCGAGTTGCGGGAACGGCGGCGGATATACGCCTGCACGAGCAAGGACGGCAGGATCAGAAGCGGGATGCCGACGATGGCGATCAGCGTCCACTGCCAATCAATCCAGAGAGCGACGGCCAAAAGCCCCAGCAGCGAAATCATGTCACGCGCAATTGCGGTAAGAAGACTGCTCCACACGCTATTGATGACATTGACGTCGCCTTGCACCCGTTCAATCAACTGCCCGGGCGGATGGATCTGGAAAAAACCGCTGTCGAGGGTCATCAAATGGCGCAGCATATGCTTGCGCATGGAGGCCGCAGTGAGCTGCTTAATCAGTGACATCAGTATCTTTTGCCCAGCAGAGGTGCAGGCGCGCACGAAAAATATCACCATGATGCCAAAGCCCACAAGATAAAGCGCATTCTGGTCGCCTTGGGCAAACACATCATCAAACATGGGCTGGATCAGCCGGCTGATGAGCGCCAGCATCGAGCCTTCGATCATCATCAAAATGACGGCCCCAACCAAAAGCGCTTTGTGATGCCGCAAATAATCGCGCCACAACCACGCAAACAGTCTGGTTGCGGATTGCTGCTTGCTTGGATCAGCTAAGGAAGCGGGCGGGGCCATTGATAGCCTTTTGGCAGTGCGGTTCATTTCGGTCTATGCGCAAATGGGGTGGGCGCGCAAGCGAGGCAAGGTTGACGCCGCATGGTGGCGCATTAGTGTCCGCGTGAAACCACACACGAAAGTCCCTTTCCATGTCTTTGTCCAATGGTCGCGCCTATCTGGCAATTCCCGGCCCATCCGTCATACCGGATGCCGTCTTGCAAACGATGCATCGCGCGTCTCCGAATATCTATGAAGGCGAATTGCATGATCTGACCGATAGCTTGGTGCCGGATCTGAAATCGGTCGCAATGACCGATCAGAACGTCGCAATCTATATCGGCAATGGCCACGCGGCTTGGGAGGCAGCGCTGGCGAATGTCACGTCGCGCGGTGACACTGTGCTTGTCTTGGCGACAGGGCGCTTTTGCGTCGGGTGGGGCGAAATGGCGACAGGCATGGGGCTTAAAGTCGAGACAATCGATTTTGGTTCTCACGCGCCTGTCGATCTTGGGCAGGTGGCCGATGTTCTCGGGGCGGACAAAGAGGGGCGGATCAGGGCAATTCTGGTCTGTCATGTGGATACATCAACCGGAGTGAAGAATGATGTGGCAGGCGTTCGGCAGGTCCTCGACCAGACCGGGCATTCAGCGCTGTTGTTGGCTGATTGCATTGCCTCGCTGGGGTGCGACCGGTTTGAAATGGACGCGTGGGGCGTCGATGTCATGGTTGCTGGCTGCCAAAAGGGCTTGATGACGCCCGCAGGGGTCAGTTTTGTGTGGTTCAACGCGAATGCTGATGCGGCGCGAGGTGACCGCGTGACGAGCTATTGGGATTGGCGTCCGCGCGTGAACCCTGAAATGTATTTCAAGTATTTCGACGGGACTGCGCCAACGCATCATCTTTACGGTCTGCGCACGGCTCTCGATATGATTAAGGCAGAGGGGCTCGACCATGTCTTTGCGCGCCACGAAAAGTTGGCGCAGATCATTTGGTCCGCCGTTGATGGTTGGAGTGAACAGGGGCCGTTGAAACTGAATATCCCGGATTCGGGGCATCGGTCGCACGCGATTACGTCCATTGATGCAGGGTCGCCTAATGGGGATGCGCTTCGTCAGTGGTGCGAACATAAATGCGGTTTAACCCTTGGCATTGGCTTGGGGCGCGATCCGGCAGACGCCTATTTCCGTATTGGGCATATGGGACATGTGAATGCGCATATGATTATGGGAGCATTGGGAACGATTGATGCAGGGCTCAAGGCGCTGGGCATTGCGCACGGCAGACAGGCGATGTCAGCCGCCGCGCAGGCATTGGCTGCCCGGGCCTAATTGGCCCGATACTTGCCGATCCATTTGAAAATACGGTTCAGCCCGTAGGCGGTGATCGCAACCCAGAGGTAACCGAAAGCTGCGGCGATCATCCAGAAACCCATGAAAAAGATCACGCCAAGGGTCGTCAGAAATGCATCGGTATAGTCGTCGACGCGGCCAATGGGTTGATGATGAGACATTGTGATCCTCCTTGCAGGCATGACTTTAGTCAGCGGGCGGTAAAAATCACCCTAAATTTTCGTGTGCATGGGCGAGCGCCAAGGGAAGCGCATCTGCAAAGCGTTGCATCTGATCCTCAGGTCCGCAACTGACGCGGATGCAGCGGTCTTGCGGTGCCACGAAAGGCATACGCACAAAAATGCCATCTTCGACGAGTCTGCCAAGCACCGCGCGGGCAAAACCCCCGTCTCTGCCGCAGTCAATCGCGACGAAATTTGCCGCTGAGGGCAAGGCGGTCAACCCGTTGTCACTGGCGATTTGGCCAATTTTTTGGCGTGAAGCGTCAACTTCGGCGCGGATATGTGCCAACCAACCGTCGTCTTGCAAGGATGCCAAAGCACCGATTTGGCTGGTACGGGACATGCCGAAATGATTTCGGACTTTGTCGAAGCCGTTGATAATCTCAGGCGTCGCAATCGCAAAGCCGACGCGCGCACCGGCCATGCCGTAGGCTTTGGAGAAAGTACGCATCCGGATCACGTTTTCCGCTGCCGTGTCAATTGCGGGGGCCGTGCCTTCAGGAGCCAAATCGACATAGGCCTCATCGAGAACGAGCAGACACCCGTCCGGCAGGCGCGATATCATGTCAGAAATCACATCGGCCTGATGCCAACTGCCCATCGGATTGTCGGGGTTCGCAAGATAGATCAGTTTCGCGCCAACCTCGCCTGCCTTGGCAAGCAAAGCATCGGGATCTTCGAAGTCGCCGTTGTAAGGCACTGAGTGAAGGGCGCCGCCAAATCCGGCCACATGATAGTTGAACGTCGGATAGGCGCCGGCTGAGGTGACAACGCGGTCGCCAATGCTGATGTAGGCCCGCACAACCAGCGCCAGCAGACCGTCGATACCTTCGCCGACCATGATGCTGTCGGCGGCAATCCCGCAATGCGCCGCGAGTGCATGCTTGAGCTCGTAGCTTTCGGGGTCGGGATACATCCACGTTTCTGCCGCCGCCTTTTGCATCGCGGCGATGGCTTTGGGAGACGGACCAAAGGCGCTTTCGTTCGCGCCGAGCCGGGCTTTGAAGGGGCGTCCCATTTGCCGTTCTTGCGCTTCAGGGCCGACGAAGGGAACTGAGGCGGGCAATGATTGGGCGAGCGGGGTAAGAGCGATTTTTGTCATGCGGGCATGATAGCCAGGCGAATGAAATCGACGCAACCGTTGATCTATGATGATCGCGTAGGATGCCTTCGGCGAAAGTTTTTGGGGAATGAGAAGATGAAGGGGCCGCGTGTTTGCCGCCCCTTATCTGCGTTCTTAGCCGATCTCGGCAAGCCGGGCGATGGCCGCTTTGATCTGGACGTCTTCGTTTTCGCGCAGGGCGAGATTGGCTTTGGCCTCTGCCACAATCTCATCCGGGGCGGAGGCCATGAATTTGGGGTTGTTGAGCCGTCCACGTAGACCGCCAAGTTCCTTGCCCAATTTTTGCAGGGTCTTTTCCAGACGTGCGATTTCAGAGGCTACATCGATCAGGTCGGCCAGTGGGATGCCAAAGGTGCCTCCTTCCATCGGGATCGTTACGCAGCCTTTGGGGAAATCATCCACATGGGTCAGGCTTTCGATCCGCGCCAGACGCCGGATGAGCGTTTGGTTGTTGTCCCAAGCTGATTGCCCTTTGGCATCAAGTCCTGTCACCAGAAGAGGGACTTTGGCGCCAGCAGGCACATGGACTTGCGCGCGCGCAGAGCGGGTGTTTTCGATCAGACCAATGACCCAGTTCATTTCGCGATCAGCCTCCGCATCGACCAGATCGGCGGCGGTGTAGCTTGGCCAGTCGGCATGCACCAGCATCTTGGCGCGCTTGTGGGCCAGTTGCCAAAGCTCTTCGGTGATGAACGGCATGATCGGATGCAGCAGGATCAGGCACTGGTCCAGCACCCAACGCAGGGTCTGTTCTGTTTCCAGCTTCGCGGTTGCATCATCGCCCTGCATGATCGGTTTGGAGAACTCCAGATACCAGTCGCAAACCTTGCCCCACGTGAAGGCATAAAGCGCATCGGCGGCGTCGTTGAAGCGGTAGGCCTCCATCGCGGCGTCGACGGTTTCGCGCGTCTTCGCGGTTTCGCCGATGATCCATTTGTTCAGCGTTTGGGTCGCATCAGGGCGCGCCGCATCGCCGGGGTAGGGGATTTCATAGTGTTCGGCAAAGCTGAAGGCGTTCCAAAGTTTCGTGCCGAAGTTACGGTAGCCTTTGATCCGGTCCTCGGAGATTTTCAGCACACCGCCCAAGGCCGCCATTTGCGCATTGGAAAACCGCAAGGCGTCAGCGCCGTAAGCGTCAATCATGTCGAGCGGGTCGATGACGTTGCCCTTGGTCTTGGACATCTTTTCACCTTTGGCGTCGCGGACGAGCTGGTGCAGGTAGACGGTGTGGAACGGGTCCTTTTCGAGCACCGCTTGCGACATCATCATCATGCGCGCGACCCAGAAGAACAGGATGTCTTGACCGGTGACAAGCACGTCGCCGGGAAAGTATTTCATCGCCGGGTCATCTGCAGGCCAGCCGAGTGTGCCGAATGGCCACAGGCCAGAGGAGAACCATGTGTCGAGGACGTCGGGGTCGCGTGTGAGAGCGACGCCATCACCAGCAATATCCTGCGCTTCACTTTCAGTTGCAGCGCAGAATTGATTGCCGTCGGCATCAAACCAAACCGGGATCTGATGCCCCCACCACAGCTGCCGCGAGATACACCAAGGCTCGATGTTCTCCAGCCAGTGATAATACACCTTTTCACCGCTTTCCGGCATGATCTTGGTCCGGCCTTCTTTCACGGCTTCCAGTGCGGGGCCCACGATCTTTGCGGTGTCCACGAACCATTGGTCGGTTAGCGCAGGTTCGATCACCACTTTGGAGCGGTCACCAAAGGGCTGCATGATTTTCTTTTCCTCAACGAAGGGCACGGTGGTTTCCACCTCTTCGCCCTCATTGTTCTTGACCA
>NZ_JBELFI010000031.1:0-22139 GCF_042093035.1 Yoonia sp. | reverse complement strand
GCTTTTTGAAGCGATACGCTGGCTGATTGCGCTCAGCGTTTTGATCATTGGCCTTAGCCTGCTTTACCGATTTGGGCCTGCGCGGATTGGCAGTCGCGGGCGCTGGATCACCGTGGGCGCTGTGGTTGTCGTGATCTTATGGATCGCGGCCTCTGTGGGTCTCTCGTTCTATCTGACAAACTTTGCCAGCTACAATGAGGTTTATGGCTCTATCGGGGCGGTGATCGGTTTGTTGTTGTGGCTCTATGTCAGCGCCTACCTGATTTTGCTCGGAGCCGCGCTGAATGTTGAAATACATGGCGGCGGCACCGTGCCTGAACAGCAGGATGACAGCGGCTTTTTATAATCAGGTCACGCGGGCCACCTGCTTGTAGACCGGATTGTCCCAAAGCCGGTTCGTCATCACATCGGCCATGACATCAACGGCCTTTGTCACATCGGCCTTGTCGATAAAGAGCGGCGCAAAGCCGAACCGCATAATGTCAGGCGCGCGGAAATCGCCCACGACTTTGCGCGCAATCAGTGCCTGCATCGCGGCATAACCATGTTCAAAAGCAAATGAGACCTGGCTGCCGCGCTGCTGCGGATCGCGCGGACTGGCGAGTGTCAGCATCGGGCAGCGCGCCTCGACGTCCGCGATAAATTGCTCTGTCAACGCAATTGATGCCGCCCGCAACGCCTGCATATCCACCTGATCCCAGATCGTGAGCGCACTATCGAGTGCCGCCATCTGCAAAACGGATGGGGTGCCCACGCGCATCCGCTCAATCCCGGTGCCGGGGCGGTATTCCAGATCGAATGCAAATGGTTTTTCATGGCCCAGCCAGCCGGACAGGGCAGGTTGGCAGTGGTCGATATGGCGCGGTGCGACGTAGATAAAGGCTGGCGAACCGGGCCCGGCATTGAGGTATTTATAGGTACACCCGACCGCGAAATCGACGTTGCAGCCGATCAGATCAACTGGCATCGCGCCCGCTGTATGTGCCAGATCCCAAATGGCGATACCCCCTGCGGCATGGGCCTTTTGGGTCAGCGCTGCCATATCGTGAAGCCGCCCTGTGCGGTAATCGCCTTGCGTCAACATCATCACGGCCAGATCATCGTCGATGTGATCGGCCACGTCCTCAGGGGCGACCACCCGCAATTCATGCCCCCGCCCCAAAGACTTGGTAAGCCCTTCGGCCATATAGATGTCAGAGGGGAAATTGCCGCTGTCGGTCAAAATCACCTTGCGCTCCGGCACCAGATCAATCGCGGCGGCAAGCGCCTGGTAGACCTTGATAGAGAGCGTATCGCCAAGTACCACATGGCTGGGTTCGGCCCCGATCAAACGCCCGATCCGGTCGCCGTCGTCGGTCGGTCGCGCCATCCAGCCCGCCCGGTTCCACCCTGTGATGAGCATCTCACCCCATTCATCTGTGACGGTCTTTGCGATCCGCGCTTCGGTCGCCTTTGGCAGGGGACCAAGTGAATTGCCGTCAAGATAGATCATCCCTTCGGGGAGATGGAACATCGCTTTGGTCGCGGCGAAATCCGTCATCAGACCTGCCCTCCTGCTATTTGGATTGTCTGGGCATTCACACTACGCGCGCCCTCTGAGCAAAGCCACATAGCGGCGGCGGTGGTCTCGTCCACCGCCAGCAAGGTCTTGTGCCGGTTGCCTTTCGCCATCAACGTCCGCGCGCCAGCTTCATCCACGTCAAAGCGTTTCATCAAGCCCGGTAGCTGGTTGCGGACAATGTCGGTTTCCACATAGCCCGGACAAAGCGCGTTGAAGGTGATGGGACGGCGTATGAATTCTTCTGACAGGCCTCGGATGAGGCCAATCACACCGTGTTTGGTCACCGTATAGGGGACCGCATTCCTGAGCCCGCGCACGCCTGCGATGGAACTCACGACGATCATGCGGGCGGGGGTGTCTTGCTGCAACGTGGCCATCGCGGCCTGAAACGTCAAAAAGACACCATCAAGGTTGATTGCCATCATCTTGCGCCACTGGGCAAGCGTCGTTTCTTCAAAGGGTCCGCCATCGGCAATACCTGCATTGGCGATACATATCTGGATAGGTCCGCGCGCTGTTGCAGCCTGCGCAATGCCGTCACGCAGTGACTTTTCGTGGGCTACATCCATCTCAAGCGGGTGAATGCGCGCATGGGCACGTGCGACCGTTTCAAGTTTGTCCACACGTCGCCCGGTGATCGTGACCTGCGCACCTGCGGCGGCCAGTGCCACTGCGATGGCCGCGCCAATTCCGGTCCCGCCGCCTGTCACCAGCGCGTGTTTGCCTGTATGTTGCATTGCTGCCCTCTCATTTGACCACATGCTAGCGGGTGGCCACATGCTAGCGGGCAGACGGATATGGACAAGGCCAAAGCGCAGGCGTTACACCTGTCATATGAAATGGATCGACATCCCACCCGCCTGGCTGGTGCTTGCCTTGGTCATCACCTGGCTGATCGCACAGGTGCAGCCAATGTCTTGGGCACTATCGCACCCTGTGACCGATCTGATCGGTGGCCTTCTGGTCGGCGGAGGTATCGTCCTTATCGTGCTCGCCGCGGTTGAGATGCGCAAACAACGCACCACGATCGTGCCGCATATGGAGGCCGATCATCTGGTCACAACCGGTATTTTCCGGCGGAGCCGCAACCCGATCTATCTGGGTGATGCTTTGGTGCTGGCCGGGTTTGCGCTGTGGTGGGGAGTTCCCATCGCCTTGCTGCTGGTTCCGCTCTTTATGGCCACGATCACGGCGCGGTTCATTGTACCAGAGGAAAACGCACTCAGACGCAAGTTTCGGGCAGATTTTGCGCGTTACTGCCAAAAGACACGCCGATGGGTGTAACTGTTAGCGCATGACATGCGCCGACATTGCAGGCATTCGCTTGTGAAATAATGTTTCGCGCTATAATGCATCTTCACTGCGAGAATATATATGGGGGATGATCCGTGAAAATCGGTACACCAAAAGAGATATTTGAAGGCGAAAACAGGGTCGCAATGACCCCCGCCTCCGCAAAGGATCTGGCCAAACTGGGCTATGACTGTGTGATTGAAACCGGTGCTGGTGCAGCCGCTGGTTTTACCGATAAATCCTACAAAGACGCGGGCGTCGCGGTTGTCAAAACCGCCGCAGCCCTGTTCAAGGCGGCCGATATCATCGCCAAGGTACGCCCACCTGAGGATGTTGAAACCAAGCGTCTGCGGACAGGTCAAACGCTGATCTCGTTCTTCTATCCTGCGCAGAACGCAGACTTGATTGCGGCCGCCAACGATAAAGGCGCCACTGTGATTGCAATGGATATGGTGCCACGCATCAGCCGCGCCCAAAAAATGGACGCGCTGTCCTCAATGGCAAATATCGCGGGCTATCGCGCTGTGATCGAGGCGGGTAGCAATTTTGGCCGCTTCTTCACCGGTCAGGTGACGGCTGCGGGCAAGGTGCCGCCAGCGAAGGTTCTGGTAGTGGGTGCCGGTGTGGCCGGTCTTGCCGCGATCGGGACGGCAACATCGCTCGGCGCGATCACCTACGCCTTTGACGTGCGCCCCGAAGTGGCCGAGCAGGTCGAATCCATGGGTGCCGAATTTGTTTTCCTTGATTTCGAAGAAGAGCAGCAGGACGGTTCGGCCACCGGTGGCTATGCCGCTGTGTCTTCACCTGAATTTGCCGCCGCACAGCTGGCAAAATTCAGTGAAATCGCGCCAGAGATGGACATTGTCATCACCACAGCCCTGATTCCGGGCCGCGACGCACCAGAGCTTTGGACCAAAGAGATGGTCGAAAGCATGAAGCCCGGATCCGTGATTATCGACCTCGCAGCAGAGCGTGGCGGCAACTGCAAACTGACCGTGAAAGATGAAAAGGTCGTCACCGACAACGGCGTGACAATCGTGGGCTACACTGATTTCCCAAGCCGGATGGCCGCACAGTCCTCGACGCTTTATGCGACGAATATTCGTCACATGATGACCGATCTGACGCCTGACAAAGACGGTGTGCCGAACCACAACATGGAAGACGACGTCATTCGTGGCGCAACGGCAACCCACAAAGGTGAGATCACGTTCCCGCCGCCGCCTCCGAAAGTGGCCGCGATTGCGGCAGCCCCCAAGAAGGCCGCGCCAAAGGAGCTGACACCTGAAGAAAAGCGCGCAAAGGAAGTCGCGGCTTTCAAGCAAGAGACAAAGACGCAAGTCGGCCTTTTGGCGGCTGGTGCGGCTTTGATCCTTGGCATCGGTTTGATACCAGGGATGCCTGCCAGCTTCATGCAGCACTTCATTGTGTTTGTTCTGTCGGTCTTTATCGGTTTCCAGGTCATCTGGAACGTCGCGCACGCGCTGCATACGCCATTGATGGCGGTCACGAACGCAATTTCGTCGATCATCATTTTGGGGGCGTTGATTCAGATCGGATCGTCAAGTGCGCTGATTACGGTCTTGGCGGCACTCGGTATCTTCATGGCGGCCATTAACATCTTCGGTGGCTTCCTCGTGACACGGCGTATGCTCGCCATGTTCCAGAAATCCTAAAGGGGCAGGGCAATGGAAAATGCATTCACGATCGCGGCCTATGTTGTTGCCGCAATTCTCTTCATCCTGTCGCTGGGCGGCCTTTCGGGGCAGGAAAGCGCGAAGCGTGCGGTCTGGTATGGCATCGCAGGTATGGCATTGGCCGTCTTCGCGACTTTGGTCGGGCCGGGCGCCGGTCTTGGCATCCTGTCGGTTATTCTGATCGGTCTGGGCGGCATGGTTGGCTATCAACTGGCCACCAAGGTCGAGATGACGCAAATGCCAGAGCTTGTGGCGATCATGCACTCGCTCGTGGGTCTGGCTGCGGTCTTTGTTGGCTTTAACGCGGATCTGATGATTAATGACATGGCGGCCCTTTATCAGACCAACGGTCAGGTTCTCGGCGCTGTCGGGGCCGACGGCATCACCGCAATCGGCCTGCCTAAGGAGGTCTACGAGGGCCTCAGCGCTTTTGGTCAATTGATTGCCAAGAAATCCAGCGTTGAGATCGGCATTCTGCGGGTTGAGCTGGTGCTGGGCATCTGGATCGGTGCAGTGACGTTTACGGGCTCCGTGATTGCCTATGCAAAGCTATCTGGTGCGTCCAGCAAGCTGCCGTTCAAGGTCGATACCGCGGCCAACAAGCTGCCCGGTGGGCATTTCTTGAACGCAGGTGCTGCGGCGGCCTCTGTCATTTTGTTGTTGATGTATATGGGCGGGAGCGGTTCCTGGGCGTTGGTTCTGCTGACGCTGGCGGGTCTGTTTATCGGCTATCACCTGATTATGGGCATTGGTGGTGCAGATATGCCTGTCGTTGTGTCCATGCTGAACAGCTATTCTGGCTGGGCCGCTGCAGCGATCGGTTTCTCGCTTGGCAACGATCTGTTGATTGTTGTGGGCGCGCTTGTCGGCTCCTCTGGTGCGATCCTGTCTTATATCATGTGCAAAGCGATGAACCGCTCTTTCGTGAGTGTGATCCTGGGCGGCTTTGGCGGCCCTGCGGGTGAGCAGATGGCGGTTGAAGGTGAACAGATCGCCATCGACGCCGATGGTGTGGCCTCGGCGCTGAATGAGGCTGACAGCGTTATCATCATCCCCGGTTACGGCATGGCGGTCGCGCAAGCCCAACAATCCGTGTCAGAGCTGGTGCGCAAGCTGCGCGCACAGGGCAAGAACGTGCGCTTTGCGATCCACCCTGTTGCAGGGCGTTTGCCGGGCCACATGAACGTGCTGCTCGCGGAAGCGAAGGTGCCATATGATATTGTAATGGAAATGGACGAGATCAACGATGACTTCCCGCAGACGGATGTTGCGATCGTCATTGGCTCAAACGACATCGTGAACCCTGCCGCACAGGACGATCCGAACAGCCCCATCGCAGGTATGCCAGTGCTTGAGTGCTGGAAAGCCAAGCAGGTGTTTGTGTCCAAGCGTGGTCAGGGTACCGGGTATTCCGGCATCGAGAACCCGCTGTTCTTCAAGGACAACACACGGATGTTCTACGGTGACGCGAAGAAGTCCTTGGATGAATTGTTGCCGAAGATCGACTGACCTTAGGGTCGTTCTTAATCTACTTTAATTCGAAAGCCCCGCTGCATGTAGCGGGGCTTTTGTTGTTGTGTAGCAATATTCAAGCTTTGTCTCGGATGGCGGCTATGAGCCTCATACGGACGCTTTCGGTGTTCATTGCAACCAGAAAGATGTCGGTCAGGATTATTTAAGTGCATCAACGATGCCGCCCATGTGCGCTACGATCAATCTGCTTCAAGACCGTGGAAGCTGCGCCTTAGGTCAGGCATCGCGCAATGGCGAAACCGGCGCTAGGGTGCATATGCAAATACACCCTAGCCTTTTGCGGCTTCGTTAAAAGTCGAAGCGGACACCAATGCGTATGGCGCTCTGGGTGACCTCTACAGGCATTTCAACCCCGCCAAATCCCGGTTCCAAATCACCTTTTGCCTTACCAAAATCGGTATAGCGGTACTCAGCGCGCAGGGCTGATTGTGGCGCAAACCGCCAATCCATTCCCACGCCAACCGTTGAGCCTTCCATTTGTTCATCGTAGCCATCTTCCAGCGGGCCGCCTGTGGGGCCGCCGTAGAAATCAAACTGACCAAGGGCATATCCCGCGGTGCCGTAGAATAGGGCGGGTCGACCGCCAAGCTGGCTTGCGTAGCCAAAGATCGCACGGATTGAACCCTGCCATTCGCCATCGATTTCACCGGCAGAGGTGAAACCGGACGTGTCTTCGAACGAACCCGAAAACTCAGAGGCTTCGGCATCAATCTCGCCACCCCACACAGTGTTCCCGTTCTGATACCCATACCCGACAAAACCGCCAAAAAGTGCGCCATCAGGTTCGGAATTGCCGTCGGGTGCACCATTGCTGAAGGAATGATCGGCATCGCCCGCAGCATAACCGAGGGTCAAACCACCATAGAACCCGTCCCAATCCTGTGCGGCGGCTAGGCCTGGAACAGCGGCAAGCGCGGTCGCCAATACAATCGCCTTGGAAGAATACATCACCATAATTTTGCTCCTTACTATGCAGCGCGGCCTCTCATTCACCATGAAAAACAGACAGCGTCTCAAACTACACATCCATATGGTTACATTCCTTTGGACAATCGCTACTGACTTATATCAATCTGTGCCTCGGCTTTCCTCAAGCGTTGCAAACTGCTGGGGTCAGTTTGGCGGGGCCAATTGCAGCGAATGTCGGTATTGTCCCGCGTCTCGACTGTTGAAGCGGACCGCAGCGAAAGGGTAGTCCGGATTTCATCCGTTTGCCGCTATCACAGACCGCGTATCCGCGGATCCAGCGCATCGCGCAGACCGTCACCGATGTAATTCACTGCCAGCACTGTCAGCGAAATCGCCAAGCCGGGCCACAGGACCCGCTCAGGGAAGGCTGTCATCCGGTCCACGCTATCAAACAGGATCTTGCCCCATGTGGGGAAATCAGACGGGAAACCAAGACCGAGGAAGGACAACGCGCTCTCGGTAATGATCGCGGTCGCAAGGCCGAGGGTTGCCGAGACCATGATCGGCGACAGCACATTGGGCAATATGTGGCGTGTAATCATCCGCCGTGGCGGCGTCCCGATGGAACGCGCGGCAAGCACGAATTCCCGTTCTTTCAGCGCCATCACGTCACCGCGCACGATCCGCGCGGTTTGCATCCAGGAGGTGATCCCGATCCCAATGACGATCAGCAGGAATATCCCGTTCTCAGGCCCGAATGCAGCGCGCAGCGGGTCGCGGAATAACAACATCATCACCAAGAGAAGCGGCAGCAATGGCAGCGATAATACCAGATCGGTGAAGCGCATAAGTGCCCAGTCCAGCCGCCTGAAATACCCCGCCAGAACGCCAACAAAGGTGCCGATAATGATCGCCAAGACCATTGCTGTCCACCCCACCGCGAGCGAGATCCGCCCGCCTTGCATGATGTTGGACATGATATCGCGCCCAAGGTGATCGGTGCCCATCGGCCGCGCCCAGCTGGTCTTTGCGTCACCATCCCAGATCGCCACATAGATCGGGCGCACGTCCTTGTTGCGGATGTCCAGCTTGCCGGGGTCAACGTCCCACAATAGTGGACCGATGGTGCAGAACAGCGTGATGAAGGTCAGAAAGATCAATCCTGCCATCGCCCCCTTGTGTGAGCGGAATTGATCCCAGACGTCCCACCATTGATTGCGGGCTTTGACGTCGGCGACCGGGGCTTGGGCTGCGATGGGTCGGTCAGTCATAGCGGATCCTTGGGTCAAGTACGCCGTAAAGGATATCGGCAATCAGGTTCATCATCACGATCAGCACCGCCAGCAGGAAGGTGATGGTCATCACCATCGGAATGTCAGAGCCTTGCAGCGCGATAATCAGCAGCTGACCAAGGCCGTTCACCTTGAACACCTGCTCGGTGATGATCGCGCCGCCAAAGATCGAAGGAATACCCAGCGCGATCACAGTCACAACAGGGATCATCGAGTTGCGCAGCACATGGCGCATCACCACAACGCTTTCGGACATCCCCTTTGCGCGGGCGGTGCGCACATAGTCCATGCCAAGATTATCCAACATGGAAGCCCGCATATACCGGCTGACCTGTGCTGTGGTTTGCAGGGCCAGAACCATCACAGGCATAATCATCTGCTGGATCTGGAACTTGAAAGAGGCCCAGTCCACTACCCTGTGCGTGGTGTCATAGATCGATGGCAGCCAGCCCAATTGGACGGAGAAAATCACGATCACCAGCACGCCTGAAAAGAACGGCGGCACCGAAAAGCCAATCATCGAGATAAACGTCCCGGCTTGGTCGAAGACCGAATACTGTTTGTAGGCACTGATGATGCCGATTGGCAGGGCAATGGCGACGCCAACCACGTAGGACATCCCGACAACCCAAAGGGTCTGTGGCATACGCTCTGCGATGGTATCAAAGACAGGGCTACGGGACTGGAAACTGATGATGCGTTGTGCGCCATCGGCGAAGTTGGTGCCAAAGGCTGCGTCGATCCAGTATTGCGGCTCGACAATGAAGAACTGATAGAGCCAGAGGTAGAAGCGGGTATACCAAGGCTCTCCGAGGCCCAGCGCCTCGCGCATCCGCTGTTTGACGTCATCGGGGATTGTCAGGGGCATCTGGCCCATGGGGTCGCCGGGGGCGAGCTCCAGCAGCAGAAAAATCACCAAAGCGATAAACAGAAGCGTCGGGATCGACAGGACCAATCTACGGATTGTGTAGTTGAGCATGAATGGACGCCTTGGTTTATGGTTCTGGAAGGGCGGGACGGGATACAAGGCGGAGGGACCCCCCCGCCTTGCATATTTGTGTGACCGAATTAGCGGTTGTCGCCAGTGCGGTACCAGTCAGCGATGTTCCAAAGCTCACTGTCCCAAACGTTCAGGTCAATCCCGCCAAGGCTGTTGGCATGTGCCGACAGACGACCACGGTGAACCAGTGGGATCATGCCGCCTTTGTCGACAATGATGTCGTTCAACTGCCGCGCGATAGACGCGCGCTCATCGACGTCTGCTGTGGCAGTCAGCTGGGCGTGCAACTGGTCGTAAGCTGGATCACAGAAACGGCTGATGTTTTCACCCTGCCACTGGGATGCAGGGCTTGGCGCTTTGTCGCAAAGGCCATTGGCGAGATATGCCTGCGGATCAGTGCCGTTGAAAGTATTCGCGTACATTTCAACGTCTGCATAGAACTTCTGGAATGTGTCAGGCGAACCTGGGTCACCACCAAAGAACACGGATGCATCAATGTTGCGCAATTCTGCGTCAATACCAATCTCGGACCACCACTCTTTAATCAGGGCTTGGAAGTCCTGACGGACAGCGTTTGTGGACGTCTGGTAAAGGATTGCCATCGGCACGCCGTCTGGCGTTTCACGCACCCCGTCACCGTCGGTGTCCATGTAACCGGCGGCATCCAGCATCGCGCTTGCGCCCGCAATATCCTGCACATCACATGTGAATGTGTCAGAGTTCACAGCAGCAGGTGCCGGGACCCAGTTGCAGGTCACTTTGCCGGCCTGACCGTAGCCAACCTCAACCAGCAGCGGCCGGTCGATGGCCATTGACATCGCTTTATAGACGGCGGGATCGCCAAGGAACGGATGTGGGCGGATGACCGAACGCTCGTCTGGACCAAGGGCCGGATCAGGGTTCGTTTGGTTCAGCATGATACGTTCGACCAATGGCCCGAAGCCCGCAACAGGTATGCCCATGCCACCTTCTTGCATTGATGCAATGACATCAGGCGCAAGTTGCAGGTTCCAACCGTAGTCGAATTCGCCTGTTTCCATCACGGCACGACCGGCAGCGGTTGCATCACCGCCACCCTTGAAGGTCACGGACGCAAAGGCGGGTTTGCTGGCATCACGGTAGTTTTCGTTGGCAACCAACTGGATGACGTCATTGGTACGGAATTCAGTGACCACAAAGGGGCCAGTACCGACAGGGCTGAAGTTTTCGTCCGTACATTCAGGCGCGCGCGCACCCATACAGTCCGCGAATTGGCGGGCTTGCAAGATCGGGCTTTCGCCGCCAACAAATGGGCCATAGGGGAATGGGGTCGGGCCTTCGAAGTTCACGATGACGGTCAGATCATCGGGGGTTTCGACCGATGCGACGCCTTCAAACTTGGTCAACTGCGCACACCCCGATTCAGGGTCCGTGCAATATTCATAAGTGAACTGCACATCGCGCGAAGTGAAGGCAGAACCGTCTGACCACAAGAGGCCGGGCGAGATATTCCAGGTGATGGATGTAAGATCCTCGGACACGCCGCCATTGGCGACAGTCGGGACTTCATCCACCAACCAAGGCGTCAGCGCGCCGGAGCTGTTGTAGCGCGCCAGCGGTTCAACCACGAGAGACGCGGCCTCCACGTCTTTGGTGCCGCCGGACAGGAAGGGGTTCATAATTGACGGGGCTTGCCAATAAATGATTTTGACTTCGCCATCGCGACCGCGCTCGCCTTCGTGTGCGCCAGCATATGCCATCGGGGCAAGTGCCGCTATCGCAACAGCGCCAATCAGGGCTGTTTTGAGTGTCATTTTGTCTTCTCCTTGTTGGTGCTCTTGTTGTCGTCATGACCTGCCGTTTGTCCGGCAATGTCGTTTTTATCGTTATAGAGGTGACAGGCGGTATACCGTCCTTGGTGTACCTCACGATATTCAGGTTCCACACGCTTGCAGATGTCCATCACGGACGGGCAGCGAGTGCAGAAATTACAGCCCTGCGGCGGGTTCGACGGCGATGGCACGTCCCCTTGCAGGATGATCCGTTCCGTCTTGCGGGCCAGGCTTGGGTCCGGTTCTGGCACGGCGGAAAGCAGGGCTTTGGTATAGGGATGCAGCGGTTCTGCATAAAGTCCTTCACGCGGGGCAAGTTCGACGATCTTGCCCAGATACATCACGGCCACGCGGGTGGCGATGTGGCGGACCATAGACAAATCGTGGCTGATAAAGAGATAGGTCAGACCGTATTTCTATTGCAGGTCTTCCAGCAGGTTCACGACCTGCGCCTGAATGGAGACATCCAAGGCGGCAATCGGTTCGTCACAGACGATAAACTTTGGGTTCAATGCAAGCGCACGGGCAATCCCGATCCGCTGCCGCTGACCGCCCGAAAACGCATGCGGGTAGCGTTTCGCAAACTTGCGGTTCAGGCCGACCTGATCCATCAGTTCGGCAACGCGCGCGCGTTTCTCCGCATCATTGAGAGTGGTATGCTCGTCGAACGGCTCTTTGATGATGTCTTCGACGGTCATGCGCGGGTTCAAGCTCGCCTGCGGGTCTTGGAACACCATTTGCATTGTCGGACGCATTTGGCGCAAATCAGTCTGCGGGATGTTCCCGATTTCACGATTGTCGATTTCGATTGAACCTGAGGTGATATCATAGAGACGCAGCACCGCACGCCCACAGGTGGATTTCCCGCAACCACTTTCACCAACCAGCCCGAGGGTTTCCCCCTCCATCACATCAAAACTGACACCATCGACGGCCTTTACTTCGCCCATGCGGCGACGCAGCAGGCCCGCGAAGATCGGAAAGTGCATTTTGAGGTCTTTGACCGAAACCAGTGCCTTCTTGCGTTCATCAAGCATCACGCGGCACTCCGGTGCGGGCATCAAAGAAGCAAGCGGCGTCATGGCCGTTGCCCACATCAAAGCGAGGCGGGTTTTCAACGGCGCAACGATCAAAAGCCACATCACAGCGGTCCCGGAACGGACACGATGTGGGCGCTCCCGCCATAATCGGTGGTTGGCCTTCGATGATTGTCAAACGCGCAGCTCTCTCCCCCAATATTGATGGGATCGTTTTGAGCAGGGCGCGGGTATAAGGGTGTTGGGGGTTCCCGAACAATTCATGCACAGGGGCATGTTCGACGACTTGGCCGCCATACATCACCATCACGCGGTCTGCGATGCCTGCGATCACGCCAAGGTCGTGGGTGATCCAGATCACCGCCATGCCCAGCTTGTCACGCAATTCCTTCATCAACTCAAGAATTTGCGCCTGAATGGTCACATCGAGCGCGGTTGTCGGTTCATCCGCGATCAGCACCTGTGGATCGCACGCCAAAGCAATCGCGATCATGACGCGCTGACGCATACCGCCCGAAAACTGGTGCGGATAATCATCAAGACGACGCCTGGCATCAGGAATACCCACAAGCTCCAGCAGTTCCTGCGCGCGCGCGGCGGCCTGTCTTTTGTTCATGCCCATATGCTTGCGCAAGGGTTCCATGATCTGAAAGCCAACCTGATAGACAGGGTTGAGAGAGGTCATCGGGTCTTGAAAGACAAAGCCGATCTTGCCCCCGCGGACGGTGCGCAACTGGTCAAGCGGAACTTTCAACAAATCCCGCCCTTCAAAATGGACCTCGCCGCCGCGAACATCCGCAGGCGGAGAGGGCAATAGCCCTAACAGCGACATCATCGTTACGGATTTGCCGGAACCGCTTTCCCCAACGACACCCAGCAACTCACCGGGCTTGAGAGAGAAGCTCACGTCATTGACCGCATGAACTTCACCACCACGAGTTTGGAAAACGGTCTTGAGGTCCCGGACATCCAGGACGGGCAGCGCCCCATCAGGCATTCACGAACCTCCCAGTGGTTCAGGTCTTTTGTTTTTACGCAGATCTCTGACGGACCTGTTTGCGCACCACGGAGAACGGTAACAGTAATTTTTCATGTCGCAAGCTGTTTCATGTTTGCCGTAAGGGATTAGAAACGGCAGAGTGGTCATTGCCCGTCTCTCGTTCAGTGCGGCCTTTGAGAGTGACGAAATAAGGCAGATGATGAAAGGATCACCATGTCACGCAGCGCCCGTGAGCTGATGGATACGCTGGTTGGTTTCCCCACGGTTAGTCGGGACAGCAACCTTGACCTTATTGATTTTGTTGAGGGATTTCTGACGGACCTTGGGGTCCAGTCTACCCGCGTTCCCAATGCCGACGGCACCAAGGCCGCTCTTTATGCCCATATCGGGCCCGAAATTGATGGCGGCGTTGTCCTGTCGGGTCATACCGATGTGGTGCCTGTGGACGGGCAGGCATGGGACACCGATCCCTTCACGGTGACCGAGCGTCAAGGCAGGCTTTACGGCCGTGGCACCTGCGACATGAAGGGTTTTGATGCATTGGCGCTCTCGGCTGTGCCGCTTGCGCTTGCGCGCGGGATCAAACGACCGCTGCAAATCGCGCTGAGCTACGACGAAGAAGTGGGCTGCACAGGGGCACCGCCGATGATTGACCACATGGTGGCAATGGGAATGCCGCGTGCTGATACGGTGGTTGTGGGTGAGCCGTCAATGATGAAGGTCGTGACCGGCCATAAAGGTGGTATCGGCTATGACATGCACTTTCGTGGTTTTGAGGTGCATTCATCGCTCGCGCCCACAGGTGTCAGCGCGATCATGATGGCCGCGAAGTTGATCGACTGGGCCAATGACGTCAACGCAGAGAACGCCACAAAACCGGTCTCTGAATTGGCCGCCGACTTTGTACCACCCTACACGACATTGCATGTTGGCATGATAAATGGGGGGACCGCGCATAATATCACGGCCAAAGATTGCCACTTCGCGTTTGATTTCCGCTTCGTTCCGGGTGAGGACATCGGCGAATGGCGGGCCCGCTTCCTCTCCAAGGTCGCCGAACTTGAGGCAGAGATGAAAGCCGTCCGCATGGAAGCGGGGATCAACGCGGAGCCGCTTTTTCATGTTCCGGGCTTGGTGCCGGAAGCGCACGGACGTGCGGAAGCACTTGTGCGGCGGCTCACCGGCGAAAACGCCAGCAATGTCGTCAGCTACGGCACAGAGGCCGGACAGTTTCAGGAACGTGGGTATTCAGCCGTTATTTGTGGGCCCGGTGACATCGCCCAAGCGCACCAACCAAATGAGTACATCTCGGTCGAACAGTTTCGACAGGGTGAAGCATTTATCAGCAATCTGGTGGACATGCTCGCCGCGTAGACA
This sequence comes from Yoonia sp., assembly GCF_042093035.1. Classification (GTDB taxonomy): domain Bacteria; phylum Pseudomonadota; class Alphaproteobacteria; order Rhodobacterales; family Rhodobacteraceae; genus Yoonia. The sequence continues at coordinate 7,629 of NZ_JBELFI010000031.1, read as the reverse complement.
CATATCTGTTGTCAGTCAGTGGAGTTTCAGAATGCCAATCAAGAACCGTTTTGCCGACATGCTGCCCGAAATCACCGCTTGGCGGCATGACTTTCACCAACACCCCGAAATCCTGTTTGAGACACATCGGACCTCTGCGATCGTCGCGGAAAAACTGCGTGAATTTGGCTGTGATGAGGTGGTGACGGGGATCGGGCGCACAGGCGTCGTAGGCGTGATAAACGGTAAGTCCGACGCATCAGGCAAAGTGATCGGACTGCGCGCGGATATGGATGCGCTGCCAATGCAGGAACAGACTGATTTGCCCTATAAATCCAAGGTTGACGGTGCGATGCATGCCTGCGGGCATGACGGGCACACGGCGATGCTATTGGGGGCTGCGAAATACCTTTCTGAAACGCGCAATTTTGACGGCAAAGCGGTCGTCATCTTCCAGCCCGCCGAAGAAGGCGGCGGCGGTGGCCGGGAGATGTGCGAAGACGGCATGATGGATCGCTTCGGCATTCAGGAAGTCTACGGGATGCACAACTGGCCCGACCTGCCGGTCGGTCAGTTTGCAATTCGCCCCGGGGCCTTCTTTGCGGCGACCGATCTATTCGACATCATCATCGAAGGGCGCGGTGGCCACGCCGCCAAACCGCATCTGACGCGTGACACAACAGTCGCTGCCAGCCATGTCGTTGTCGCGCTGCAAACGATCGCCGCGCGCATTGTGAGCCCGATCGATCAGATCGTGGTTTCTGTCACCAGCTTCCGGACCTCCTCTGAGGCGTTCAACGTCATCCCCCAAACCGTCCATTTGCGCGGCACGGTCAGAACCCTCTCAGATGATGTGCGTGATCTGGTTGAGCAGTCCCTCCGGGAGATTGTGACGGGGACCGCTACGGCGCACGGTGCGACGGCGGATATCGACTACCGGCGCGGTTATCCTGTTATGGTGAACAGCGAAGAGCAGACGGCATTTGCCGCCGAAGTCGCGAAATCCGTGGCGGGAGACTGCGCCACCGCGAACCAGACCATGGGTGGCGAGGATTTCTCATACATGCTGCAAGAACGCCCCGGCGCTTATATCTTTGTCGGTAACGGCGAAGGGGCGGATGTGCATCACCCAGAGTATGTTTTCAAAGATGAGACGATGCCCGCGGGCTGCTCTTGGTGGGCCGAGATTGTGGAAAAACGGATGCCTGCTCGTTAGGCACTGGACTGCATGAGACGTCTTGCGAGACGACGGCCTTACCCACCGGTATGCGACATATGCCGACTGACCTGCCCATCAACTTGCTGGCGTGAGTAATCGAAATCATGGCCTTTGGGTTTCAACGCAATCGCAGCGCGGATCGCATCCTCCAGATCATGATCCGCTTCAGATGCCCGCAATGGCCCCCGCAGGTCGGAATGCCCTTCTTGCCCAAGGCAGGTGTAAATCTCACCCGTGCAGGTGATCCGCACACGGTTGCAGCTTTCGCAGAAATTATGGCTGAGTGGGGTAATAAAGCCTATCTTTTGACCCGTGTTTTCCACACGCACGTAGCGGGCGGGGCCGCCAGTGCGTTCTGGCAGGTCCGTCAGGGGTGAGCGCGCAGCAATGCGCGCACGCAGGTCTTTGAGCGACCAGTACTGACCCAGTCGGTCTTCGTTGCCCAGATCGCCCATCGGCATGACCTCGATAAAGGTCAGGTCCATATCGCGCGCGGCACACCAATCGGTGAGCGTCTCCAACTCATCTTCGTTGAAGCCTTGCAGAGCGACCGTGTTAATCTTCACACGTAGCCCGGCACGTTGGGCGGCATCGATCCCGCGCAAGACCTGGGGCAGGCGGCCCCAACGCGTGATCTGGGCGAATTTATCGTCGTTGAGCGTATCAAGTGAGACATTGATCCGCCGCACACCTGCCGCAAAGAGATCATCGGCAAATTTTTCAAGCTGGCTGCCGTTGGTGGTCAGCGTCAGCTCATGCAAGGCACCGCTGTCCAAATGCCGCGACATGCTGCGAAAGAAGGTCATAATTTCGCGGCGCACCAATGGTTCTCCGCCGGTGATGCGCAGTTTGCGCACACCAAGGCGGATGAAAGCCGAACACATGCGGTCGAGTTCCTCCAGCGTCAGGAGTTCCTTTTTCGGCAGGAAGGTCATGTTTTCTGACATGCAATAGACGCAGCGGAAATCGCAGCGGTCTGTGACCGACACCCTCAGGTACTCAATGGCGCGTGCGAAAGGGTCAATCAATGGCTCAGTCATGGGGGCAAGTTATGTCTCGGCGACCGGTAGCGCAAGTGGCTTGGGGGCTGTTGCGGGTCACGTATCTGCGACGTAAGGTTGGCGAATGAGACTGATGATCCTGCTGTCCTTTATTGCCTTAACGGGCTGCTCATCGACGATGTTCGACCGCAAGTTGGACGGCGTTTTCGGGATCGAGCGGGATGCCCCGCAAGAGGCTGAGGTTGTCACACGCCTGTAATCACGGGAAGTTTCCGAAGGTTTTTTCGCCGATTGGACTTTTGGCGACAGACCAGTCAGCCAGTTTGCGCCCGGCTTCCCTGACCGCGAAGGATTTCATTGCTCCGCCATGTTCTTCAAGAAAATCACGCACCCGCGCCGGATCATGTTTGGATAGCTCACGCAGCCACCACGCAATTGCTTTCTGGATGAACCAATCGTGATCGGTGACATAGGTTGCAGCCCATCCCAAGACACGGTCGCGCGTGGCCAATTCGGCGGGCTTTGGATTGTTCTGCTTGGTCCAGGGAAGTGTCATTACCAAGCTCGCACGCTTGGTCCACATGTGATCCGAGGTTGTCCAATCCTCGACCGTGTCGAGCCGCGCTGGATCGGCAACCAGCCGCTTCTGGCCTGCGATGCTGGCATGATCGGCAATCGCCCAAGCGTCAAAATCAGGCACCCAAGACTGGATAAGCTCCCATGCGCCCTGGTCATCGGGTTTGATCCGCGCCTGCGTCAACAGTTTCGCCGCCGCGATCCGCCCTTCATGCGTGTTGCCCTTCCAAAGCCCCTTGGCCAACGCGAGGCGCCCTTCAAGATCAACCTCCGCGCGCCACGCTTGAACCCGCGCGTCGATCACCGGATTGGCAATGCCAAGGTATTGGCGGTCAACCTTGTGATATCTATGCATCTGGGAGGCTTTGGCGGGATCCCCCGCCGCGCGCAGTTCGGCAATGGCGGCATTGTGCGTCATTATTCGACAGTCACTGATTTGGCAAGGTTGCGCGGTTGGTCCACGTCCGTGCCCTTTGCAACTGCCGTGTGATAGGCCAGCAATTGTGCAGGCACTGCATAAAGCATCGGTGCGAGGAATGGGTCAACTTCTGGCATGATGATCGTATCCCAAACACCCATGCTGGCCTCGTCCGCGCCCTTCTGATCCGTTATGAGCAGGACTTTTCCACCGCGCGCCATGACCTCCTGCATGTTCGAGACGGTCTTTTCGAAAAGGCTGTCGCGCGGGGCCATGACGATGACGGGCACATGTTTGTCCACCAATGCGATGGGGCCGTGCTTCAATTCCCCAGAAGCATAAGCTTCGGCGTGTATATAGCTGATTTCTTTCAGTTTCAACGCACCTTCAAGGGCGAGCGGATACATCGCGCCGCGGCCCAGGAACAGGATGTCACGCGCCTCTGCCAGTTTGCGCGACACCTTCTTTGATTTCGCTTCAATCGCCAAAGCCTGATTGAAAAGCCCCGGCAGGCTGCGCAACGCTGCCAGCTTTTCGGCGACCTCAGCGCTGGACAGTTTCCCGCGCGCTTCTGCGGCTTGCAGCGCCAGCAAAGCCAGCGTCGCCAACTGGCATGTGAACGCCTTGGTGGAGGCCACACCCACTTCCACTCCCGCCAAAATTGGCAGCGCCAGATCACTTTCACGCGCGATTGAACTTTCGGGCACATTGACGACTGACACGATTTTGTCGGCCTTGCCGTCCATATAGCGCAGAGCGGCCAATGTATCTGCGGTTTCACCCGACTGACTGACAAAAAGCGCGACAGTCCCTTCCGTCACAGGTGGTTCGCGGTAGCGGAATTCAGAGGCCACATCGACTTCGACCGGAATGCCCGCGATCTGCTCAAACCAATATTTCGCGACCAGACAGGCGTAGTAAGCCGTGCCACATGCCACCATGGTCATGCGCTGCACTTTGGTGAAATCCAACTGCGGCTCTGGCATCGTGACAGCGCTCTCATCCGCATTGATGTAGTGGGCCAGAGCCCCTTGCAGCACGACTGGTTGTTCGGCGATTTCCTTGGCCATGAAGTGTTTGAATCCGGCTTTGTCGACGCGCGCGGTGTCCACTTGAATGGTTTTCAGCGCGCGATTGGCAAGTGCGCCGCTCGGATCACGGATTTCCACGCTGTTGCGGGTGATGATCGCCCAATCACCTTCCTCCAGATAGGTGATTTGATCGGTCATTGGCGCGAGCGCGATCGCATCCGAGCCGACAAACATCTCTCCCATGCCGTGACCAATTGCCAAAGGAGAGCCCTTGCGTACCGCGATCAGCAAATCATCCTCGCCATCGAACAGGAAGCACATTGCGTAGGCACCTTCCAGTTGGCTGATCGTCTGTTCAGCGGCGTCGCGCGGGCTGAACCCTTGGTCGATGTGATAGTTGGCGAGCAGCGCCACGGTCTCTGTGTCCGTATCGGTTTCGTAGCCTATGCCTTTGTCGGCCAGAAAGGCGCGCAATTCGCGGAAATTTTCGATAATGCCATTGTGGACAACGGCAACAGCGCCCGCGAGATGGGGATGCGCATTGCCCGCGTTCGGAGCGCCATGCGTGGCCCAGCGGGTGTGGCCAATGCCAGCTTTGCCCGCCAATGGGTCATGCACGAGCGCATCTGACAGGTTCACCAACTTGCCAATCGCGCGCCGCCGGTCGAGCTTTTTGTCATGAATGGTCGCAATACCTGCGCTGTCATAGCCGCGGTATTCCAATCGTTTGAGTGCCTCCACCAAAAGCGGGGCGGCCTCATGATCGCCCAATACACCGACAATGCCACACATGGTTTAAGACCCTTTTTGTTTGCGTGCGCGGAGTTTTTCGAACAGGCGCACCGCAAAGCCTGTTTTGTTTTCCTGTTTTGCGCGCGCCACGGCCAAATCACCGGCAGGCACGTTGCGCGTCACGACGGACCCGCTGCCTGTCATTGCGGCATTCCCTACCGTGACGGGAGCCACCAGCATGGTGTTTGAACCGATGAACGCGTCCTCGCCGATGGTCGTGTGGTGTTTGAACACACCGTCGTAGTTGCAAGTGATTGTACCTGCGCCGATGTTGCTGCGCGCGCCAATGGTCGCATCACCGATGTAGGAAAGGTGGTTTACCTTTGCCCCGGCAGCAACTTGGGCGTTCTTGATTTCAACGAAATTGCCAACTTTCACGTTCTCTGCCAGCTCTGCGCCGGGGCGCAGCCTTGCATAAGGCCCCACCACCGCGCCTTTGGAGACATGGCAACCTTCGAGATGCGAAAATGCCCGAATGATCGTGCCGCTTTCGATTGTGACGTTTGGACCGAAGACGACGTTTGGTTCAACGACGGTATCGCGGCCAATAACGGTGTCATGGGCGAAGAAAACGGTCTCAGGGGCGGTGAGGTTGACGCCATCTTCCTGTGACGCTTGGCGGGCCTTGGCTTGGAACAGCGCTTCTGCGCTTGCAAGTTCTGCACGCGAATTGATCCCCAGCGTCTCGGTCTCGTCACAGCGCACCACGGTTGCGGTCAGCCCGCGCGCGCGGGCGATGCCGATGATGTCCGTCAGGTAGTATTCCCCGGCTGTATTGTCGTTGTCCACGGCATCAATCAGTGAAAAGAGTGTGCTGCTTTCCGCCGCTATAACACCGCTATTACAGAGGCTTAAAGATCGTTCCTCATCTGATGAGTCCTTGAATTCCACGATTCGGTCAAGCTGGTCGTCTTTCAGGATCAATCGCCCGTAGCGCCCCGGATCAGCGGCCTCAAATCCCAGAACAACAATATCGTGGGTCAGGCGTGCAGCGGTCATTGCGGCCAATGTTTCGGGGCGGATGAAGGGCGTATCACCGTAAAGCACCAACGCGTCACCTTCAAAATCGACAAGCGCATCTTTGGCTTGCGCCACCGCGTGAGCGGTGCCAAGCTGTTCGGATTGCAGCGCCATCGTCACATCAGGATCAAATGCGCGGGCGGCTTTCTCAACCAGGTCGGCGCCGTGTCCCGCGACGATCACTGTGCGCGCAGGCTCAAGCGCCGCACCAGATTTCATCGCGTGGACCAACATCGGTGCACCTGCGATCTGATGCAGTACTTTGGGCAGGTCGGAATTCATCCGTGTGCCCATGCCTGCGCCGAGTATGATTAATGCGGTTGCCATTCTTGGCCTCAATGCTTGTTGTTATTGCGACTTCTACTGCCCTTTTTCATTATCACAAGGGCAGGGGCTTCACATCAGTTTTCAGGGCGTTACAGATTAGGGACCAATCCAAAGGGCATGGCATGACAAAACGCACGGTGATCTTCGATCTCGACGGCACATTGGCGGATACCAGCGGTGATCTTATCGCTGCGGCGAATAGCTGTTTTCGGGGGCTCGGATTGGGTGATTTGCTGGACCCGGCCAATGATGCGGCCACGGCGCTGCGCGGCGGGCGTGCCATGCTGCGGCTTGGGTTTTCGCGCGTCGATGGGTTTGGAGAGATTGAAGTCGATGCCCAGTACCCGATCCTGTTAGAGGCTTATGCGCAAGACATCGACACCCTCACAGTGCTGTATCCCGGTGCAATGGACGCGGTTGCGCGATTGCTGAGTGCAGATTACGCCGTCGGCATTGCCACAAACAAGCCGGAAGGCCTGGCGGAGACGCTGATGACCAGCCTTGGCGTGCGTGATGCCTTTGCGTCGCTAATCGGTGCGGATACTTTGCCGGTGCGCAAACCTGATCCGGCCCACCATTTTGAGGCCGTCAGTCGCGCGGGCGGAGATCCGGCGAAATCATTGCTCGTCGGAGATACCGCGACAGACCGTGATACCTCTCGCAATGCGGGCGTTCCTTCGGTTTTGGTAACATTCGGGCCGGGGCGCGATGATGTGCTTGCCCTTGATCCTGAGGCCACAATTGACAACTATGACGAACTTGATGCCGTCGTTGCGCGGCTGATCGGATGAATTGGCCCTATCCCTTGCGCCAATGTGGCCCTTTGACTGCGCGCCAAACGGGGTAGAGACTGCGCCTATGAGAGAGAAATTCACTGGAAGCTTCACCCAGCAAGAGCCGATCCCCACGGAAGGGATCGCGGCGGCCAATGCTGTGATGCAATCAGGCCGTTTGCACCGCTACAACACCAGCGGCGACGAAATCGCGGAGGCGGCGTTATTGGAAGAAGAATTTGCCGCGGCGACTGGGGCGAAATATTGCCTTGCGGTGGCATCAGGCGGCTATGCGATGACGACGGCTTTGCGCGCAAGTGGCGTGCAGCATGGTGACAAGGTTCTGACCAATGCTTTCACGCTGGCGCCCGTGCCCGGTGCGATTGCTGCCGTGGGGGGTGTGCCCATTTTTGTGGGCGTGACCGAGGATCTGGTGATTGACCTTGATGATCTGGCGGCCAAGCTGGATCAGTCATCGGTTCTGCTTCTGAGC